>NZ_JBIVFO010000014.1:221-180602 GCF_044748225.1 Streptomyces sp. NPDC090021 | reverse complement strand
CCCTTGGGTGTTAGCTTCTTGTCTGCTAGTCTACGCACCTCCCCCGCCCCCACGATCGGGGTCCCCCGCCCCGCCCCCCCCCCCCCCCCCCGCCGCCCCCCCCCCCCCGTCCGCAGGACCCGGGGCGGGGCCGGCACCGGCTAGAGGGCGGGCACCTTCTCCGGAGTACCGCTCGGGGTGCCGCCCGCATGCTCGGCGGCGCCCTCGCGCTCCGCCATCGGGATCGCCTTGCGCGGCAGCATGAACATCACCAGGGAGATGACCACCAGCACACCCACGACCCACCAGAGCGCACCGCGGAAGGCCTCGACGTAGGGCGGGCCGAAGAGCATGTCGTCCTCGATCAGCCCGAAGAAGACCACGGAAGTCAGGGCGAGGCCCAGCGCGTTGCCCATCTGCCCGGTGGTGTTGATCAGGCCGGAGGCCGAGCCCGCGTCCCGGCGCGGCACCTCGGACAGCGTGGTGTCGTTGAGCGGGGCGACGATCAGGCCCATGCCGATGCCCATGAGGATCAGCGGGGCGGCCATCTGCCAGGAGGCTATCTCCATGCCGTAGTGCTCGGACTCCCAGATGTAGAGGATCAGGCCCGCGGCCATGACCACGGCGCCCGCCTGGAGCACCTTGCGGCCGAAGCGCGGGACGAGCTTCTCGACCGAGAGGCCGGCGGCCACCGACACGGCGATGGAGAAGGGGATGCCGGTGGTGCCGGCCCGCAGCGCGCTCCAGCCGAGGCCCATCTGCATGTAGAGCGTCCAGACCAGGAAGAAGATGCCGGTCGCGATGCCGAAGGTCAGCTGGACCGCGATGCCGCCGGCGAAGCTCTTGACCTTGAAGAGGGAGAGCTCGACGAGCGGGGAGCCGTCCTTCCTGGTCTTGTACATCTCGTACGCGATGAACACGGCGAAGACGAACGGCGAAGCGATCATGAGGATGAAGCCCCACACCGGCCAGCCGTTCTCGCGGCCCTGGGTGAGCGGGAAGATCAGCATGACGAGGGCGAGGGTCGCGAGGACCACGCCCACCAGGTCCAGCCGCAGCGCCTGCGGGGCCTTCGACTCGGTGATGAACCTGCGGCCCAGGATCACACCCGCGATACCGACGGGCAGGTTGATCAGGAAGATCGGGCGCCATTCGAGGCCGAAGAGGTTCCACTCGGTGAGCAGCGCGCCGAGCATGGGGCCGGAGACGGCACCGAGGCCCACGATCGCGCCGAACATCCCGAAGACCTTGCCGCGCTCCTGGGGCGGGAAGGTGACGTGGATGATGGCCAGCACCTGCGGCACCATCATGGCGGCCATACCGCCCTGGAGGATGCGGGAGGCGACGAGCATGGCCGGGTCGGCCGCGATGCCGCAGAGCAGCGAGGCGGCGGTGAAGCCGGCGATGCCGATGAGGAAGAGGCGCTTGCGTCCGTAGATGTCACCGAGACGGCCGCCGGTGATGAGCCCTGCGGCGAACGCGAGCGCGTAGCCGGCGGTGATCCACTGGATCGCGCTGGTGGACGCGCCGAAGCTTTGGCGCAGGGTGGGTATCGCGATGTTGACGATCGTGACGTCGACCAGGTCCATGAAGGCCGCGGTCATCACGATGGCGAGCGCCAGCCAGCGGCGGCGGTCGGGGGGTGAGCTGGGTGCGTCGTGGGCTACGTCGTTCCGCTCTTCTCGTGCGGGCCCGTTCTCTCTTTCGGGCGCTGTCCTGGACGTCTCGGTGGTCATGAGGAGAAACCTAGACGGGATATAGGTCAGCGAGTGTCCTATTTCGCTGGCAACCTGGATCACATGACCGACACACCGGCACGGCTGCTCTCCCTGCTGTCCCTCCTCCAGACCCCGCGCGAGTGGCCGGGGAGCGAGCTGGCGGAGCGGCTTCGGGTGAGCGCGCGGACCATCCGGCGCGACATCGAACGGCTGCGGGAGCTCGGCTACCCGGTGGAGGCCACGCTCGGGGCCGAGGGCGGCTACCGGCTGGTGGCGGGAGCGGCGATGCCGCCGCTCCTGCTCGACGACGAGGAGGCCGTGGCGATCGCGGTGGGGCTCCGGGCGGGGGCCGGGCATGCGATCGAGGGGGTCGAGGAGGCCTCCGTACGCGCCCTGGCGAAACTGGAGCAGGTCCTGCCGTCGCGGCTGCGGCACCGGGTGGGCACGCTGCAGTCGGCCACCATCGCGCTGACGCGGGGGGACGGGGCCAGTGTGGACCCGCGGACGCTGACGACGATGGCGTCGGCGGTGGCGGGGCCGGAGCGGCTGCGGTTCGCCTACCGGGCGCGGGACGGGGCCGAGTCACGACGGCTGGTGGAGCCGTACCGGCTGGTCAGCACGGGCAGCCGCTGGTACCTCGTCGCCTACGACATGGAACGGGAGGACTGGCGGACCTTCCGGGTGGACCGGGTGGCCGAGCCCTTCGCGACGGGGGCCCGGTTCGCGCCGCGGGAGCTGCCGATGGACCCGGAGGAGTTCGTACGGCGGGGGCTCGGCGCGAACGGCTCGCGGACGTACGCGGTGGAGGTCGCCTTCGAGGCGGGCGCGGCGGAGCTGCCTCAGTGGCTGCGGACGGCCGCGGTGCCGGGCGGGGGCGCACCGGCCGTGGTCCGCTTCGAGAGCCGGGACGCCCCGGAGTGGCTGGCGGCCCGGCTGGCCCTGACGGGCCTGGCCTTCACGGTCCGCGCGCCGGGTTCGCTGGCGGAGGCGGCCCGCACGCTGGGGGCGCGCCTGAGCGGAGCGGGTTCCGCGCGGGAGGCGGAGGACTCGTAGGTCCGTGCAGTCCCGCGGGGCGGGCGGGACCGCGCGGACACGCCTGGGCGGGGGCAGGGGGGAGCCCCGGCGCCTGGGGGGGATAGGCACCGGGGCTCGTTCGGGGGCTGGGCGGCGGGCGGTCAGGCCACGGCGTCGAAGCCGGTGTCGCGCGCCATCCGCTTGAGCTCCAGCAGGGCGTGCTTCTCGATCTGGCGGATCCGCTCGCGGGTCAGGCCGTGCTGCTTGCCGACCTCCGTCAGGGTCCGCTCGCGGCCGTCGTCGATCCCGTACCGCATCTTGATGATGGACGCGGTGCGCTGGTCGAGCTTGCCGAGCAGGTCCTCCAGCTCCTCGCTGCGCAGCAGCGAGAGCACGGACTGCTCGGGGGAGATCGCCGAGGTGTCCTCCAGGAGGTCACCGAACTGGGTGTCGCCGTCGTCGTCCACCGACATGTTCAGGCTGACCGGGTCGCGCGCCCAGTCCAGTACGTCACCGACGCGCTTCTCCGTCGAATCCAGCTCGGCGGCGATCTCGGCGTGCTCCGGGTCGCGGCCGTTCTCCCGGTTGAACTCGCGCTGGACCCGGCGGATCCGGCCCAGCTCCTCGACCAGGTGGACGGGGAGGCGGATGGTGCGGGACTGGTCGGCGATGGAGCGGGTGATCGCCTGGCGGATCCACCACGTGGCGTACGTGGAGAACTTGAAGCCCTTGGTGTAGTCGAACTTCTCCACGGCGCGGACCAGGCCGGCGTTGCCCTCCTGGATCAGGTCGAGGAGGGGCAGGCCGCTGCGCGGATAGCGCCGGGCGACGGCGACGACGAGGCGGAGGTTGGAGCGGATGAACACTTCCTTCGCCCGCTCCCCCTCGGCGGCCAGCGCCTCCAGTTCCTCGCGGGTGGGGGCGTCCCCCTCGCGCTCCGTCGCGCCTTCGAGGATCTGCTGGGCGTAGACACCGGCCTCGATGATCTGGGAGAGCTCCACTTCCCTGGCGGCGTCGAGGAGCGGGGTGCGCGCGATCTCGTCCAGGTACATCCCGACCAGGTCGCGGTCTGCGATCTCCCCGCCCACAGCGCGTGCGCTGCTCGTGGACTGACGGCGGGCGACGGCGCGGGTTGCCATGCGTGCTCCCTTGCGATGAGTTCGGTCGCGGTGCGGCTGCCGGACGGCCACCGTGATGCGGTGGTGCGCCCTCGGACACTCTCCCGAGTGCCCGCTTCCGAAGGAAACAACGACTGGAAACGGGACAGAATTCCCACGCTGGTCCCTCTTTTTCGAGATCTTGCAGTATCCTGCCCCGCCACGAGAGGGGGCCGGATGCCACGCGGCCTCGAAGAGGTGCAGGTCAGCCCCCGGAACGGGGGCGATCCGGCACCCCCGCGGGCGCGCGCCCGTGAGACGCGCCCGTGAGACGGCCGTCACGCTCGGCGCCACCGCGTTCACTCGCAACGCCGTCGTCCCGACCGCACTCCCACCCCTGAGGACGGCCCCCGCGGCCGTCCGGTTGCCTGCACACCCGTTCGGGTGAGGCTCGGGCATATTTCGGCGGCACGGGACGCGGCCTCCGTAGCGTGCGGGACGTCGCTTGTGCCGCCCGGTCGGCGACGCCCACACTTGAGGAGGAGGTGCTGCACCCATGACCGCTCTCGCCCATGAGCCGACCCCCGAGGCCACCCGTCCGTACTCAGAACTGGACGAGGCCCTCTGGCTCGCATGGCAGGCCGCAGTCGAGAAACTCCCCGAGGGCTTCCACGCCGAAATCATCGAGGAGTCCATCGAAGTGTCACCCACCGGTCGTTACTCACATGGCAGGACGGCCAACGATCTACGTGACGGGCTCGTGCTGTTCCTGGCCGGGAGTGAATACGTCGCCAGACAGGACATGAACGTCATCCACGGACGCAAGGTCCTGATCCCCGATGTGTTCATCGCACCGAGGGACACCCCGGAACACGTCACCGAGGACGGCATCGGCATCAAGGCCTCGGCCGTGGAGATGGTCGTCGAGGTCGTCTCTCCCGGGCGCACCAGCGTGTCCCGCGACCGAGTCCGCAAGCGCCGGGCCTACGCACGCGCGGGCATCCCGATCTACGTCCTGATCGACGATCACGACGAACTCGGCATGGTCACCCTTCTGACCGCGCCGGACCCGGTCCAGGCCGTCTACGACGACGAGGTCCGGGTGCCGTACGGCACGGCCGTGACCGTGCCCGAGGGACCCGCCAAGGGGTTCACCATCGACGAGTCGATCACCGGGGCCCCGAGGGGACCCTCTTAGCCGAACTGCAGGCTGCGCTTCGACAGGCCCATCCAGAAGCCGTCCACCGGGTCGCGGCGGGCTCCGAGGTCGCCGGTGGCGTCGGCCGCGCCGAGGGTGACGAAGAGCGGGGCGAAGTGTTCCGTACGGGGGTGCGCCAGGCGGCCCGAGGGGGACCTGGCCTCGAAGTCGAGCAGGGCGTCGACGTCACCGGCGGCCAGCGCCTCGTGGCCCCACGCGTCGAACTCCGCGGACCAGGCGGGGACTCCCGGGCCCGTGTGGCGCAGCGCGGCGAGGTTGTGGGTGAAGAAGCCGCTGCCGACGATGAGGACGCCCTCGTCGCGCAGGGGCGCGAGCTTGCGGCCGACGTCCATCAGGCGGCGCGGGTCCAGCGTCGGCAGGGACATCTGCAGGACCGGTATGTCGGCCTCGGGGAACATCTCCACCAGCGGTACGTACGCGCCGTGGTCCAGGCCGCGGTCCGGGATGTCCTGGACCGGGGTGCCGGGGGCCCGCAGCAGCGCCCGGACCGAGGCGGCCAGCTCCGGAGCGCCCGGGGCGTCGTAGCGGACGCGGTAGTAGTGCTCGGGGAAGCCCCAGAAGTCGTGGACGAGCGGGGCGGGCTCGGTGGCGCCGAGGGCGAGGGGGGCCTCCTCCCAGTGGGCGGAGACCATGAGTATCGCCGTGGGGCGGGGCAGGTCCGCCGACCAGGCGGCGAGCTCGCCGGGCCAGACCGGGTCGTCGGCGAGCGGCGGCGCCCCGTGGCTGAGGTAGAGCGCCGGCATGCGCGTCCCGCCGGGGGTCGCGCCCGTGGGGGCGTGGGTTGCGGTGGCCGGGGTCATGGGGGCGCTCCTCCGTCGTCGTTCGGGGCTGCCTCGAAAAGACCGACCCCGCCTGGTTCAAATTTGAACCAGGCGGGGTGTGCAGTCATTCCCGCGTACCCGCGGCGCGGATCAGTGGGCGATCACCGGGACCTTGAACTCCGCGTCCTCGGCGGAGCCGGACCCCGAGGCCACCGGGTCGCCCGCGCCCGGACGGCCGGTGTTGATCAGCGTCAGGGCGATGGCCGCGCTGGCGGCCAGGATGCCCACCGCCCACCAGATGGCGGAGGCGTAGCCCTCGACCATGGCCTGTGCCTGCACCAGCCGGGCCGCGTCCCCGCCGGCGGCGGCCTCGGCCGCGTGGTCGGTCAGGTAGGCCGTGGTGGCCGAGGCGGCGATGGTGTTCAGCAGTGCCGTACCGATGGCGCCGCCGACCTGCTGCGAGGTGTTGACCATGGCGGAGGCGACACCGGCGTCGGCCGGGTTCACCCCGTGTGTGGACAGGGACATGGCCGGCATGAAGGCCGTGCCCATGCCGAGGCCGAGCAGCAGCTGCGCCGGCAGGATCAGCGCCGGGTAGGAGGAGCCGACCTCCAGCTGGGTCAGGAGCAGCATGCCGACCGCGGCGACCAGGAAGCCCGGGCCCATCAGCAGGCGCGGCGCGACGCGGGTCATCAGGCGGGCGCCGATCTGGGTGGAGCCCAGGATCATGCCCGCGATCATCGGCAGGAAGGCGAAGCCGGTCTTGACCGGTGAGAAGCCCTTCACGACCTGCAGGTAGTAGGTGAGGAAGAGGAACAGGCCGAACATCGCGATGACGGCCAGGCCGAGCGAGAGGTAGACACCACCGCGGTTGCGCTCCAGCAGGACGCGCAGGGGCAGCAGCGGGGACTTCACCTTGGACTCGACGAGGACGAACGCCGCGAGCAGGGCCGCCGAGGCGATGAACATGGCCACGGTGACCGCGTCCGACCAGCCGGCCGACTCGGCGCGGGTGAAGCCGTACACCAGGGCCACGAGACCGGCGGTGGACAGGACCACGCCGGGGATGTCCAGCGGGGCGCGGTTGCGGGAGCCGGCGGGCTCGCGGATGACCATCCAGGCGCCCACGGCCGCGACGACCGCGAAGGGGATGTTGACGAAGAAGGTCCAGCGCCAGTCGAGGTACTCGGTGAGGAAGCCACCGAGGATCAGGCCGACGGCGCCGCCACCGCCCGCGATCGCGCCGTAGATGCCGAAGGCCTTGGCGCGCTCCTTGGCGTCGGTGAACATCACCGCGAGCAGGGAGAGGGCCGCCGGCGCGAGCAGCGCGCCGAAGGCACCCTGGAGGGCGCGGGCGCCGAGCATCATGGCCTCGCCGTTCGCGGCGCCGCCGAGCGCGGAGGCCAGGGCGAAGCCGACGAGACCGACGACGAAGGCGTTCTTGCGGCCCCACTTGTCGGCGATGCGGCCGCCGAAGAGGAGCAGTCCGCCGAAGGCGAGCGCGTACGCGGTGATGACCCACTGGCGGTTGCCGTCGGAGATGCCCAGGTCGGTCTGGGCGGAGGGGAGGGCGATGTTCACGATGGTCGCGTCGAGGACGACCATCAGCTGGGCCAGGGCTATGAAGACGAGCGCCTTCCAGCGGCTGGGATCGGCAGCCGACACGGGTGTCGCGGCTGTTTTCGGCATGGGGATACCCACTTCACTGTGCGGAATGACTGAAAAATGCTAGTTCGTAAGGCCTTGCGGTGTCACATGGTTTTCAGCGTCAGGTCTTCCAACGTGGCGGCGGAGCCGGGGAGTTCGGAGCGGGCCGGGGTCCGCAGCCCGTCGAGGAAGAGCTGGAGATGACGGTGGGCGAAGCGGTCGGTGTCGAAGCAGGCGGTGCCCGGGAGGGGGCGGCTGAGCTGGGAGAGGGCGACCATCAGGTCGCCGACACCGATGTCCGCGCGGACCAGTCCGGACTCCTGCCCCGCGGTCAGCAGGGTCTCGACGGCCTCCGCCAAGGCGGTGCGCGCCGCGAGGAGTTCGGGGTGGTCCTGGTCGAAGCCGTCGGCGAGCATCGGGCACAGGGCGCCGATCCGCTCGTCGGCGGCGGCGTGCGTGAACCGGCACAGCGCGGCGAAGGCGTCGGGTTCCTCGGCGAGTGCGGCCTCGGCCGAGGCCGTGACCCGCTCGGTCGTGAAGAGCACGACATGGTGGACGAGGGTGTCGCGGTCGGGGAAGTGCCGGTAGAGGGTGGCGTTGCCGATGCCCGCCCGCCGGGCCACCTCGTCGAGGGGGGCCGCCGAGCCGAACTCGACGAACGCCTCGCGGGCCGCCGCCAGGATCCGCTCGCGGTTGCGGACCGCGTCGGCGCGCGGGCGCGGTACGGCACCCGCACCCGAGCCGCCGGTCCCGCAGGCCCGGCCGGCCCCGCAGGCCCGGCCGGACTCCGGGGCCGCCGGGTCCGCGGCCGCCTCCGGGGCGGTCGGGACGGCCGCTGCGGTCGTGCTGGGGCGCTTCATCTCCAAGGCCTTTCCGGGGGCGGTGGTCGAACCGGGCGGTACGGGCCGGCTCCTCGTAAGCGGGGAGCCGCTCCCCGCTTACGGGGACTCACATACAAACGGGGAGCCGCTCCCCGGTTATTTCACTCCTTCGTGTGAGCCGGGTCACTCCGCCGGGGCCGCCCGTCACCGTTTGGCCTCTCCCGACGCGCGGGCGCGGCGCGCCCGACGGAGGGTGAACCGCACAGGGCGCAGACCGGACACGGCCGGCTGCCGCGGACCCGAGGGCGAGCTCCATGACGCAGACCCGCCGCCGGATACGCAGACCACGCCTCACCGGCGCGTACATCGGCCTGACCGCGCTGGCGATCGGGGTCACGGCGACCGCGAGCACGGGCATATCCGGCCGCGGCCAGTCCGCGGCCGGGCCGGTGGCCACGACCGTCGAGTCGGCGCTCGCGCCGTGCCGGATCGCCGGGACGATGGGCGTGCAGATGTCCGAGGGCATACCGACCCCGCCGGGGTACTCGCGCTCGACGGGAGAGGTCCGGGCGCTGAACCTGATGATCGACTTCCCTGACGCCAAGGGCGAGGGCACGGCGCTGGACCGGCTGGCGGAGTTCTTCCCGCAGACCTCCGAGTGGTTCCGCACCAGTTCCTACGGCCGCCTGACCTACCGGGCCGAGGCGCCCGTGAAGACCTGGCTGCGGATGCCGATGCCGTTCGCGGCGTACGGCATCGAGCGCGGGTCCTCGTACGAACCGGGCTACCGGCAGCTCGTCGAGCACATCGCGAAGGCCGCCGACGCCGAGGTCGACTTCAGCCGGTACGACCTGGTCAACATCCTGGTCACGCCGAACGCCGGGCCGTCCGCCCTGGACACCGTGCTCTCGGTGACCTTCTCCGGCAACGGCGAGGCGCCGATGGCCGACGGGGTACCGCTGTCCAACACGTCCTTCGTCTACAGCCGGCAGGACGACGGCTCCGGGACCTACCGGGAGACCGGCTACCGGGTGCTCCCGCACGAGAACGGGCACGTCTTCGGGCTGCCCGACCTCTACACCTCCGACGGCGGGAACACGGTCGGGCACTGGGACATCATGAGCGAGGACTGGGGTGCCAACAACGACCTGATGGGCTGGCACAAGTGGAAGCTGGGCTGGCTGGACAGCACCCAGATCTCCTGTGCGTCGAAGTCCGGTACGAGCGACCACGTCCTGACCCCGCTGGCGGTGGAGGGCGGCATGAAGCTGGCCTTCATCCCGCTGTCGGAGAGCGTCGGGTACGCCGTGGAGGTGCGGACCCGGGCCGGCAACGACGAGGCCGTCTGCCGGCCCGGCGTCCTCGTCTACAAGGTGGACTCCGACGTGGACACCGGGCACGGCCCCGTGACCGTGTCGGACAGCTCGACGGCGAGCGGCGGCTGCACCCGCCGTCCCAACGTGCACGCCGAGCTGTCGGACGCCCCGTTCCGGCCGGGTGAGACCTTCACCGACGAGAAGGCCGGAATCAGCGTCTCGGTGGTGGGCGAACTGCGCGACGGCAGCTACCAGGTCCGCGTCACCCGGCCCTGACGTCCTCCCGGGCGGCTACGGCCCGCGGCTCACGGCCCGCCGTCCCGGTCATACGGTGACGGCCGTGAGGACGAGTCCGTCGGCCACCAGCCAACGGCCGTCGAAATGCCGTACGGCACGGCCGGCCACCACCGGGCCGTCGACCAGGAGACGCGCGTGGAACTCGCCCTCGGTGGCGGCCGGTTCCGGCTCCGGGTGGAACCGCAGTTCGGCCTGGGTGAAGTCGAGCCGGCGGCCGGTGAGCGGGAACCACGTCTTGTAGACGGACTCCTTGGCGCTGAAGAGGACCGTGTCCCAGTGCAGGCCGGGCCGGGACCGGGCCAGGGCCCGGAGCCGGACGCGCTCGTGCGGGAGCGCCACCGCCTGCAGGACCCCGGGGGGCAGCGGGACGTGCGGCTCGGCGTCGATGCCGATTCCCGCCAGGTCCGTGGACCGGGCGGCGGCCGCCGCCCGGTAGCCGTCGCAGTGGGTGATGGCCCCGGCCACGCCCGCGGGCCACAGCGGCTCTCCCGAGCCGCCCACGGGAACGGGCCCGGCGGGTGCTCCCAGGCGGTCCAGCGCCCGGTGCGCGCACAGCCGTCCGGTGGCGAAGGTCCGCCTGCGTCCCTCCGAGGCGCGGGCCACGGCCGCCCGTTCCTCGGGGTGGAGGCGGGAGAGGGCGGCCGGCACGTCCGCGTACTCCGCCGAGCTGGCCACCCGGGCGGGCAGGATCCGCTCGATCACTTCGCCGGCCCCCCGTCCTCGTGCTTCCCGCCCGCGCGGCCCGGCCCCGCGAGGAGGCCGGCCGGCTCACCGAGTGCGGCCACCGCCGCGGTGGTCGGCAGGGCGTGCCGCATGCGCTCCCGGAACACCGACCGGGCGATGTCCGTGCGGGTGGACGCTGCCGCGTCCGTCGTCCCCGGATCCGGGGCGGTCGCCCGCCCGGAGCCGTCGCGCGTACCGGAGCCGTCCTCGGCGGGCTGGGGCACGACATCCTCGTCTCTGAATCCTGAACGGTGGAACGCGCGGCAGCCTAACAACAGGCCGACCAGATTCCACTAAAGCGATCCTTTCATCACCATGACCGCAAAACTTAACCGTCCTTGCCCGCTCCGCCACCTCCTCCTGTATTCCCGGTGAACTCTCGGCCTAGACGTTCGGAGAGGGAGACCCGCACATGTTCCGGATGCCGCTGAGGCGGCTTCTCCTCGTTCCGCTCGGGCTTGTTCCGCGACCCCGGGTCTGCGTCAAGAGCCGGGCGGCGACCGAAGCTGCAATTCCGGTTCCGGTTCCTCCAGGGGAAAGCCAGGGATAACAACGGCTTTAGCCTCCATCGATACTCTCGGCCGAGTGCGCCCTGATCACCGAGAGAGGCTCTTGTGAAGATTCTCCGCCAGGAAGACAAGAAGTTCGGCGTAACCGTCGAGGAATTCGATCTCACCACCGCCACGGAAGCGGATTTCGAGGAGATCAAGACCCGCGTCTACAGCGACAAGATCGTCGTGCTGCGCAATCAGCACCTGTCCTCCCCGGAATTCGCCGAGCTCGGCCGCCGCCTCGGCACGGTGGAGACGTACTACGAGCCGATGTACCAGCACCCGGAGGTCTCCGAGATCTTCGTGTCGTCCAACGTGGCGAGCGCGGACGGCACCCAGGTCGGCGTCCCGAAGACCGGCAAGTTCTGGCACGCGGACTACCAGTTCATGCCGAACCCCTTCGGGCTGACCCTCATCTACCCGCAGGTCGTCCCGCAGAAGAACCGCGGCACGTACTTCATCGACATGGGCCGCGCCTACGACGGCCTGTCGGACGAGCTGAAGCACGCCGTCGAGGGAACCCGCGCCGTGCAGAACGTCAGCCGCTACTTCAAGATCCGCCCCGAGGACGTCTACCGCCCCGTCGGCGAGCTCGTCGACGAGATCCAGGCCAAGACTCCCCCGACGCCGCACCCGACCGCCTTCAAGCACCCGGCCACCGGCGAGACCGTCCTCTACATCAGCGAGGGCTTCACCACCGGCCTGCTCGACGCGGACGGCAACGCGCTGGACACGTCCCTGCTGACCGCCCTCCTGGAGGCCAGCGGCCAGCTCGACGACACGTTCGAGCACGAGAACATCCACCTGCAGACCTTCGAGAAGGGCGACCTCCTCGTCTGGGACAACCGCAGCCTCGTCCACCGGGCCCTGCACACCACCACCGCGGAGCCGGCCGTCTCGCACCGCGTCACGGTGTACGACCAGTACCCCTTCCACGACGGCATCGGCGCCTGATCCCCCACCGTCTGCACCCACCCCGAACAACGAGGTAGTCATGACCATCGGATGTCCCGTCACCGGTCACAAGGACCCCTTCGACGCGGAGTTCTTCGCGGACCCCTACCCGGTGTACGCGCAGATGCACGAGGAAGCCCCCGTACACCGGGTGCGCCTCCCCGAGGGGACGCTCGTCTGGCTCGTCACCAAGTACGAGGAGGCCAGCGAGGCGCTCAAGGACCGCCGCCTGGTCCGCAACCGCCGCTACGCCGGCGAGGACTACGAGAACGAGATCCTGCCGGAGATCGTTAGGTCCGGGAACCTCCACATGGAGGACGGTCCCCTGCACACCCGCCTGCGGCGGTTCATGAACTTCGCCTTCACCCCGAAGCGGATCGCCGCGATGGAGCCCCGCATCCACGAGGTGACCGCCACCCTGCTCGACCGCATCGAGGCGGACGGCGGCGGCGACATCATGGACCTGCTCGCCGCCCCGCTGCCCATCACGATGGTCAGCGACATCCTCGGCGTCCCGGAGGACCGGCGCAGCAACTTCCGCGAGTGGAGCGACACGCTGCTCGGCGGTGAGCCGGTGTCCGCCCAGCAGGCCGCCGTCAACCTGCTGGGCTTCGTCCAGGAGCTCATCGCGAACAAGCGCAAGAACCTCACGGACGACCTCATCTCGTACTGGATCACCGCCGAGGACACCGACGGGCAGCCGCTGACCGATCAGGAAATGATCGGCATGACGTTCTTCCTCCTGCTCGGCGGCTACGACACCACCGTCGGCCAGATCGGCGCGTCCACCCTCGCCCTGCTCAACAACCCGGACAAGGCCGCGCTGATGCGCGACAACCCGGAGATCATCCCCGACGCGGTCGAGGAGCTGATGCGCTGGGACGGCTCCACGCACAGCGGCATCCGCCGCTTCGCCGCCGAGGACATGAACATCGGCGGCGTGGACATCGCCAAGGGCGACTGCGTACTCATCTCGCTCGGTGCGGCCAACCGCTGCCCGGTGCGGTTCGCGGACCCCGAGGTCATGGACTTCGGGCGCGAGGAGAACTGGCAGCTGGCCTTCGGCCGCGGCCCCCACCACTGCCCCGGCAAGGAGCTGGCCCGCAAGGAGCTCCAGATCGCGCTGGGCGAACTCGTGCGCCGCTTCCCGAACATGCGTCTCACCAAGCCCGAGGAGGAGGTCGTCTGGCGGCCCTCCTACATCATCCGGGTCCCCCAGTCCCTGCACATCACGGTCTGATGCACAGCGAGGAGACGACGTTGCAGAGCAGTCAGGACCTGGCGCAGGACACCGTGCGGGTCGACGCCGCCCGATGCCCCGTGGGGCCGCTCGGCACACCGTTCGACGCCCAGTTCTTCGCCGATCCCTACGCCACGTACCGCCGGCTGCACACCGAGGGCCCGGTGCACCACATCAGGACTCCGGACGGTGTGGAGGCCTGGCTGGTCACCCGCTTCTCCGACGTCCGCAAGGGCCTCGGCGACCACCGGCTCGTGCGCCACGTGCGGCACGCCAAGGACACCTACCACCGGTTCCCGCTGCCGGTGGAGTTCACCAAGTCGCTCGTACGGGAGGACCCGCCCGAGCACACCCGTCTGCGCCGCTTCATGAACATGGCGTTCGCGCCCCGGCGGGTCCGGGCCCTGCGGCCGCGGATCGTCGAGGTGGCCGAACGCCTCGTCGACGAACTCGGCGAGCACGGCGAGACCGAGCTGATGGCCTCCTACGCCGCCGCGCTGCCGATCGAGATCATCGCGGACATGCTCGACATCGCCCAGGAGGACCGGGCGGGCTTCCGGCGCTGGGCCGACGTGATCCTCGGCATCGACCCGGAGGAGATGCGCGAGGGCGGGATCGGGATGCTGAAGGTCCTCACGGACCTGATCGAGCGCAAGCGCGCGCAGCCCGGCGACGACATCTGGACCGAGTGGCTGGAGGGCAAGGACGACCAGGGCGGCAGCCTCGACCAGCACGAGCTCATCGGCATGGGCTTCATGGTCCTGCTGGGCGGCTACGACCCCACCGCGGGCGTCATCGGCTGCGCCATCCACACGCTCCTTCAGGACCCGGACCTCGCCGAACGGCTGCGCAAGGAGCCGGAACTCATGGAGGACGCCGTCGAGGAGTTCCTGCGGATGTTCGGGTCGAACCACACCGCGGCCCGGCGGTTCGCCGCCGAGGACGTCGAGATCGGGGGCGTCACCATCCCCGCCGGCGACACCGTGCTGCTCTCCCTCGGCGCCGCCGACCGCGACGCCCTGCAGTTCGACGAGCCCGACACCTTCGACCTCGCGCGGAACAACAACCGGCACGTCGCCTTCGGTTTCGGACCCCACTACTGCCCCGGCACCGAGCTCGCGCGCATCCAGATCGCGGTCGCCCTCGAAGTGGTCCTGCGTCGCCTGCCGGACCTGAGGCTCACGGTCCCGGCCGAGGACGTCCGGCTCCGGCCGGCCTACTTCATCCGTTCGCCCGTCGCACTGCCCGTCTCCTACTGAGTACGGGTTCTGGAGAGACACGTGACGCAGACAAGAACTCCACCGGCCGGGTCCCGCCCCGACCGGCTCGACACCGACACCGAACTGCTGGGACGCGTGCTCCGGCCCTACCGGGAGCACTGCCAGTACCTGAAGTCGTGCGAGGTCACGGGCGGGACCGGGGACGGGGGCGCGGACGGGCCGCTGACGGCGCGCTGCACCTTCGAGATCCCACAGTCGTGCTACATCGACGACACCGGGCACTTCAACTCGGTGGAATTCAACATCTGTTACAACCAGATGCTGTACTACGTCATCGCCAGGTCGGTGCAGGACGGACTCCTGGAGTCCTTCGCGCACTGGTCCATGGAGGACTACTGGCAGCGTCAGCTGGCCGACTTCCTCATCACCGACTTCCGCAGCACCTTCAAGCGGGCCATGCGCGGCCGCCACTTCTCCGGCGAGATCCAGATCCTGGACGTCGTGGAGTGGGAGGGCAGCGACATCCGCGAGCCGCTGCTCGTCGTCCACACCGCCTGCCGGTACTGGGACGCGAGCGGCGGCAACTGCCACGGCGAAGTGAAGATCGCCATCACCCACCCGACGACTGCGGTGCCATCATGACCGACGTTCCCCGTGCGACCGCCCGCTTCCGGCGGCTCCCCCGGTCGGAGTGGCGGACGGAGCTGGAGACCCTCGTGGTCGAGGAGTTCCGCACGGCCCTGCTGATGACCGGGACCGAGACCGTTCCGCTCGACCAGAACTACTTCGACCTGGGCCTGACCTCGCTGCGCGCCACCGAGATCAAGCAGCGGCTGGAGGCCGGTCTCGGCGTCACGATCGACACGTCCGTGCTCTTCGGCAGCCCGACGGTCGACCGGCTCCTGGACCACCTGCTCACCCAGCCGCTGGACGGCACGCCGGCCCCCGGCACCGAGGCACCCGCCGCGCCCGCCGCCCCGGCCGCCCCCGATCTGCGCAAGTCCCTGGTCGACGACCTGCTGAGCGACCTCTACCAGGCCTGACCACGTCTCTCCGGCAGGGCCCGCGCGGCCCTGCCGGATCTGGAGGAAAGACCGTGTCCAACACGCCCGCCCGTGAGCAGGATGAGCCGGAGGCGTCCCGTGAGGCTCTCCGGCAGCACCAGCAGCTCCTGAAGGAGCTGATGCTGGAGAAGTACGAACCCATCGCCATCGTCGGGGCCGGCATCCGGTTCCCGGGCGGCAACGACACCCCCGAGGGCTTCACCGAGTTCCTGCGCGCCGGGGGTGTGGGAACCGGTCCCATACCCGAATCCCGCTGGAACGTAGCGGAGTTCGCCTCCGGCGGCGAGAACGCCAAGGGCAAGATCCTCCCGCACAGCGGCGGCTTCCTGGACGGCATCGACCTCTTCGACCCGCGCTTCTTCAACATCTCCCCCAAGGAGGCCCAGTACATCGACCCGCAGCAGCGGCTCGTACTGGAGACGGCCTGGGAGGCGCTGGAGCACGCCAACATCGACCCGACCGGCCTGCGCGGCGGCACCGGCGGCGTCTACGTCGGCATCAGCTGCGTCGACTACACCATCGAGATCGACGACCTGGCCTACGACGAGCTGGACGCCAACGTCGGCACCGGTACGGCCCACAGCGTCGCGGCCGGCCGCATCTCCTACTTCCTCGGCATGCGCGGCCCGAGCATGGCGATCGACACCGCCTGCTCCTCCTCGCTGGTCGCCCTGCACCTCGCGGTCGAGGGGCTGCGCCGCGGCGAGTGCGAGATCGCGCTGTGCGGCGGCGTCAACGCCATCCACCACCCGCGCAACCACATCGTCTTCTCCCAGGCGGGCATGCTCTCGCCCGACGGCACGTGCAAGACCTTCGACGACTCGGCCGACGGCTACAGCCGCGCCGAGGGCTGTGGCATGGTCGTCCTCAAGCGGCTGTCCGACGCCCTGCGCGACGGCGACCACGTGATCGCCCTGGTCCGTGGCACGGCCGTGCGCCAGGACGGCGAGAGCGGCGGCCTGACCGTCCCCAACGGCTCCGCGCAGGAACAGGTGATGCGTGCCGCGCTGGGCGCGGCGATGCTGGAGCCCGCCGACGTCTCCTACGTCGAGGCGCACGGCACCGGAACCTCGCTCGGCGACCCCATCGAGATGGGCGCCATCAGCGGTGTCTTCTCCCGCTCGCACACCGCGGACGCGCCGCTCGTCGTCGGCTCGCTCAAGAGCAACATCGGCCACATGGAGGCCGCGGCCGGCATCGGCGGCGTCGTCAAGGCCGCGCTCCAGCTGCAGCACGGCGAGATCTACCCGCACCTGCACGTGGACAAGCCCTCCTCGCACATCCCGTGGGCGACCATGCCCGTCGAGGTGCCGGCCGAGGGCCGCCCCTGGACCGCCCCGGTCCGCCGCGCCCTGATCAACTCCTTCGGCTTCCAGGGCACCATCGCCTCCGCCGTACTGGAGCAGCCCCCGGCGCCCGCCGGGCCGCGGGCCGGGCAGGCCGAGGACGAGGACCGGACCGCCGCAGCGGACACCGGGCACGTCTTCACCCTCTCGGCCAAGGGCGAGAAGGCCCTGGCCCTCCAGGCCGGGAACTACCGCGCCTTCCTCGCCGACAACCCGGACGTCGACCTCGCCGACCTCTGCTACACCGGCAACGTCGGCCGCGCCCACTTCGGCACCCGCCTGACCGGTGTCGTCCGCGACCGCGCCGAGCTCGCGGCGCTGCTGGACAAGCCCCCCGCGGCCGCCTCCGACCTGCGCAAGGTCGCGCTGCTCTTCACCGGGCAGGGCTCGCAGTACCCCGGCATGGGCCGCTCGCTGTACGAGGCGTACCCGGTCTTCCGCGAGCACCTGGACGCCTGCGACCTGCTGTTCACCGAGGCCGTCGGCAGGTCCGTCAAGGACCTCGTCCTGGGCACCGCGGACGACGGCGAGGCGATCCACGAGACCCGGTACACCCAGCCGGCGCTGTTCGCCCTGGAGTACGCCACCGCGAAGCTCTGGCTGAGCTGGGGCATCGAGCCGAGCGTCCTGATCGGCCACAGCATCGGCGAGGTCGTCGCCGCGGCGATCGGCGGGCTGTTCTCGCTGGAGGACGCCGTGCGCCTGGTGGCCGCCCGCGCCCGGCTGATGCAGTCGGTGACCGCGCCCGGCGGCATGGTCGCCGTGACGGCGCCCGCCGAGGAGGTGGCGCCGCTGCTGGAGTCCTACCCGGACGTCTCCTTCGCCGCGTTCAACGCCCCCGGCCAGTGCGTGGTCTCGGGCGGCAGCGCGTCGCTCGCCGAGATCGTCGCCGCGCTCACCGAGCGCGAGGTGAAGACGAAGGCGCTGCCGGTCTCGCACGCCTTCCACTCACCGCTGATGCACGAGGTGTTCGACGCGTTCCGCGAGGTCGTCGCCACCATCGACTTCCGGGTGCCCGAGCTGACCCTGGTCTCCAACCTGACCGGCCGGGTCGCCGATCCGGCCGAGCTGGCCACCCCCGAGTACTGGGTGCGGCACATCGGCGAGCCGGTCGACTTCAGCGCCGGCATGGCCGCGATCGGCGCCCGCGGCCGCCACGTCTTCATCGAGGTCGGCCCCGCCGCCACCCTGCTGGGCCTGGGCCGGCGCATCCTCGACGCCCGCGACCACGTGTGGGTGGCCAGCTCCGGGGCCGAGGACACCGGCGGCGCCACCGCCCGCAAGGCGCTCACCGACGTCTACGCCGCGGGCCTGCACGTCGACTGGGCCGGCTACCACGCGGGCCGGCCGCACCGCCGCGTCCGGCTGCCGCGCACGGTCTTCGACCGCAAGCGCTACTGGCTCCCGATCAGCGGGGTCCGGCACTCCAAGGAGCTCGTGGCCGACGCCTCGCGCGTCCACCACCCGCTGCTCGGCCAGGAGGTCACCGACGCCGCGGGCCGGGAGCGGGGCGTACGCGAGTTCGCCGCGGTCATCGGTCCCGACCGCCCGGCCCACCTCGCCGACCACGTGGTCATGGGCCAGGTGGTCTTCCCCGGAGCGGGCTACGTCGAGATCCTGCTGGCTCTGCAGGACGCCGTGTACGGCGAGACGGGCCGGCCGCTTCAGGGCGTGGACATCCTCGAACCGCTGATCCTCACCGAGGAGCAGCCCACCGAGGTCCGCACCCGCCTGACGGAACGGCCGGACGGCGGCGCCGAGGTGGAGATCGTCAGCCGGGTCGACGGCTCCGGCCGGGCCATCGAGCGACGGCACGCCGTCGCACGGATCGCCGCCGGCTGGACCCTCCTGCCGGAGCTGGAACGGGCCGCCGCGCAACTGTCCGCGCGGGCCGCCGCCGAACCGGGCGAGCAGGCCCCGGCCCCGCGCCACGCGGACGACCTGTACGCCGACTTCGCCGACCTCGGCCTGGAGTACGGCCCCGAGTTCCGGCGCATCGAGCTGCTGACCCGCGAGGGCGACGGCGTGGCCGTCGCACGGCTCCTGGGCCGGCCGGCCGGCCCGGTGGAGCACATGCCGCCGTCCGTGCTCGACAACGTCATCCAGTCCCTCGCGGCCGTCCTCGACAACGGCCACACCTACCTGCCGGTCGCCTTCGGCACCTTCCAGCTGCTGAAGAAGCCCAAGCAGGGCGTCCTGCGCAGCCTGGCCCGGATCACCGGCGAGGAGAGCGCCGACGGCGAACTCACCGCCGACCTGCTGCTGCTGGAGGGCGACCGGCCGCTGTTCATCGTGCGCGACCTGGGCTTCAAGCGGGTGGCCAACACCGCCGGCGGCCCCCGCCGCCGCTTCTTCCACACCCCGCGCTGGACCAAGCGTTCGCTGGTGCGGCGCGCCGCGGAGGGCGCCGCCCGCCGGATCCTGGTGGTCGGACGGGAGGAGGAGGCCCTCGCCGGGGCGGTCTGCGAGCTCGCGGCCGCGGACGTCGCCCTGGCGTTCGCACCGGACGCCGGATCGGCGGCCCGCGCGGCCCAGGCCCTGGCGGGCCGGCCCACCGACGTGGCCTGGTTCTGGCGTGACCTGCCGGGCCCGGTCACCGAGGAACGGCTGCGCGCCGAGTCCGAGGCCAACTACCGGGACCTGCTGGCGCTGCTGGCCTCGCTGGAGCAGCAGGGCTTCGGCCGCGAGCAGCGGCTGTGGCTGGTCACCGAGGGGGCGCAGCGGCTGCCGGGCGACGTGCCCGCGCCGGGTGCCGGTGCCGTGCCCGCCTCCTCCCTGTGGGGCTTCGGCCTGTCCCTGTGGAGCGAGTACCCGACGTACAAGGTCACCCTGGTCGACCTGCCGGAGGGCGGCGACGCGCGGTCGCTGGCCGACGAGTGGCTGGCCGCGGAGGCCGAGGAGTTCCAGATCGGCTACCGGGCGGGCAACCGGCACGTGCGCCGGCTGCGCCCGGTGGAGCCGGCCGCCGCGGACGAGGCGAACTTCGAGCTCGGTGTCACGGAGTACGGCGAGTTCTCCCACATCAAGCCGGTCCCGCTGGCCGACGTCGCCCCGCAGGGGGACGAGGTGCAGGTCCGGGTGCACGCCGCCGGCCTCAACTTCAAGGACGTCCTCAACGCCCTCGGCCTGCTCAAACAGCACGCCGAGGACACCGGGGTGCCCTACCGGCCGCTGCCCCTCGGCTTCGAGGGCGCCGGTACGGTCGTCGCGGCCGGCCCGGACGCCGAGTTCGCCCCGGGCGACGAGGTCGTCCTGAGCCACCTCGGCTGCATGAAGCGCCGGGTGACGGTGCCGTCCGCCATGGCGGTGCGCAAGCCCGCCAACGTCGGCTTCGCCGAGGCGGCCGGTCTGGCCACCGCGTACGTGACCGCGTACTACGCCCTGCACGACCTGGCCGGCATCAAGGCCGGCGACAGGGTCCTGGTACACGCCGCCGCGGGCGGGGTCGGGCAGGCCGCGGTGCAGCTCGCGAAGCTCGCCGGGGCCGAGGTCATCGCCACGGCCAGTCCCCGCAAGCAGGCCCTGCTCCGCGCCCAGGGCGTCGAGCACGTTCTGAACTCCCGCTCGCCGGAGTTCGCCGAGCGGATCCTGGATATCACCGGCGGCGCGGGGGTCGACATCGTCCTCAACAGCCTGAACAAGGAGTACATCGCCGAGGGCATGCGGGCGCTGGGCCGGGGCGGGCGCTTCGTGGAGCTCGGCAAGATCGGCATCTGGTCGGCGGAGCAGGCGCGCGAGGCACGGCCGGACGTGGCCTACCACAACTTCGACCTCAGCGAGTTCCCCGAGCACGAGCTGCGCGCGGTGAACAAGCAGATCCTGGAGACCGTCGCCGGCCTCCTGGAGCGGGAGGAGATCCGGCCGCTCCCGACGACCTCGTACTCCCTGGACGAGATCGAGGAGGCGTTCGGCGTCCTCAGCCGGGGCGCGAACGTCGGCAAGCTCGTCCTGGACCTCTCCGGACCGGGCGACCGACCGGCCCGGCCGGTGGAGATCGCCGCCGACCGCACCTACCTGATCACAGGTGGTCTGGGTGCCATCGGCACCGTCACCGCCGAACGCCTGGTCGCCCTCGGCGCCCGGCACATCGCTCTGGTCAGCCGCCGCGCCGTGTCCGCCGAGCGGACCGCGGCCATCGCGGCGGGCCTCGGCGAGGGGGTGTCGGTGACCGCCTACCAGGGCGACATCGCCCGTGCCGAGGACGTACGGCGCATCGCCGAGGACCTGAGGGCGACCGGCAGGCCGCTGGCGGGTGTCTTCCACGGCGCGGGCGTCCTGGCCGACATGCCGATCTCGGCGATGGACTGGGAGAGCGTCGAGAAGGTCTTCGAGGCCAAGGTGTTCGGCACCTGGCAGCTCGACCAGGTCCTGCGGACCTTCCCCGAGGAGCCGTTCCTGGTGGGCTACTCCTCGGTGGCCTCGGTGCTGGGACCGGTGGCGCAGGGCAACTACGCGGCGGGCAACGCCTTCATCGACGCGGTGATGCAGTGGCGTTCCGCGGCGGGCCTGCCGGGCCTCAGCATCGGCTGGGGACCGTGGGCCGAGGTCGGCATGGCCGCGAACCTCAGCGCCGACCTGATCCGCGGCATCGAGGGCCAGGGCATGCGGTTCCTGAAGCCGACGGACGGTGCGCGGTGCCTGTTCAAGGCGCTGGGCGGCAGCGAATCGCACGTCACCGTCGGCGAGTTCGACTGGGACCGGTACGCGTCGGGGCGTCCCGCGGTCAGCGCGCTCTACCGGGAGGTGGCGCGGGCGTCCGCCGCGGCGGTGCGCCAGGTCGACCTGGAGGCACTGCGGGCGCTCCCCCGGTCCGAGCGCCGGGCCACCGTCAACGAGCTGATCCGCGAACGGATCGCCGTGCTCCTGCACTTCGAGGGCGCGGACGACGTGCCGGCGGACGCGAAGTTCACCGAGCTGGGACTCGACTCCCTGGTGGCCGTCGAGCTGAAGAACGCCCTGGAGGCGGGCTTCCAGGTGCCGCTGCCGACGTCGATCGTGTTCGACTACCCGTCGATCCTGCTGCTGGCCGCGTACCTGGACCAGGAGATCGCCCCGCCGGCCGCGGACGAGGCGGCCGGGGGCCGGGAGCCGAAGGACGTCCGGGAGCTGTCCGAGGCGGACGCCGACGCCGAACTCGCCGACCTCATGGACCTGTGACGCGGTGAAGGAGTACATCGAGTCCCTGTCGGGGCTCTCCCACAAGCAGCTGGTCCTGATGCTGGCGCGGCAGCGGCTGCGCGAGAGCGAGGGCATCGCCGTCACCGGTCTCGCCTGCCGCCTGCCGGGCGGTCTGGACAGCCCCCGGCAGTACTGGGAGGCGCTGCGGGACGGCCGGGTGGTGGCCGGTGGCGGCGGGATACCCGTCGACTCCGCCGGCCGCCCCCGGTGGAACGTGTCCGCGCCCGATCTGGCCCCCCTGGCCGGACTGCTCGGCCAGGGCTCCTACCTGGCCGACATCGACCTCTTCGACGCCGAGCGCTTCGGCATCGGCGAGGAGGAGGCGGCCTTCATGGACCCGCAGCAGCGGCTGCTGCTGACCGTGGCGGCCGAGGCGCTCCGGGACGCGGGGACCGAGCCCGGCACGGACACCCGGGTCGGGGTGTTCGCCGGGGTGAGCACCGTCGAGTACAACTACGCCTGCCTGCGCAACGGGGTGGGGCCCGAGGGCCTGTCCCCGTACATGGGCACCGGTGGCGCGCTGAGCGCCACCGCGGCCCGCGTCGCCACCGGACTGCGGCTCGGCGGGCCGGTGCTCACCGTCGACACGGCCTGCTCCTCGGCGCTCACCGCGCTGCACCTGGCCTCGCACGCGCTGCGGGCCCGCGAGTGCGACCTCGCCGTGGTGGGCGCCTGCCACCTGCTGCTCGCGCCGTTCACCACGGCCGTGTTCGCCCGGGCGGGCATGGTCTCGCCGACGGGCCGCAGCCGGCCCTTCGACGCGGCGGCCGACGGGCACGTGCGGGGCGAGGGCTGCGGGGTACTGGTGCTCAAGCGGCGGTCCGACGCCAAGGCGGACGGGGACGTCCCGTACGCCGTCATCCGCGGCAGCGGCATCCACCAGCACGGCGACCGGCCCGCCATGGCCGCGGCGTCCGCGCTGGGCCAGCGCCGGGTGATCGCGGACACGCTGCGCACCGCCGGGATCGACCCGCACGCCGTGCACTACGTCGAGGCGCAGGCCAACGGCTCGAAGCTGGGCGGGGTCATCGAGGCGGAGACGCTCGCCGGCGTCTACGGCCGGGACGTGCCGGACGCCCCCGAGCTGCTCGTCGGCTCGGCCAAGGGCACCCTCGGCTACCTGGAGACGGCGTCCGGCGCGGCCGGCCTGATCAAGACCGTACTGGCGCTGAACCACCGCACGGTACCGGTGCAGCCCGGCTTCGACGTGCCGGACCCGGCGATCCCGTGGCGGCGCCTGGCCCTGCGGGTGCCGACCGCCTCGACGCCGTGGCCGGACGGGCCGCGGCGGCTGGCCGGGGTCAGCGCGTTCGGCTTCACCGGGACCAACGCGCACGTGCTGATGGAGGGCGTGGACGGGCCCGTGCGGGAGGCCCCCGGGCCGGTTCCCGTACGCGGCCGGCGGTACTGGCCGGAGGGCAACCAGTGGACTTGAGGAGCGAGGAGCCGGACATGTACCACCCGCAGTTGCAGACGCTGGACCGGACGGTGGCCTTCCACGCCGCCGAACGCCCCGACCGCACGGCCGTGGTCTGCGAGGGCCGCGAGGTCGGCTACGGGGAGTTGCACCGGCGCAGCAACCGCACGGCGCGGGCGCTGCACGCCGCCGGGGCGGTGCGCGGGTCCCGGGTGGCGTATCTGGGCAAGGAGTCGGAGCACTACTACGACATCCTCTTCGGCTGCGCGAAGGCCGGCACGGTCCTGGTGCCCATCAACTGGCGGCTGACGGCCTCCGAGGTGGACCACATCCTGCGCGACTCGGGGACGGGTCTGCTCTTCGTCGAGGACGAGTTCCTCGACGTCGCGCGGAAGGCGGCCGCCGACCTGCCGTCGCAGGTGCTGATCGTCCCCCTCGACGGGCCGGACGGGCCCGGCAGCGGCTTCACCGCGTGGCAGTCGGGGCACTCGGTCGCCGACCCGGAGACGTCCGCCGGCCCCGACGATCCCCTCGCGCAGATCTACACGAGCGGCACCACGGGCCTGCCCAAGGGGGTGGTCCTCGCGCACCGCAGCTTCTTCAAGGTGCGGGACGCCCTGGAGTCCGAGCAACTGAGGTGGATCGACTGGCGTGAGGACGACGTCAGCCTCATCGGCATCCCCGGTTTCCACATCGGCGGCCTGTGGTGGGCCACGCAGGGCTTCAACGCGGGGGTCACCAACGTCGCGATGCGGATGTTCGTCAGCGGTGAGGCGGTCCGGCTGATCCGTGAGCACGGGGTCAGCACGACCTGCCTGGTCCCGGCGATGCTCCAGATGATGCTGGCCGAACCGGGCGCGGGCGCGGCCGACTTCGCGACCCTGCGCAAGATCGTCTACGGCGGTTCGCCGATCTCCGAGAGCCTGCTCCAGGAGTGCCTGGAGCGGATCGGCTGCGAGTTCGCGCAGATCTACGGGCTCACCGAGACGGGCAACACCGCCGTGTGCCTGCCGCCGCACGAGCACGTGGCCGGCGGGGCCCGGCTGAAGGCGGCGGGGCGGCCCTACCCGGGCTTCGGTGCCAAGGTGATCGACCGGGCGGGCCGGGAGCTGCCCACGGGCGCCGTCGGCGAGGTGTGCCTGCGCACTCCGTCGCGGATGCTCTCGTACTGGGGGCTGCCCGAGGCCACGGCCGACACCCTCGTGGACGGCTGGATCCACACCGGGGACGCCGGCTACCTCGACGACGGCGGCTACGTGTTCATCTGCGACCGGATCAAGGACACGATCATCGTCGCCGGCGAGAACGTATATCCGGCCGAGATCGAGAACGCGCTCGCCCGCCACGGGTCCGTGGTCGAGGCGGCGGTCGTGGGCGTTCCGGATGAGCGCTGGGGGGAGGCGATCCACGCGTTCGTCGTGGTCAGGCCCGGGCACGAGGTCAGTCCGCGGCAGCTCGTGCTCTCCCTCAAGGGCACGATCGCCGACTTCAAGATTCCGTCCGGTTTCGAGTTCATCGAGACCCTCCCGCGCAACCCGAGTGGAAAGATCCTCCGGCGGGAGCTGCGCGACCGGTTCTGGCAGGACCGGGAACGTCAGGTCAACTGACGTCCAGGGGTGCCCGGTTCGGCGCCCGTTCCCCCCACTTCCCGTCCCGACCACGCGAGAAAGCAGGCAGCCGGATGGCTTCCCTCAGCACCATACGCAACGTCATCAACGCCGTGTCGTACGTCTCCGTCAAGGCGGCCGGGGGCCCGGCCTGGAAGCTGTTCCTCGGCGCGCCGCCCCGCACGCCGGTCCGGCCCGAGCAGCGGGAGGTCCACGACCGCGCGGAGCAGGACACCCTCACGGTCGGCGGACGCGAGATCCGCACGTACCGCTGGGGCAGCGGCGGGAAGCCCGTCCTGCTGGTGCACGGCGTGAGCGGGCGGGCCGCGAACTTCGCCGGCTTCGTCCCGGGCATCGAGGCCCTCGGCCTGACCGCCGTCGCCTACGACGCCCCCGGGCACGGCGCGTCGGCCGGTTCGACCTGCACCATCCTCGAACACGGCGCGGTCATGCGGGCGGTGCAGGAGCGGTACGGCGACTTCCACGCGGTCGTCGGGCACTCCTTCGGCGGCACCTCCGCCTACCTGGCGGCCCGCGGCGGCCTGGTCACCGAGCGGCTCGTGTCCCTCTCCTCCGTGGCGGACTTCGGTTCGCTGCCGGAGACCTTCTGCGGCCAGCTCGGCCTGCGTCCCGCCCTCGCCACCGAACTGCGGCGGCGCAGCGAGCTGCACTTCGCCCCCGAGCGGGACATCTGGAACCGCTTCTCCGCCGACCACCGGCCGGAGGAGGTCACGGCGCGGATCCTCGTCGTCCACGACGAGAACGACCGCGAGGTCGGCGTCGACCAGGGCCGTCGGCTGGCCGCGAGCTACGGCGACCGGGCGGAGCTGCTCATCACGCGCAAGCTCGGCCACCGCCGGATCCTGGGCGACCCCGAGGTCATCGGCAGGGTCCTGGACTTCCTCAAGGACTGAACCGGCGGGCGGCGGCGGGCCGGCGGACGGAACAGACGAGCGGACGAGCAGACGGGCGGACGAGAGAGCGATGAGCAGCAAGCCTGGGACCACAGCCGGCCACCCGGAGCGGCCCGCGCCGGCCGAACCGATCGCCGTGATCGCCATGGCCTGCCGCCTGCCGGGCGCGGCCGGTCCACGGGACTTCTGGCGCCTCCTGCGGGACGGCGCGAGCGGTGTCACGGACGTGCCCGCCGACCGCTGGGACGCGGAGGAGTTCCACGACGGCGACGCCCGGCGGCCGGGCACCGCGAACGCGCGGCGCGGCGGCTTCCTCGACGACGTCGCCGGCTTCGACGCGGAGTTCTTCGGGATCTCCCCACTGGAGGCCGAGGCGATGGACCCGCAGCAGCGGCTCGTGCTGGAACTGGGCTGGGAGGCCTTCGAGAACGCCGGCCTGCGCCCGTCCGAGGTCCGCGGCAGCGGCGCGGGCGTCTTCGTCGGCGCCATCGCCGCGGACTACGAGGCCCTGCTCGCGCAGCAGGGCCCCGAGGCGATCGGCCCGTACGCCTTCACCGGTCTGCAGCGGGCGCTCGTCGCCAACCGCCTCTCCTACACCTTCGGTCTCACCGGTCCCAGCATGACCGTGGACACCGGCCAGTCCTCCTCCCTGGTCGCCGTCCACCTGGCCTGTGAGAGCCTGCGCCGCGGCGAGTCCGAGATCGCCCTCGCCGGCGGCGTGCACCTCAACCTGATCCCGGAGAGCGCCGTGCGCGCCGCGCGGTTCGGGGTGCTCTCCCCGGACGGCGAGTGCTACACCTTCGACTCCCGCGCCAACGGCTTCGTACGCGGCGAGGGCGCCGCCGTGGTCCTGCTCAAGCCGCTGGCCCGGGCGCTCGCCGACGAGGACGAGATCGTCTGCGTCGTCCACGGCAGCGCCGTCAACAACGACGGCCGCGGCGAGGGGCTCGGCGTGCCGAACCCCGACGCCCAGGGGGACGTCATCCGCGCCGCCCTGCGGCAGGCGGGCGTCGGGGCGTCCGACATCGGCTACGTGGAACTGCACGGCACCGGCACCCGGCGCGGCGACCGGCTGGAGGCCGAGGCGCTGGGCGGCGTGTTCACGGCCGGCCGTGAGGCCGTCGGCCCGCTGCGGGTCGGCTCGGTGAAGACGAACATCGGCCACCTGGAGGGCGCGGCGGGCATCGCCGGACTGCTCAAGGCGGCCCTCAGCATCCGGCACGGGGAGATCCCCCGCAGCCGCAACTTCGAGCAGCCCGGCGACCTCGTGCCCCTGGACCGGCTGGGGCTCGCCGTCCAGAAGGAGCACGGCGCGTGGCCCGGCGGGAGCCGCCCGCGGCTGGCCGGGGTCAGCTCGTTCGGCGTCGGCGGCACCAACTGCCACGTGATCCTGGGCGAGGCCCCGCCGCGGCCGGCCCCCGCTCCGGCACGGGAGAGCGCCGCGGGCGCCGTCGTACCGTGGGTGCTCTCCGCCCGCAGCACCTCGGCGCTGCGCGACCAGGCCCGGGCCCTCGGCGAGCGCTTCGCCACCGACCTCGGCCTGACCCCCGCCGACGTGTCCTACGCGCTGGCCGCGACCCGCGACCGGATGGAACACCGGGCCGTGCTCGTGGCGGGCACGAGGGAGGAGTTCCTCGCCGGACTGGAGGCCCTCGCGCAGGGCCGCCCCGCACCGGGACTCGTCCGCGGACGGGTGCGCCGGCCGGCCCGTACCGTCTTCGTCTTCCCCGGCCAGGGCTCGCAGTGGGAGGGCATGGCGCTGGAGCTGATGGAGTCCTCGGAGGTCTTCCGGGCCTCGATCGAGGAGTGCGCCGAGGCCCTCGCCCCCCACACCGACTGGTCGTTGACGGAGGTCCTGCGGGGCGCACCCGGGGCGCCCGGCCTGGACCGGGTGGACGTGGTCCAGCCCGTGCTGTTCTCGGTGATGGTGTCGCTGGCCGCGCTGTGGCGCGCGCACGGCGTGGAACCGGAAGCCGTGGTCGGCCACTCGCAGGGGGAGATCGCCGCAGCCTGCGTGTCGGGGGCGCTGGACCTGGCGGACGCCGCCCGCGTGGTCGCCCTGCGCAGCCGGGCCATCGTCCGCCTCGCAGGCACCGGCGGCATGATGTCGGTGGCGCTGTCCCCGCGGGAACTTCGCCCGCTGCTCGCCCGGCATCCGGGGGAGCTGGCCCTGGCCGTGGTCAACGGCCCCTCGTCGGCGGTGGCCGGAGGATCCCCGCAGGCGCTCGCCGCCCTGCGCGCGGCCTGCGAGGAGAGCGGCGTCCGTACGCACACCCTCCCGGTCGACTACGCCTCGCACTCCCCTCAGGTGGAGAGCATCGCCGACGAGGTGCGCACGGCCCTGGACGGCATCCGGCCGCGCACGGCCCGGATCCCCTACTGCTCCAGCACCACCGGGGAGTTCCTGGACACCGAGGTGCTCGACGGCGACTACTGGTACCACAACCTGCGCGACACCGTGCGCTTCGACCGCTCCACGCAGACCCTGCTGGAGGCCGGCTTCGACCTGTTCATCGAGGTCAGCCCGCACGCCGTGCTGGCCGCCGGGCTCGCCGACACCCTGGAGTCGCGCCCGGCCGGGGACGGCGCCGGCATCGGCGTGGTGGGCACCCTCGCCCGGGACGAGGGCGGCCCGGACCGGTTCCTGCTGTCGCTGGGCGAGGCGCACGCCCACGGCGCCGCGGCCGACCTGGCCGCGGTGGCCTCGGCCGCCGGGGGCCGCCGCGTCCCGCTGCCCACCTACCCCTTCCAGCGGCGCCGGCACTGGCTGCGCACCCGGCCGCGCACCGCGGCCCCGGTCCCCGCCGAGGCGGTCGGGACGGCCGAGCCGGTCCTGCGGTCGCCCGCGGCGGTACCGGCCGGGGAACCCTCCGGCACGGACCCGCTGGACCCGCCGGACCCGCTGGACCGGCCGGACCCGCCGGACCCGCTGGACCTCGTACGCGGCCACGCCGCCGCACTGCTCGGCCACGCGGACCCGGCGGACATCGACCCGTACGCCGCCTTCCGCGACCTCGGCTTCAGCTCCCTGACCCTGGTGCAGCTGCGGCGGCGGCTCGCCGAGTCCACCGGACTGCGGCTGCCCGCCACCCTGCTCTTCGACTTCCCCACGCCCGACGCCACCGCGCGGCGGCTGCGGGAACTGCGCGAACCGGACACCGGCCGGTCCGACGGGCCCGCGGGAGCGCCGGGCCCCACGGACCCGCGGGAGGACGGCGACCCCGTCGTCATCGTGTCGATGGCCTGCCGCTACCCCGGAGGCGTCGGCTCCCCCGAGGACCTCTGGCGGCTCGTCACCGAGGGCGGCGACGCCATGTCGGAGTTCCCCGCCGACCGCGGCTGGGACCTCGCCGCCCTGCACGACCCGGATCCCGCCCGCCCGGGCACCACGTACGCCCGCCGGGCCGGATTCCTGCTGGACGCGGCCCGCTTCGACGCGGCCCTGTTCGGGATCAGCCCGCGCGAGGCCCTCGCGATGGACCCGCAGCAGCGGATCATGCTGGAACTGGCCTGGGAGACCTTCGAACGGGCGGGCATCGACCCCCGGTCGGTCCGCGGCCGGCGCACCGGCGTGTTCGTCGGCGCCATGCCCTCCGGATACGGTCCCCCGCTGCACGAGGCCCCGAGGAACGCCGAGGGCCACCTGCTGACGGGCTCCGCGCCCAGCGTCATATCCGGCCGGATCAGCTACGTCCTCGGGCTCCGGGGCCCCGCGCTGACCGTGGACACCGCATGCTCGTCCTCCCTCGTCTCCCTGCACCTGGCCGCGCAGGCCATCGAGCGCGGCGAGTGCGACGCGGCGCTCGCCGGAGGCGTCACCGTCATGGCCAACCCGGGCATGTTCACCGAGTTCAGCCGCCAGCGCGGGCTGGCCGCCGACGGCCTGTGCAAGGCGTACTCCGCCGACGCCGACGGCACCGGCTGGAGCGAGGGCGCCGGTCTGCTGCTGCTGGAACGGCTCTCGGATGCGCGCCGCCACGGTCACCCGGTCCTCGCCGTCCTCAGGGGCACCGCCACCAACCAGGACGGTGCCAGCAACGGGCTGACCGCCCCGCACGGCCCCTCCCAGGAGCGGGTCATCCGCGCGGCCCTCGACGCGGCCGGGCTCGCCCCGCACGAGGTGGACGCGGTCGAGGGCCACGGCACGGGCACCGTGCTCGGCGACCCCATCGAGGCGGGGGCGCTGCTGGCCACCTACGGCCGGGACCGGCCGGGCGGTTCCCCGCTGTGGCTGGGCTCCCTCAAGTCGAACATCGGCCACACCCAGGCCGCGGCCGGCGTCGCCGGAGTGATCAAGACCGTCCTCGCGATGCGCCACGGCCTGCTCCCGCGCACCCTGCACGCCCGGACCCCCTCACCGCACATCGACTGGTCGGCGGGCGCCGTGCGGCTGCTGCAGGAACCCCGGCCCTGGCCCGCGGCCACTGCCCCGCGCCGGGCCGCCGTCTCCTCCTTCGGCATCAGCGGCACCAACGCGCACGTGATCGTCGAGGAACCGCCCGCACCGGCCCCCGGCCCGGCCGCCGCTCCGGCACCCCTCCCGGCCGCCGCGCCGGCCCCCGTACCGGCCCCCGGCCCGGCCGCCGCTCCCGGGGTGGGGGACGTACCGCTCCCGCCCGGCGTGCCCGTCGCCTGGCCGCTGTCGGCCGCCGACGAGGACGCGCTGCGCGCGACCGCCGCGCGACTGCGCGACGCACTGGGCACCGGACGGCCTCCCGCACCGGTCGACGTCGGCCACTCGCTGGCCGCGGGCCGCGCCGCCCTCGCCCACCGCGCCGTGGTCCTCGCCACCGGCCACGAGGAGTTCGCGGCGGCACTGACGGCCCTCGCGGACGGCGCGGCGACCACCTCCGTCCACCGGGGGACCGCCGGCTCCGCCCCGGGCGGACTCGCCTTCCTCTTCACCGGGCAGGGCAGTCAGCGTCCCGGCATGGGCCGCGAGCTGTACGAGGCCTTCCCCGTGTTCGCCCGGGCCCTCGACGAGGTGTGCGGGCACCTCGACGCCCTCCTCGAAGGCCCGCTGAGGACCGTCATGTTCGCCGCGGAGGGCACCGCCGGGGCGGCGCTGCTCGACCGTACGGAATGGACGCAGCCGGCCCTGTTCGCCTTCGAGGTCGCACTCTTCCGGCTGGTCGAGGCGTGGGGCCTGCGCCCGGACCGGCTGCTCGGGCACTCCGTCGGCGAGCTCGCCGCCGCCCATGTGGCGGGCGTGCTGTCGCTGCCGGACGCCTGCACCCTGGTCGCGGCCCGGGCCCGGCTGATGGGGGCGCTGCCCGAGGGCGGCGCCATGGCCGCGCTGCACGCGCCCGAGGACGAGGTGCTCGGCTGGCTCGCCGGGCACGAGGACGTCGCGGGCGTCGCCGCCGTCAACGGCCCCCGCTCGGTCGTGGTGTCCGGCGACGAGGGCGTCGTCGGGGAACTCCTGCGGCGCTGCCTGGAGTCGGGCCGGCGCGGCAAGCTCCTCAACGTCAGCCACGCCTTCCACTCGCCGCTCATGGAACCGATGCTGGAGCGCTTCGCGGCCGTCGCCCGGTCCGTGACGTACCACCCGCCGCGGATCCCCGTCGTCTCGCACCGCACCGGGCGGCCGGTGCCCGCCGCCGAGCTGTGCACCGCCGAGCACTGGGTGGAGCACGTCCGCCTTCCGGTGCACTTCCTCGGCGGGATGACCGCGCTCGCCGGGGCCGGCCTACGGGCCTGCCTGGAGCTGGGCCCCGACGGCGTGCTCAGCGCCATGGCCCGCTCGTGCCTGGCCGAGCCGGGGAAGGCCGTTCTGGCCGCGGCGGCCCGCCGGGGCCGGCCGGAGCCCGCCACGCTGCTCGGCGCCCTCGCCGAACTGCACGTGCGCGGCACCTCCGTGGCCTGGGACCGGGTGCTGTCCGGCCGTGGCGCCCGCCGGGTGGAACTGCCCGCCTACCCCTTCGGGGGCGACGCGTACTGGCTGCCGCTGCCCGGTCCGGCCGACGGTGGCCTGGCCGCGGCGGGGATCGCGGCGAGCGGCCACCCGCTGCTCGGCGCGGAGATCGAACTCCCCAGTCAGGACGCCCTGTTGTTCACCTCCCGGCTTTCGGTGGAGAGCCACCCGTGGCTGGCCGATCACGTCGTGCGGGGCGCGGTCCTGGTGCCCGGTGCGGCCTTCGTCGAGATCGCCCTGCAGGCCGGCGCGGCCGTCGGGGCCGCGGGCATCGCCGAACTGGTGCTGCGGCGCCCGCTCGCACTGGCTCCGGGGGTGGCCGTGGACCTGCGCTGCCAGGTCGGGGCCCCCGGCCCGGACGGCGCGCGCACCGTCACCGTGCATTCCCGGCCGGCCGGTGCGGCCCGCGGCGAGCCGTGGACCGATCACGCCGGTGGCCTGCTGGAGGTGCCGGAACCGCCGCACGTACGCCCTGACGGGCCGTCCGCGGACTCGGCGGACTCGGCGGACCCGGCGGAGAGGGACCGGACCCCGGGCGGGGCGTTGCCGGAGGGCACCTACGAGCGGCTGGCCGCACTCGGGTTCGCGTACGGGCCGGGCTTCCGCGGGCTGCGGTCGATGCGGCGCGCCGACGGCGCGCTGTTCGCCGAGGTGGCCCTGCCGGACGGCTCCCGGCCCGCGGGGACGGCCTTCACGGTGCACCCCGCGCTGCTGGACGCCGCCCTCCACCCCTTCCTGGTGGACTCGCTCGACTCCGGCGGGCAGGAGACCCCGCTGCCCTTCGTGTGGCGCGGGGTACGGGCCCACGGCGCCGGGGCCGGAGCCGCCCGGGTGCGGCTGGACGCGCGGCCGGGCGCGGGCACGTTCGCGCTGGAGCTGACGGACGACGGGGGACGGCCGCTGCTGACGGCCGAGTCGGTGGTGTTCCGGTCCCGGCCGGCCGGGGACGACGCGGCGACCGGCCTGCTGGTGCTCGACTGGTCACCGGCGGCCGAACCGGAGACCGGGCCCGTGAGCGAACCGGAGAGCGGGCGGGCGTCCCGGCCCGCCGCCGACTCCGTACCCGTACCCGCGTCCGCGTCCGTACCCGCCGCCTCCGTACCCGCGTCCGCGTCCGCGTCCGTACGCACGGGGCGCTGGGCCGTGCTCGGGTCCGACAGCCTGGGTCTGGCCACGGCGTTCAAGGCGCGGGACATCGCGGTGACCCCGTTCGTGGACCTGCTCGCCCTGGACGGGACTCTGGGCGCCGCGCGGGAGGTCCCGGACGTCGTGTTCGTCACGGCCCGCGGCGAGGCCCCGGACACCGTCGACGCGACCCGTTCCGCCGCGCAGCGCACCCTGCTGCTGCTGCAGGAGTGGCTGACGGACACCCGGCTCGGCGACAGCAGGCTGGTGTTCGTCACCTCGGGCGCCGTGGCCGCGACGGCCGCCGACGAGGTCGGCGACCTGGCCGGCGCCGCCCTGTGGGGGATGGTGCGCAGCGCGCAGACGGAGCACCCCGGCCGGTTCGTCCTGGTCGACGTGGCCCCGGACGAGGAGGTCGACGTGCGGGCGCTGGCCTCGGTCGTGGCCTCCGGCGCCGCGCAGTCCGCGATCCGGGCGGGCACGGTGCTGCACCCGGCCCTGACCCGGGCCGCCACCGCCGCGGGCGGGCTGGAGCCGGCGGCGCCCGCGTGGGGCCCGCACGGCACGGTGCTGGTGACCGGCGGCACCGGCGCCCTCGGCGCCCTGCTGGCCGAGCACCTGGTGCGCCGTCACGGGGTGCGCGACCTGCTGCTGCTCAGCCGCAGCGGGCCGCAGGCCCCGGGCGCCGGGCGGCTGGTGGCCGACCTGGCGGAGCTGGGGGCGTCGGCCACCGTCGTGGCGTGCGACGCCTCCGACGCGGGGGCGCTGGCCTCCGTGCTGGCGGACGTACCGGCCGACCGGCCCCTGACGGCCGTGGTGCACGCGGCCGGGATCACCGACGACTCCACGATCACGGGGCTCACCCCGCGCCGGCTGGAGCGGGTGCTGAAGGCCAAGGCGGCGGCGGCCCTGAACCTGCACCGGCTGACGGCGGGGGCGCCGCTGCGGGCGTTCGTCATGTTCTCCTCGGTCATGGGGCTGCTCGGTGGCGCCGGGCAGGCCAACTACGCGGCTGCCAACGCCCAGTTGGATGCGCTGGCCCTGCGCCGGCGGGAACTCGGCCTGCCGGGCCTGTCACTGGCCTGGGGGCTGTGGGGCGGTTGTGGGATGGGCGGCCGGCTGTCGGCGGCGGATCTGGCCCGCATGGCGCGCAGCGGCCTGGCCCCGCTCTCGGTGGAGCAGGGGCTGGAGCTGTTCGACGCGGCCTGCGCGGGCGACCGGGCGGTGGTCGCCCCGGTCGCCCTGGCGCCCGCCGCGCTGCGGGGTGACGGGCGCCGGCTGCCCGCGCTGCTGCGAGGTCTCGCCGGTGGCGGCGGGGTGTCCCCGGCCGGCCCCACGGGGGTGGATTCCCCGGGGGAGGCCCTGCGCGGGCTGCCGGCGGCGGAGCGGCGGGCGGAGCTGGTCGAGATCGTCCGCCGCCGGGTCGCCGAGGTACTGGGACATGCCGGGGCGGACGCGGTGGCCGCGGACCGTGACTTCTGGGAACTGGGCCTGGATTCGCTGACCGCACTGGAGCTGACCGGCAGGCTCGCCGCGGAGGCGGGGGTGCGGCTGGGTGCGACGGCGGCCTTCGACCACCCGACGGCGGTGGCCCTCGCCGCCCACCTGGACTCCGAGATGGACGGGGCGTGAGAACGGCAGCCGCCGCGGGGTGTGCCCGCGGCGGCGGCCGGTACGGATCAGTGCGCGAGGGCCGCGCGCAGGATGTCCACGACGGCGCCGCGGTGCGCGGCGGCGAGGAGGAAGAAGTGGTCGCCGTCGAAGCGGCGGACCCGGCAGGGTCCGGTGGTGTGCTCGGCCCAGCCGTCGAGCGGTTCGTGCGGGACCAGCGGATCGGCCGTGCCGCCGATGACGTGCAGGGGCACGTCGAGCTTCACGTCCTCGAACCCCACGGCGGCCTCCCGGCTGAGGTCGATGTCGGCGCGCAGGACGCGCGTGACGTGGGCGAGCATGTCCGGGTCCTGCAGGACCCAGTCCGGGGTGCCGCCGCCGTCCCGCAGCAGCCGGACGGCGTCCTCCTCGGTGCTGGTGGTGTGGGCCCGGCGCGGGGTCCGGCCGGGGGCCTGGCCGCTGATGACGGCGGCGCGGCAGTGCGGGCCGAGGAGCTGCGCGGCGCGGGTCGCGAGGAGCGCGCCGAGGCTGTGGCCGAAGACCACGGTGGGCAGCGGGTCCCGGCCGAGCACCTCGTCGGTGACGGAGTCCAGCACCTCGTCGAGACGGCAGCCGGGGGTCTCGCCGAAGCGGCGTTCCCGGCCGGGCAGCGACAGCCCGAGCACTTCGACGTCGTCGGGCAGCGGATCGACCAGGGGAAAGAGGGTGTTGGGGCCGGCGCCGGAGTGCGGGAACACCAGCAGGCGCAGCCTGGGCGCGGCCGCCTCCCGGAGCCGCAGCAGCGGCCACCAGGGGGCGGCGGAGGAGGACTTCGCCGTGGTCGTGCCGTCCGTCCCGGTCACGGGCAGTGGATGATCTGGCCGGCGTAGGACAGGCCGCCGCCGAACGCGAAGAGCAGCACGGGCGCCCCCTTCGCGATCTCGCCGCGCTCCACGAGCTTGGAGAGCGCGAGCGGGATGCTGGCGGCCGAGGTGTTGCCGGAGTCGACGACGTCCTTGGCGATGACGGCGTTGACCGCGCCGATCTTCCGGGCCAGGGGCTCGATGATCCGCAGGTTGGCCTGGTGCAGGACGACGCCGCCCAGGTCCTCGGGCTTGACTCCCGCCCGCTCGCACACCTGGAGCGCGACCTTCGGCAGGGCGGTGGTGGCCCAGCGGTACACCGACTGCCCCTCCTGGGAGAAGGTGTGGGACGGCGCCTCGATGCGGACGGCGTGCCCCATCTCGGGTACGGATCCCCACACGACCGGGCTGATCAGGGACTCCTCGGAGGCGACCACCACGGCCGCTCCGGCTCCGTCGCCGATGAGCACGCAGGTGGTGCGGTCGGTCCAGTCGGCGAAATCCGTCAGCTTCTCCACGCCGATGACGAGTGCCTTCGTCGCGGATCCGGTCCGGATGCTCTGGTCCGCCAGCGCCATGGCGTGCGGAAATCCAGAGCACGCCGTGTTCACGTCAATTGCGGCCGGGGCCTGGGCGCCCACGGCGGCTGCGACGCGGGCCGCCATGTTGGGAGAGCGGTCCTGCGCCGTACAGGTGGCCACGATGACAAAATCTATGTCCGCTCCGGTCAGCCCCGCATTGGCCAGAGCGTTCGCTGCGGCCTTCGCCGCCATGTCCGAGACCGACTCGTCCGCGGCGGCCACCCGGCGGGTCTTGATCCCGACCCGGCTCTGAATCCACTCGTCACTGGTCTCGACCATTTGCTCCAGATCGGCATTGGTCAAAACTTTTGACGGCTGATAGTGGCCGAAGGAAAGGACGCGGGACCCGACCATCAGTGTTTCTCCTCGTTCCATGGACCCTGACCCGGATCCGGATTGACCCATGGTCAGCCTATGCAGCGGAGCGGCCGCCCTCATGCGGCGTTCACGCCCACCAGTTGATCCGCGCCACAGTCGTCCAGGGACGGGGCATGGGTCAAGATCGCGTGCTGAAGTCGCTGGAGGCGGGGGGCGGGCTCGATGCCGTGATCCTCGACCAGGTTCCGCCGGACCCTGCTGTACGTCGCCAGCGCCTCGGCGGTCCGCCCGCTCCGGTAGAGCGCCACCATCAGGTAGGCGTAAAGGTTCTCCCATGTGGACCGGTCGTCGAGCAGTGCATATATCTCGCCGACGAGGGCCTTGTGGTTCCCGAGTTCCAGCTCCAGCTCGAACCGCTGCTCGTGCGCGAATGACCGACGCTCGTCGAGACGACGCCCGAGGGATTCGAATGCCGGAATGCTGCGCAGATCCTCCAGGGCCTGTCCGCGCCACAATGAAATAGCCCGCTCGAATGTCGCGGAAGCCTTTTCCCGCTCACCTACCCGACGCAATCCCCGGGCTATTCCGAGCAACTGGTCGAATTCATAGACATCGAGCTCGCAGCCGATGAGCCGCAGCCTGTATCCGGGCGGCTGCGTGGTGATGAGAGCGGCGCCGTCGAGATCGAGGCCCTGGAGGTGCTTGCGGAGCTTGGACACGTAGACGTGCAGGGCGGTGGAGGCGGTCTGCGGGGGAGCCCCCGACCACAGGGCCTCGATGAGCCGGCCCGAGGACACCGCCTCGCCGTGGTGGGCACAGAGATAGGCCAGCAGGGAGCGGAGCTTCAGCGCTCTCGGTGAAACCTGCACCCCGTCCGCGGTCTCTATCTCAACTGGTCCGAGCACTTGAAACTTCACGACATTCCCCCTGGTAGACCTCTTCACCACGAAGGGGACGCGAACAACCGGCCTGCAACGCGCAGCCCCCTTCCGCACCCCTAGATCTTTCACGGGCGACCCAGATCGAGTCAAGCGACTCATCTCGGATCCGAGGAACGCCCGAGGCATCGAGATCGAATCGCCGGATTGCGAACGGTCCACCCGAATCGGCACTTCTCACACTCATCCGGGATGACCCGATTCCGATTGTTCGTCACCAGCGAGCAGTCATTTCTCGCCAATGCGCCCCAGCCATTCAGGACAAATTCAAACGGCTTGAAACCGACCCTGGATGGCGGACGAAACCACCTCGAACCGGGCGCCGGGCGGCCCAACCGCCGCCCCGGACCGCCCCGGCCCGCCCCACCCGCCCACACGAACCACGCGACGCGAACTCGAACACGTTCGGTGCAACCGCCACGCACGCCCCGTCGTCCCCATCGGCAAGGCGTTCGCGTGTTCCGAAAATATGTTCGCATCGACCGATCGGTATGCGTACGCTGAACGCGCTTCATTTTTTGAACTCGTTCAACATCAAGGGGGGACCGGTGCACCACCACCGCGTCATGATCTCGGCTGCCGTCGTAGCGGCGGCCATCGGCTTCGTACCGACCGCGGCCCAGGCCGCCGACCAGCCCGCGGAGCGCAAGGGGAGCGTCTCCGCACAGGTGGAGTCCGCGAGGGCGGCAGCGGCGAAGTCCGCCGTCTTCCACAGCCCCGCCGAGCGCACGGTCCGCACGACCGGCAAGGCGGCGGCCTCTCCGCAGGCCGCAGGAGCCGTGAAGGACAACACCGCCCTCGCGGTCGACCTGCGCGCCTCGGCCACCACCGCGCGCGGCATCAGCCTCGCGTCCCGGATCACCACCGGCGTCGACACCCCCGTCCGGGTCGACATCGACTGGGGCGACGGCAGGACCGACACCGAGCACGTCACCAGGACGAAGCTCCTCACCTCGGAGCACACCTTCGCCGAGGTCGGGAAGCACAAGGTCACGGTCACCCTGACCGACCAGAACAACAACGTGACCGCCACCAACAGCGTCGAGGTCCAGTCCCTCGGCTCCAAGTTCACCCCGCACGCCCCGACCCGGCTGCTCGACACCCGTGCCGGCATCGGCGGCAGCAACCGCCCGGTCACCCCGTACGGCGTAACCCGGGTGAGGGTCGGCGGCAACAGTGGCATTCCGGCCGACGTGACCGCCGTGGCGCTCAACCTCACCGTCGTCAGCCCCCGTTCGGCCGGCCACATCACGGCCTACCCGTCGGGCACGGTGCAGCCGACCACCTCGAACGTCAACTTCGTCGAGGGCCAGACCGTGCCGAACATGACGATCGTGCCGGTCGGTGCGGACGGCTACGTGGAACTCGTCAACCGCAGCTACGGCGACGTCGACCTGCTCGCGGACGTCACGGGGTACTTCAGCCGCTCGGCCGCCGCCGGCGGCTACACCTCGCTGGACCCGTTCCGCATCGCCGACAGCCGTACGGGCCAGGGCACCCGGGGTCAGGTCGCCGGACAGAGCACCTTCGATCTCCAGGTCGCCGGCAACGGCTCGGTCCCGGCGAGCGGTGTCACCGCGGTGGCCCTCAACGTCACCGTCACCGCCCCCCGCGGGGCGGGGCACCTGACCGTCTTCCCGAGCGGGCAGGCGGCGCCGGGCACGTCGAACGTGAACTTCAAGGCCGGCCAGACCATCGCGAACTCGGTGATCGTCCCGGTGGGCCCCGACGGCAGGATCAGCGTCCGCAACGGCGCCTGGGACCCGGCCGACGTCATCGTGGACGTCGTGGGCTACTACAGCCCCGGCAGCAAGGCCTCCTACGTCCCCACCCGGCCGACGCGTCTGCACGACTCGCGCGAGTGGGACTTCCCGGTCGAGGGGCAGGACTTCCGCTGGCTGCCGCTGGCGGACGGCAGCACGACGGTCACGGCGTTCGTCCTGAACACCACGGTCACCGAAACCCGGGGCAGCGGGCACCTCACGGTCGCCCCGGACCCGTACACCTGGCCCCAGCGCGAGAGCGGGACCGCGCCCAGGCCGACCCCGCCGAACTCCTCCAACCTGAACTGGACGAAGGGCGAGACCGTCCCCAACCTGGTCCAGGCGAGCACCGGAACCACCGGCGTCATCGACTTCTGGAACCGCGGCTGGGACCGGACGCACCTGATCGTCGACATGTTCGGCCTCTACGAGAAGGACTGACCCGCCGGGCGGCCCCGGCCGCCCGCACGACCGTGCCCCGGAACCGGCCGCACAGGCTGTTCCGGGGCACGGTCCTGCCCGTGAGGAGGACTCAGTCGGTCCGCGGTGCCGACAGGGCGGGCTCGGGCCCGGCGGGAACCGCGGGCGCGTCCGGGGCCGCGGGCCGGTCCGCCGGACGGCGGCGCTCCACCGCCTTCTGCACGCGCTTGCCCAGACGCTGCATCGGCATCTCGACCAGGTGGTACATCAGGTGGCTGACGGCCACCACGACACCGAGGAAGATCGCCGTCCAGGCGATCCGGCCGAGCGTCGAGGACGGCTGCGGCGGGATGCCCAGCAGCGGTTCGACGGTGCGCAGCAGCGGGATGTGCAGCAGGTACACGGAGAAGCTGATGGCGCCGAGCCAGGTCAGCACCTTCGGGAAGCGGCGCCCGCGCAGCAGGAAACCGACGGCGAAGAGCGCCCAGGCCGCCAGGTAGGCCACCGACCAGGCCTTCCAGCCGGAGGACCAGGTCAGTTCGAGGATCTTGCCGTGGTTGTAGAGCCGGCCGGCCAGCGCACCCGCGACGACGACGAACCCGCAGGCGAGCAGGGCCGGGACCCGGCCGAGCTGCCCGTGCTGCGCCCGGTAGACGACCGTACCGGCGAACATCGTCGAGAAGATCATCCAGGTCTCGAAGGCGGGGGCCCTGCTGTTCAGCGTGACCAGGACCAGACCGATGCCGCCGAGCAGCAGGGCGCCCACCCCGGTCAGCGTGCGGTTGCCGCTGAGCACACCGGCGAGGCCCGCGAGCACGATCGGTGTGACGATCAGGAGGAGCGTGCGGGTCGAGCCGAGCTCCGCGTTCAGCAGCTGGGTGCCGACGGCCGTACCGGTCACCAGCGCCACACCGGCCAGACCGACCGCGATCGGAGCGCTGTGCCGGTGCAGGCCGCGGGTGAACAGGGCGGTGACGAGGAAGTAGAAGACCATCTCGTAGCAGAGCGTCCAGGTGACGTTCATGCCGTTGATCACGCCGAGCAGGTCCTGGAGCATCAGGCCGTTCGCCACCAGCGAGGCCAGGTCGTCACCGGTGCGCAGCAGCGCGATCGACCCGTCCCCGGCCGGCAGGATCATCATCGACAGGACGATGGCGGCGATCAGGGCCGGGTAGATCCGGAAGATCCGGCCGATCCAGAAGCCGCGGACGTCCCCCCGCCGCTCCAGAGAGGCGGGGATGATGTAGCCGCTGACGATGAAGAAGAGCATGACGCCGAACAGGCCCATGTCGAAGTTCCGCCAGACGGCGCCCCCGAAGGGCAGCATCCGCAGCACGTCGAAGTGGTGAAGTGCCACGATCAGGGCGGCGATGCCGCGCAGCGCGTCGAGCCAGCCGAGCCGGGCACCCGACGTCGCGGCCGGCGCCGCGGCCGGCCCGGCGGACCTCCGCCGGGTGAGTATGGGTATGAGCTTCACCGCAGGGACGATATCCGACGTCCGACACCCGGCAGCAACGATCCACCGGGGGTGAGGTCGGCCACACGACGCGACGCCCCGCCGACGGCACGTCAGGGCGGAGCCGTACCGCGGCGCAATCGGGGCCACCGCGGGCAGGGTGATCGGCCAGGCTGTCGGCGGATCACGAGGCGGTCTCCGCCCAGGCACGCCCGCCTTCTCGGAACGGTCGGCGCGTCGTCGCGGCTCAGAGCCCACCCGACGCCGCGCTCAGCGCCCGCTCGACATGACCGCCGAGAGCGCGCGGGCATCCTCGCCGACAGCCGCCCCGGCCGGCCACAGCACCGACCGGCCGTCCCCCCGACGTTGCGCACAGGGGGCGGCGGCGCCGGGACAGCCCTCAGGGGCAGCTGGCGGCGGCGCGCCGGCCGCTGAGGGACATCGGCCGCAATTCGGCCGCCCGGTGATCCGCGCACGACGACCGGGGCGCGCCCCGGCACTCGCAGTGGCCACGGTGCTGCTCGGCGCACTCGCCGCCGGATGCTCCGGAGCGTCCGGCGGTAGCGGCAGGGAAACCGCCCGCTCCGCAGACCCGGGAACGTCCGACTCGGTTGCTCACCCGGAGGAGCCGAAGGCGGCATGTGCGTTGTCGCCGCCCCAGCCGGTCGGGCTGCGCCAGATGACATTGACACGGAAGACGTCGCGAATCGTGTCCACGGACCAGTCTTCGGCGGGCGGTTCGGAAAGGACAAGGTAGAGAGCGTCGGCCGGCGCGGGCAGCGTGTGGTTGATCTCGAGCAGGCGGGTCGCACCCGATCGCAGGTCCGCATAGGTGGAACAGCCCGCGCCCAGGGCCTCGTAGAGAAAGAGACCATGCTGGGTGGCGCAGCTGACGTCGACGACTGAGGAGTCGGCCGGCTGGAGGTCCGCCCAGAGCAGTGCTGCCTTCAGCGCATGGCGAACCGCCTCGTGCTTCCTGCACGTACGGTCGGCCCCGGCAGCTGCTTCCAGCGCGCGGAGGAAGCCGTCCTTCGTGGTCGCAGCCGGTGTTGGGTCGGCGGTGTCCGCGGTAGTCATCTGCACTTCCTCTTTCTGGTCTGGTTGCGTCGGGGCGATGAGGATCGCGCCGTCGGAGTTCGGTTTCGTCGCCGTGCCGAAACGCTCCTGGAGCTCGCGCCGTGCTTCGGCGAGGGGCCCTGCCCAGCCGGAAGCGTTCAGCCCCTCCGCGAGCCGGCATGCGTCGAAAGTGCCGTCCTTGAGGGCACGGTTGGTTGTCGCGGCAAGGTCTCGAAGAGCCCCGAGGCGCTCTCTGTCCGGATCACCGAACAGATGGAGTACATCGACCCAGTCGGCCTGGTCCCGGCGAAGGATACGGTTTGCCATGCCCTGGAGTTCGGAGAGGCGGCTGCGGGCGTCGGGAACGTCGCCGTCGCTGCCGGTCAGCTCTCCCAGCACGTCCAGCGCCGCGAGGTAGCGCCCCGCCATCCGCTCCGAGACGGGCGACCGGCCACGCTGATCGGCGGTGAGCACCGTCTGGCTCGTGTCGTTCGCGAACACCCAGCAGTCCAGCTTGTCACCCCGGCGCGGGGGAACCGAGCCCTGGCGGACGGTGAGCACGAGCGGCCGGCCGATCACCGGAGACAGCGGCCTGACCTTGTACCGACCGCCGGAGACGTGGCCTACGACCTCGACCCGGACATCGCTGCCGATCCGGGGAAGGCGTTCCACCGCGCCCGCCGGCCGGACGTCCGGTGCCGCGGGTTCGACGTCGTCCGCGGAAGCGGTGAGCGCCTCCGGCAACGCGGCGGTGTGCAGGACCGTCAGGCTTTGGGTGCTGCGGGTGAGGGCCACGTACAGCTGGCGCAGCCCGGCCGGACCGCGGTCGGCGATCGTCGCGGGCTCTACGACCAGGACGTGGTCGTACTCCATTCCCTTGGCCTGCGCGGCGGCCAGTACGGACACGGCATCGCGATCGCGCTCGGCGATGTCGCCGCCCTCGTGGATTCGGTGGCTGATGGCGTCCAGCCAGTCGGAGTCGTCGGGGACGATGACGGCAACGGAGCGGGGGCTGTTGCCGTCACTGGTGCGCACCAGGCGTGCCACGTGGGCGACGGTGTCGTCGAGCAGCTTCCACGGTTCGGTCGCCACGGCCCGCACGGCGTCGGCGCCCGCCTCACGGACAGCCTGGGGGTAGGGCAGTGACGGGGCGACCACGCGGGCGAGAGGGGCGACGAACTCCATGATCTCGGCGGGGACGCGGTAGCTGGTGGTGAGCTGGGCCACGCTCCAGTCGCCGTGGTCGGAGAGGAGTGCGCCGAGCAGGTCCCAGCTCGTCGGGGTGTGGGCGCCCGTCGCCTGCGCGAGGTCGCCCAGGATGGTCATGGAGCCGCCCACGGCGCAGCGCCTCCGCAGGGAGCGGGCCTGCATGGGCGTGAGGTCCTGGGCCTCGTCGACGACGATGTGGCCGTATCGCGGCGGGGTCTCGCCGCTGATCAGCACGCGAAGCTCTTCGAGGCAGACGTGGTCGTCGAGGGTCCAGGGGTCGGCGTCGGCGCTGGCGGCGCGCGCCCGCAGCAGGGCCGTCTGCTCGTCCTCGTCGAGGATGCCGTCGGCGCATTCCCGCAGGAGGTCGGCCGAGTCGTAGAGGCTGCGCAGGGCCTCCCGGGGGCCGGGGGACGGCCAGACGCGTTCGACGAGGCGCTCGACCCGGCGGTTGCGTTCCAGGTCGCGGCGGATCGTGCCGGCCTGTCCGCGGCGCGGTGCGACATCGGCGAGCTCTTGGAGGAGCCGGTCGACGAACAGGCCGCGGAAGCGGTCCCGCCGCTCACGGAAGGGCCCGTCGCCGGCGTGAGCCTGGTCGAGGAGGGCGAGGACCTCGGACTTCGGCACGCGGAGGGTCGTACTGCCGGCGGTGACGACGACCCCGGGCTCGTCGCCCTCGTAGGAGGGGGCGACGGTGAGGGCGTCGAGGGCGTCGGGACGGTAGTCGTTCTCGACCCGGCGCCGCAGTACGGCCGCCATGCCTTCCCCCGACTTCGCCAGACGCGCCTTCGGGGAGTCCGCACCGAGGGTCTCGCCCTCCCACAGGCGGTCCAGCTGGACGGCGTTGACGTCCCGGGTGCCGAGGGTGGGGAGGACCTGGCCGACGTAGTCGAGGAACCGTTGGTGGGGGCCGATGACGAGGATGTCCTGGGCCTTGAAGTGCTCGTTGTTGACGAGCCAGGTCACCCGGTGCAGACCGACCGCCGACTTGCCGGTACCGGGGCCGCCCTGCACGACGAGGATGTCCGCGGGCGAGCCGGTGACCAGCGCCATCTGGTCGCGGCGGATGGTCTCGACGATGTCCCTCATCCGGCCGCCGCGCGACCGCCGGAGCTCCTGCAGCAGGAAGTCGTCCGGCTGGGGTGCCTTGCGCCGCTGCTGTCGTACGACATCGCCGGGCGTGGGGGCCGGCGTACGTTCCGGGGCGGGGGACGCGTCCGCCTCCTCCGCCGTGCTGTCGTCGGCGGCCCGACGGGGCACCGGTACGTCGGCGGACTCGGGTGCGCCGACGGGCTCGGGTACGGGTACGGGAGCGGGTGCCGGCGGGGAGATCTCGTCGAAGTAGCCCTCGACGATCCGCTGTACGCAGCGGAGCTGACGGCGCAGGACCACCTCGCCCGGGCTCTCGGGCCGGGTCTCGATCCAGGTCTGCGCCTGGGGGCTGGTCCACAGCAGGACAACCGGATCGTTGTCGCTGTCCTTCACCCCACGGCGCCCGATGTACCACGGCCGGGGCTCTCCGCCCGGGTCCTCCGGGGCGTCGACGCGGGAGAAGACCAGCGCCTCGTCGCCCAGTCCCCCGTATGCCTCGGCCCGCGCCTCCGCTTCGGCCCGGTTGGCGATCCCGTCCTTGCCGCTCGCCGAGGCGGTGGCCGCCGAGGTGCCGCTCAGTTCGGCCAGTTTCGTGGTGTAGCAGTCGTACGCGTGGTCCACCGCCCGCTGCTCGCCGGCGAGGATCTCGTCCCGAGTGGTGGTGCTCATGTGCGTCCTCCCTGCGGTGCCGGGGGACACCGCCGCGGGCATGTGCCCGTACCCCGTGAAACAACTATCAGAAACCGCACGGTGCCGAACGGTCAGTTACCGAGTTCCCGGACGAGACCGCCGACCTCGGCCCGCCAGACCCGCACCTGTTCGTACGTGGGTCCGAGCTCGTACAGGTGGTAGTGGCACCCCAGACTCACCCGCACGGCTTCGTCTCAAACGTGGCGGACCTGGCGCAGGGCCGGAAGCTCGCCCGCGGTCTTCTCCGTCCCGGCCGGTCCCCGTGCCCGCCCAACTGCGTGAGGACATCAAGGCGGCGTACGCCCATTCCGAAGCCCTGCTGGAAGAAGAGCGGTTCACTCAGGCCGCCGAGGTGCTCGGCGAGATCATCGAACCCGCGGCCCTCGCCCTCGGCTCCGAGAGCAAGGCCGTTCTGGCGCTGCGCCGCCGGCGAGCGGCCATCCGCCTCCTCGGCGGCGACTACCGGGCCGCGCTGCCCGAGTTCGAGGCCCTCTCCGACGCCTACGCCCGCATCGCCGGACCCACGGGCGAGCAGTCCCGCGCCTGCCGCGCCCAGGCGGCCCGGTGCCGCGCCGAACTGGGCCAGGTCACCGACGCGCTCGCCGCGCTCCAGGGCGTGCTGCACGTGGTGCGGGCCGTCGACAGTGACGTGAGCGAGGAAGCGGTGGAGCTGCGGCACAACATCGGAATGCTGCTGCTCGCCCAGGGCCGAGCCGCCGAAGCCCGGCAGGTCCTCGAACCGCTCCATCAGGACATGTGCATGGTGTTCGGCTCCGACGACGAGATGACCGTCGAGATCGCCTCGGCGCTGGCCCTGATCCACCTGGACCTCGACGGCGACGCTGTCGGGTAACGCGCTCGTACCCCTCGCGGGCTCAGCCGAAGTCACTGAAGCAGGCCAAGGTCCCGCACATCCGCACGATCCGCATCGCCCAGGGGATCCGCGGCGTCACCCGGGCTCCGGATAGTGGCGACATCTTCGTACTGCTACGCGTGATGCCGCACGACGAGGTCATCGTCTGGGTGATCGAACAGCCCTCCGGTATCGCTTTAACGCCGGTGAGGTACAGAACGCGCACACCTGCATCGAGGCCCTTCGGCTCCTCTGTGCCGGTCGCCAGGTCCAGCTCCGCGACGACCGCCTTCGAACCGCCCACCCGGGGTGAGCGTGACCCAGCCGTCCGGGATCCAGCCTTCGAGGTAGCCCTCCACGAACAGCTCGAATTCCGGGATACCGAGGTACGCCACTTCACCGACGGCCTGCCGCCAGGGAACCCACAGCATCGGCAGCTGGGAGTCACCTCCGACGGGCACCGTGTACAAACGCGCGTTGCGGCGCACGCCGTCCCCGCACGACGGAAGGTCCAGCCGGGCGACCGTTCCGCCGAAGCGGAGAGCCAGACCGACAGCGAGCCGGCAAGCAGCCGCTCCGTACGACTCCTCCGGACGTGACACCGGCTACTGGACCTCATGGATGCGCTCCACGGGGCGTTCATGGTGCCACCGTGCGAAGTACCAGTACACCGTCGGCCAGGGCGCGAAGCCCATCGGCAACCGCCGCCAGGCACAGCCGGTCCGCACCACATGGAAGATCGCCCGCGGCGGGCTGCCACGGGTTTGGCGATAGCGCTTGCCGCAGCTGTCGGCGGCAACACGGTGCCCGGGCTGATGGTGATGCCCGGCGGCGGGTTGAACGGCCGGAGTGTCATGAGCGTCGCGAGCGCCGGCATGAACGGTGACTGGGACGTCGGCGGCCTTGCGGCCTGGTCAGCCCCGGCGGCGCTCCATCGCACGGAACCTGTTCGTATGATCGATTATCTGTAGCCGTCAGCCGTTCGCTACTACGGTGGGGAGCGCGGCCGACGGGGCAGTTCACGACCAGCAATACGGGGGTGCTGACGATGTCGTTCGAAGAAGAGTGGGCTGCGGACAAGGCAGCCGTGATCATGAGATTGAACCAAGCCGGCAGTGCGGCGCCGACGCCGGGCTCGGCCGACTACGTGGTCGAAGACGACGACCTGGGCGAGATCGGCCATGCCGCCAATGGGCTCTTCAATGGTCTGGAGCCTGCGGGGAAGCACGCGAGCGCGGCGAGCGAGAGTGCCGGGAGCAGCCTGAAGGGTGACGGCTTCGATACGGGTGCCGCGCTTTCGGAGGTGCACAAGACTTGGGAGACGCAGGTGAAGACCCTTCTCCAGGCATGCGCGCATATCTCGAACCACCTCGACTATACGAAGAAGTCCAGCAAGGCCAATGACGAGTGGATCGGAGCGCAGCTGCGCATTATCGGTCCCGTCGCTCCTGGCCGCGAGGGTGCCGTGTCCGCTTCCCAGATCGACAAGTTCTTCCGGTAAGGAGCCGCAGTCATGCCCACGTTCGAGCAGCTCCTGAATGCCAACCTCGGTCCGATGGACACGGTGGTCACTCAGTGGACCGAGATGATCGCCAAACTGACGCAGCTCAAGACCGATGCGTCGGCCATGAAGACCAAGGCGGACAAGTCCACCTGGAAGGGCGAGAACGCCTCTGTGACGAAGGAGTTCGTCACGAAGACGGCCAAGGAGTTCGGTGATGCCGTCACCGAGGCGGAATCAGTGCGGGACCTTCTCCAGGACGCCCGCACTCTGTTCAAGACCGCCCACCAGGATCTCAAGGCTGCGTACGAAAACCCTCCGCCGGGGATCACCATCTACCCGAACGGCGTGCTCAGCCACCGTGTCCATCCCGACCGCCGGTCGAAGGACAGCACCGAACCGATAGCCACCGAGGCGCAGTTCGAGGCGTTGCGCGGCAAGCTCGAAGGCATCCTGAAGCGGGCCAACGAGGCCGACGAGCTGTGTGCCTGGGGCCTGCGCGCGCTGATCAAGAACCACCCCAACGACTTCGGCTCCACCGACCTGGGCGGCGTCGCCGACGCCAAGAAGATGCGCGCCGATGAGAAGCAGCAGGCCGAGAACGGCCGCGAGGCCGCGGGGCTCTACGCCCGCTGGGAGCACCTCGACGACAAGGAGCGCGACCGGCTGCTCCAGCTCGCCGAGGGCGGCAAGAACTCGCCCGCCTTCGCCGAGCAGCTGATGACCAACCTCAGCTACCGCGGCCGCGACCAGCAGGAAGCCGTGTTGCTGCTCGCCGGCAGCCTGGAGTCGGGCGGCCGCGACGGCCAGCTGTCCAGCACCGACGCCCGCCTCTACAAGGCCCTCTCCGGCTCCCTCGCCACCGCCACCGGACCCGACTCCTCGATCGGCTCACCCGGCGGCGTCACCTCGGCCTGGACCGACAAGCTCATCACCACGGCCCGCGACGGCAACGGCCTGCCCCGCCAGCACCCGGGGCAACTCGGGGGCGGCGCGGCCGGCCTCAAGGACCTTACGGACCTGATGGCCGCCGACGCCGGCGACAAGGCGTACGACCCGGACGACAAGAAGGCGTCCCCGTACGACAAGGACAAGGGCGACCCGGTCTTCAGCGAGGCGTTCCTGCACGAGGTCGGCGACACCATCCGCGAGTGGGAGACGGACAACGACGACGCCTACGACGGCGTCATGAAGAACTGGCAGGGCACGCAGGAGGACCCGATGAAGGGTCTGATGAACGCCATGAGCCGCAACCCGTCCGCCGCAACCCACTACTTCGACCCGAACACCACGGACAACCTCAAGTACTTCCTGGACGACCGAAAGTGGCCGGGCGGCGACGTCGAGTTCAAGATGCCCGAGGAGACGCAGCGCACATCGGCCCGCGCCGAGTTCGGGGCCGCCCTGGAGGCCGCGGCCACCGGCCGTGAGCCGGGCAGTCCGCTGCACGGCGTCCCCGCCCACCACGACGGCGTGCAGGCCGCGATCTTCGAGCGGATCGCCAAGGAGTACACCGGCGAGCAGACCTACGGGACCCAGAGCTCCGTGCCCCTGGCCATGCGCACGAGCATGGGCAACATGATTGGCGACTACGCCTCTGACGTGCACCAGATCCTTGGCAAGAACATGGACGGGCCGACCGGCTTCAACAACCTCACGATCGAGCGGGGCGACCTCACCCGTCTCATGCGCGGCGTCGCCGAGGACCCCAAGGCGTTCGGTGTCATGCACCACTCGCAGAGCGTGGTGATCGCCGAGGGACTGAACGGCTTCCCGCCGGACTCGTACCGCAAGGAGGATCCCGAGATGCGCGCCTGGGTCAAGCAGTCGGCGTCGGTTCTCGGCCACCTCGACGGCGTGCGCGGCGATGTCATCTACGACCTCGGCCAGGCGGAGAAGGACACCAACGCCTGGAACCAGAGGATGAACTACCACGCCATCGGCGCACCCCTGACGGCCATCCCCGTCGTCGGCGACGCGCTCCAGCGCACGGTCGACGCCGGCACGGCCGGGTACATGAACGAGCTCAACGCCAAGGTCGACGAGGAAACGCGTAAGAACATGGTCAACCACTTCGAGAATGGCGAGAACCAGATGAACGCCATGATGCGGAAGATGGCGACCGAGAAGGGCCTCACGAGGGAGGAGCTGGACGCGAGCCCGGGCGAGTACGAGGACGGTCTCCAGACGACTGCCGAGAACTGGTACCAGCAAGGCATCGAGGACGCCCAGAAGAAGATGGGACAGCCGTAGACATGGAGAGGAAGTGGCTGCCGCTGACCGTCGTGCTCGGCGCCGCCGGGGTGGCCGTCGTGACGGCGAGCTTCTGGCCTGAAGACGAGAACCCACCGCTGCCGCAGACACTGTGTCATGGGGCGCTCAGCCGGCAGACGGCGGAACTGATCGACGACGGGAAAGGTGGCGAGGTCAGCGCGGAGGAGTGGGAAAGCAAGGGCAAGAGCACCGATCACGCGGTGTTCAAGGGGTGCCAGGTGCTGCGCGCCAACGCGGACAGCGACTACCCCCGAGGGGTCTACACCCTGATCATCGAAGACAACCGGAACGACCCCCACTACCAGCCCAGGAACTCCGTCCCCCTCGGCCCCGGCTTCACCGGCTGGGCGCTTTTCGACAAGGCCGAGGCCAACCTGCCCGCCGGCTGTGCCGCCCGCATGGGCTCGACGGCGCCGAACATCACTGTGACGCTCATGGCGCCCTCGAAGAAGGGGGAAGAGGAGGAGAAGGACCTCGTCGACCCGGACGCCCCCGAGATCCGCAACAATGCGGCCGTGGTGCGGGAAGCCGCCACCAAGCTCGCCGAGAAACACGGCTGCGAGGCGTAGGACCGGCTCAGCGGGGCTGCCGGCGTCCACGAGCGCCCGCTGACGCCTGCACCATGACCGGCCTGACGGAAGAGTGCGAGCCCGTGCGGTGGCGGTGCCCGAGGGCCACGGGCCACGGGCCAGCCGAGCGGGTCGCACGCCGTGGCGAACTCGTGCCGCATCAGGCACCGTTCGCCCTGTTTCGTGACGCGCCGCTCGGTGCAGAAGGCGGACAGGGGAAAGCCGGCCATGAGGTGCGCGATGTCGGTGAAGTAGGCGAGGTCGCCGTTGGCGGTGAGCGCCCGGAGCCGGCCGATGGCGGCGGCTTGGTCCTGGTCCTCACCGCGGACGGCGTGGCGGAAGGCGAGGGCGAGCTCCACGAACCGGAGGAGGAGGGGGAGGCCGGCGGCCCCGGTGTCGGGCCGCAGGCTCTGGGCGCGGGCGGTGACGTCGTCAGTTCCGGCGCCCTTGATCGTGGGGGCGAGGGTGCGCAGCCGCAGATGACCAGGCGTCCCCTGTCGGCACGGTGATCACGACTACCGCGTCTCCGTGGGCATCACCACCACCCCCGCCGACGGGTCACTGCGCTCCACCGACACCGGTCAGCGCCTCAAGAGCGACACCGAGCGCGGCTCCCACCGGGCCGAATACCTCCAGCAGATCCCTCAGGCCAGCCTCACCCACCAACTCCTCTACCCCTACCGCGCCGACTCCGAGTCCGTACACAGCCAGTTCGACCTCAGCCTCTGGAACCGTCGCCTGATCGCCTACGGCACCGAGCGGCAGAAGATCTTCGTCCTCGGCTTCGCCCTCTCGCAGAACGCCACCAGCCACCGGATCCGCCTCGGGGCCCGCAGCAAGGCCCAACAGGAGCTCCTCGCCTCCTGACGCACACCCCGACCCGACGAGGGGCCGCACCCACTCCAGGGGGCTGCCGTCGCCCCATTTACGCCCCCACAGGGGGGCAAGCAGACAGAACGGACGCCGCAGCCGTCCCCCCGCACCCGACCTCCGCGCCCAGGCCCTCCGGTCTTCAGAACCCCCAGGTCACGACCATGCCCTCGCCCCGGACCCGTGCCTGCTGCAATCCATGCGACCACTCCCGGCCTGATCCGCTAGGCTGTCAGCGGTCAGACGGCTACCAGGCGTGTGCCCGGGAAAGTGTCCGCGAGGGCATCTCGACCCGGGTGTGTGCACGTCATCTGACCAGCATGTTTGTCGAGGCGGGCCGGGCGATCCCTCTGGGGTTTCCGGCAACGTTTCCGACAAGCCCCCGCCTTCGTAGCTCAGGGGATAGAGCACGGCTCTCCTAAAGCCGGTGTCGCAGGTTCGAATCCTGCCGAGGGCACAGTCGAGGACCCCCAGCCGCGAAGCGGCTGGGGGTCCTCTTCGCGTTGTGGTTGGATGGCGCACGTGTCGCGTGACGCCGCCTACTGAGATGTGGGCCGGGCGGTGGTTGGGCAGGCACCTGCTTGTGAAGGACCGGGCCCATGGGCGCATACGCCACCGGCTACGGGTGATCTCCCTCGGTTGTAACGCTGCCGTCGCACGCACGCACACCGTGAGGAAACCCACACTCCGTGTCATCTTTCAACGGGTTCAACGAGAACGTCATCGCAGAGTTCAGGGCCAATGCCGGCAAGGTCGGCGGACCCTTCGAAGGGGCCGAGCTGCTCCTTCTCACCACCACCGGCGCCCGGTCGGGGACGCCGCACACCGTTCCCCTCGGCTACCTGCGCGACGGCGGCACGCCGCTCGTCGTCGCGTCCGCCGCGGGGGCGGACCGGCATCCCGCCTGGTACCACAACCTCCTCGCCCGCCCCCTCGTCCGGGTCGAGACCGGGACCGAGGAGTACGAGGCGGTCGCCCTGCCCGCCGCCGGGGCGCGGCGCGACGAGTTGTTCGCACAGGTCGTCCGCGCCGAGCCCGGGTACGGGGAGTACCAGGAACGCACCGCGCGGGTGATCCCCGTCGTGGCACTGCAGCGCACGCACGAGGCCCCCGCCCCCGAGGAGGAGGGCGGGATCGCCGGGAAGCTGCTGAGCGTGCACGGCTGGCTGCGGGTGCAGCTGGCCCACGTACGGGAGCTCGCGGCGGACGGCGCCCGGGAGGCGGGCGCCCGGGGGGACGGGGTGGCCTCGATCGGACTCCAACTGCGCCAGCACTGCCTGGCGTTCTGCCACGCCCTGGAGTTCCACCACCGCAGCGAGGACGCGGGGCTCTTCCCGTATCTGGAGCAACAGCATCCGCACATGCGGGAGTTCTTCCGCCGTCTCGACGCCGAGCACCGCGTCATCGCACGGCTTCAGGAGGAGCTGGTACGGGCCCTGGGCGCTCGCGAGGGGTTCAGCGAGCGCGTCGAGCGCCTGAGCCGGGAGCTGGAAGGCCATCTCGACCGGGAGGAGGCTCAGCTGCTGCCGGTGCTGCGGGCCCTGGGAGCGTGACGCGGGCCTCGGCGCCGCCCTCCGCCCGGTTGCGGAAGGCGAGGGTGGCGCCGAGGACCCGTGCCTGGCCGACCGCGATGGTCAGGCCCAGCCCGTGGCCCTTGCTCGTGCCCTCGGTGCGGAACCGCTGCGGGCCGGTCGCGATCAGGTACTCCGGATAGCCCGGCCCCGCGTCGGTCACCGTCAGGGTCGGGCCGTCCACGGTGACCGTGACGGGGGCGGCACCGTGGCTGTGCGCGTTGGTCACGAGGTTGCCCAGGATCCGCTCCAGGCGGCGCCGGTCCGTCTCCACCCGCGGGGAGGCCAGCACCGTCAGGGCCGTGTCCGTGCCGGACGCACGGATGGTGCGGGCCGCCAGGTCTGCCAGGTCGTACGAGTCCAGCTCCACGCGTTCGCTGCGCGTGTCCAGGCGGGAGATCTCCAGCAGGTCCTCGGTCAGCGAGCGCATCGCCCGCACCCGGTCGCGTACGAGTTCGGCCGGGCGCCCCGGCGGCAGGAGTTCGGCGGCTGCGTTCAGGCCGGTCAGCGGGGTGCGGAGCTCGTGGGCGACGTCGGCCGTGAACCGCTGCTCCGCCTCCAGCTTGCGCTGGAGCGAGGAGGCCATGGTGTCCAGGGCCCGGGAGACCGCGGCGACCTCGTCCTTGTTGCGGGGTGCGTCGCCGACCCGGGCGTCCAGGTCGCCGGCGCTGATCCGGCGGGCCACCTGAGCGGTCACGTGCAGCCGCCGGGTGATCCGGGTGACGCCGACCGCGCCGATAAGGAGGGTGACGCCGATGGCGAGGCCCGAGGAGCCGAGGATGGCCCGGTCGAGGTCGAGGATGGTCCGCTCGGCTCCGCGGAAGTCCACGAACACCGCGATCGCGGTGCCGTCCTCGGCGGGCGCGGCCGCCCACATCACGGGGCGCCCGCGGTGCGTGCCGACCTCCGTGCCGCGCTTCCCGCCGCGTGCCAGGGCGCGCAGCCCCGGGGGCAGGCCCGCGGGGTCGATGCCCTCGCCCCGGGGCAGGCGCGCGCCGGTCTCGTACCCGTGGATGCTCCGCTCCAGCTTGACGAGCGCCTTCTCGCGCACCGTACCGACGGTCTGGCGGGTCATGGCACCGTGCACGAGGCATCCGAGCAGCGCGGCGAGCCCGCAGCACATCAGGGTGATGAAGACCGCGGCCTTCCAGGTCAGGGTCGAGGTCCAGGCCGGCAGCCGCAGGCGGGGCCGCAGCCGCGCTCCGCGCTGCATCTCGTTCATGGTCAGGTCACGGTAATGCGCCCGCCCACGCGGGCGGGCGGCGGGATCCGGCCCGGTCCCACGAGATCCGGCCTCGATCGAGCCGGACCGGGACGCTCGAAGCCCTCCCGGCCGGGGCCGGAAGGGCTGCGCCATCGCGGATGCGACCCCCTGGGATCCGGGGCCGGGGACCCGGGGCCGGGAATCCGGGCCCTGGGGTCCGGGGCCTGGGATCCAGGGCCGGGCCCTGGGGACCCGGGGCCGGGAATACGGGCCCTGGCATCCGGGCCCTGGGATCCGGGGCCGGGCCTTGGTGTCCCGGGCCCTGGGATCAGCTCAGGCCGCTGGTGCGTTCGCCGATGCGGTCACCCTGCGGAGTGCCGGCCCGCTTGAGCGCGGCCTTCGTGTGCAGTCCGCCCTTGACCTTGCTCCGTACAGGACCGTCGAAGCCGTGGCCCGGGGGGCGGGGCGGCGCGGAGGAGGTCTCCTGCGCCTTCGCGATGGCCGCCCGGACGTCCCGCTTCTGCTCTTTGTTCATCCCGTCGTCAACTCCCTCAGGAAGCACCCAATCGGACTACTGGGATCGTATGCATATATACGGAGCAATGCACCCGGACCGGCATGCAAAGAAGTCAGGAGTCAAGGAGTCGAGCCGGTCACCGGAGCCGGACGCTCCGGCCCTCCCGGCGCCGTCCGGACGACCTCCTCCGGACAGGGCGTGCCCCGCGGCAGCTGGTACTTCGCCGCCACCCGGTACTCCCCCGGCACCGGGACCAGCAGTTCGGTCCACACGTCGCCCTCGTCGTCCGGAAGCGCCTTGAACAGGCATCCGGCCGTGTTCGCGAACTCCTTCGGCACGGCACCCCGCGCCTTGGAGTCCGCGGTCTCCTGCGGCGGCGGCACCGGCTTGCCCGCCTCGTCCACCAGCCCCAGCCACGGGGAGTGCGGAATCCTCACCAGCACCCGCCCGGCCTGCTTCACATCGAGCACCAACTGGTCGGCGCCCGCGCGCACCACGCTCGCCGGCCCCGTCACCAGGTTCGTCGGCGCGTCGACCTTGAAGAGCCGCCAGTTCGCGTCGCCCCACACCTGCTGGAGGTACGGGAGCCCTGCACGCACCAGCTTCGCCTCGTCCACGCCGCCCGAATCGGGTTTGTCGGCCGGCAGCACCACGTAGTGCACGGCCCAGCGCTCCAGCCAGGCCCGGTAGCTGTCGGCGGTGAGGGTGTCGTCGTAGAAGAGCGGGTTGCGCTCCAGGTCGGCCTGCCGGTTCCAGCCGCGCGCGAGGTTCACGTACGAGGGGAAGGCGGAGGACTCCCGGTGGCTGCTGACGGGCACCACCTCGACCCGGCCGCGGTCCGCGCCCGCCTTCTGGAGCTGGTCCACGAGCGGGGCCAGCTCCCGGTTCCAGGCGGCCACCGGGGTGGTGCGGACGATGTCCGTGATGCTGTTGGCGGTGATCCAGGCGTTCAGCCCGACGAACGCGAGCAGCACCCCGTACCACCGCCGCGAGCGCGGAACCTCGTACGGGAGGGCCGCGAGCAGCACGGCGCCGCCGAACAGCATCACCATCCTGGTGACGTTCGAACCGACCTGGGAGTCGATCGCCCAGGTCAGGAATACCCCGAGGGCGTAGACCGCGGCGGCGATCCGGACGGTCCGCCAGCGCCGGGGCACGAGGAAGAAGATCAGCAGCCCGAACAGGAACGGCAGCCCGGCCGAACCGATCTTCATCGGCTGGGTCCCGGAGAACGGGAAGAGCCAGGCCGACAGCCCGACCACGGCCACCGGCGCCAGCCCGAGCGCGTACGCACCGGGGCGCCGCCGGCTCAGGAACAGCGCGGCCGCGACCACCCCGAGGAAGAGGCCGGCGACGGGACTGGCGGCGGTCGCGATCCCGGCCAGCGGGGCCGCGACCGCGGCCTTCGCCCAGCGCCGCCGCGCCCACTTGCGGGGCCAGCAGAAGACCGCCGCGACCGCGCCGAGGGCGAACATCGCACCGAGCCCGAAGGTGACCCGGCCCGAGAGCGCGTTGCAGAACAGCCCGTACGTCCCCGCCAGGGCGGGCCACAGCGGCTCCCGTACGGCCCCGCGGCAGCGGGTCAGGATCAGGGCGAGGAGCCCGGCCGAGACGGTGCCCGCGATCATCATCGTGGTCCGCACGCCGAGCATGTGCATGAGGTACGGCGAGACCACGCTGTACGAGACGGGGTGCATGCCGCCGTACCAGGCGAGGTTGTAGGCGGAGTCGGGATGCCGGCCGACGAACTCCGACCAGGCGTCCTGCGCGGCGAGGTCACCGCCGCTGTTGGCGAAGGCGAAGAACCAGACGACGTGCAGCACGGCCGCGAGCACGGTGGCGACGGCCACCGGGTGGCGGCGGAACGGATCGAGGACGCGGGTACGGGTGCGCCGCCGGGGCCGTTCGTGGGGCCCCTGCTGCGACGGCAGGACGCCGCGGCCCGGGCCGCCACCGTCTGCCGACGGGATGGCTGCCCGGCGCCGGCCCTGCTGCTCAGCGGTGGTCACTGCCGCACTCCCCAACACATGGATCCCCACCGGAACGCGTCCGCGCGTCCCGGGTCCCTAGGCCCTGTCGCGTCCGGCCGACGGGACCGGGCGGACACTCGCTAGACGCGCACCGGCGCCCCGGGGTTGCCCGGGGCGCCGGATCAGCGCTCTCACCTGCGGCGGCCGTGGCCGCCCGAGGACGCCCACGGACCACTGCCCACTGCCCACTGGTCGGCCGATCAGCCGACCAGTCGATCAGCCGATGCGCGTCAGCTTGCTGCCGATGCCCGGCGAGGCCAGGTCGCTCTTGAGCGCCACCGGCACCTTGACCTGGCTTGCGCCCTCGCCGACGGTCAGCATGCCGACCTCGGTGCCGGCCCTGGCCGTCTGGGGCATCGTTCCGCCGCCGTCCGCCAGCTTCACGGTCACGTTCAGCGACGCCCATCCGATCGCCTCCACGTCGGCCGTGGCGACGACCGGCGTCCGGCCGCCGAGTCCGTCGTCGACGTAGCCGACGACATCGCCCTTCCTGACGACGGTCGCGCCTTCGAGAGCCTTCTGCGTACCGGTCATCAGCTGCTTGCTCGCGGCGAGCACGGTGTCGATGATCGACGGCTTGTGCTGGCCGAGGACCGCTCCGACGATCAGCTGGTTGGTGTCGCCGATCTTCTTCTGCGCGGCGAAGAGCAGGTTTCCGCCCGCCTTCGTCGTCGTACCGGTCTTGATGCCGAGCGCACCGCTGGGCCCGGTCAGACCGTTCCAGTTGCGCCAGCTCTTGCCGGACGGGTCGACCCAGTTCGGCTTCTTGGTGATGTCGAGCAGCGTCTCGATCTCGACCAGCTTCAGGCCCAGCTTCACCTGGTCCTCGGCGGTGCTGACCGTGGTCGCGTCCAGCCCCGAGGGGTCCGTGTACGTGGTGTTGGTCATGCCGAGTTCCTTGGCGGTGTCGTTCATCTTCTTGACGAACGCTTCCTGGGAACCGGCGTCCCAGCGCGCGAGGAGCCGCGCGATGTTGTTGGCCGACGGGATCATGAGGGCGGCGATCGCGTCGTACTCGGAGATCTTGTCGCCCTCCTTGACCGTGTCGAGGGTGGACTCGTTGTTGACGGAGTCGTTCTTCTTGCCCTCGGTCTCGGCCGTCTTGTCGACGTCGATCATCGCGCCCTGCTCGCCCTTCTTTATCGGGTGGTCGCGCAGGATGATGTAGGCCGTCATCGACTTGGTGACGCTCGCGATCGGCACCGGCTTCTGCTCGCCGGACTGTCCGATCGTGCCGAGGCCGGCGGCCGCCATGTACGCCTGTCCCTCGGTGGGCCAGGGCAGCTGCGGCGCGGCGCCCTCGAAGGTGTACGAGGACTTCGCGGTCATCACGAGCTTTGGCTCGGGCAGCGGGCGTACGAGCTGCACGACGGCCAGGATGACCGCCAGGATCACGACGAGCGGCGCGTAGATCTTGAACCGGCGGATGGCGGTGCGCAGCGGGCTCGGCGGCGGGGGCGGGTTGTTCGTGAGGTCCGCCAGCATGTCGAGCGGCGGCTTGGGCGGCAGCGGCTGCTGCGTGGTCCGCTCGCTGCGGTCGCTCCGGTCGAGCAGCTCGGTGGTGCTCGACGCGGAAGCCGGGGCCGACGGGGTCGGCGGAACCGGGGTCTTCGGCTTCGGCTTCGCGTCCGTCGTGCCGCCGACGTCGGTGCGCAGCGGCACGAAGGTGCTGGGCTTCGGGGCGCGGAAGACGGCGGTGCGCTCGCTGTCCGCGTCCTCGTCGGCGGGAGCCGGTGCCGGTGCCGGTGCCGGTGCCGGTGCCGGTGCCGGTGCCGGTGCCGATGCGGAAGCGGAAGCGGAGGCCGATACGGAGGCGGAGGCCGGCTTCGCGGGGGTGGGCTTCGACTTCTGCCCGCCCTCGGGCTTCACCGTGTCCACCTTCGGCACCCGGAACACCGCGGTGCGCTCGCTGTCCGCCACCGGGGGCTCAGCCTTCGGCCCTGCCGACGGCTTGGCCGCCCCGCCGGAGCCGGGCTTCACCGCACGGAGAACAGCCGTGTGCTCACTGTCCGCAGCCGGAGCCGCCTTCGGCCCGGCCGACGCGGAGCCGGCCCCGCCCGCTTCGGCCGACGGCTTCGCCGCCGCCTCGGGCTTCGCCGTCGGCTCGGGCTCAGGCTTCGGCTCGGCAGCGGCGGAGCCCGGCCCGTCCTCGTCCGAGGGGGCCGAATCGGAGCCGGAAGCGGAAGGCCCGGCAGCATCCGGCTCCGGGGCCTCCGCCGTGGCGACCCAGGCCGCCACCGCCTCACGCAACGGATCCCGCCCGCCGACACCGACACCGGCACGGGCACCGACACGGGCACCGACCTCGGCACCGGCACCGGCACCGGCACCGGCACTAACCTCGGCATCAGCCTCGGCCTCGGCCGCGCGCTCGGCATCGACGTCCGCACCGGCCTCGGCCGCGCGCTCGGACTCCGCACCGCTTTCGCCCTCACGGGCGACCACGGCACCGTCCTCGGATTCCCTCGGCCGGAACACCGACACCCTCGGGTCGCGCTGCGCGGACGACCCCGCCGCCCCCGGCGTTCCTTCATCTACCGACTTGTCGGGGGACTCGCCCGCCACCGCTCCTCCTCATCGCCGCCATGTTCGGCTGTCCGAATGTCTAACAGTGTCCCGTCTAGAGAGCATCGCCCCCGTGCCAGACGAGAACGACATAGCTGCGGGTTCCCCCACAAAGCGGCCACGCGCTCTCGACAGATGAATGTGAGAGGCGTCACCCTGTCACTCATCCACGCGGGGAGGCATGGATGGGCAGGAGCCGCAGAACAATTCCGGAGGAGCTTCTGCTGCTCGCCTTGGACCCGGCCACGGGTACCACGGCGCAGCCGCAGTCGCTCGACCTCGGCCTGGCCGGGGCACAGCTAGTGGAGCTGGCTCTGGCAGGACGGATAGCCCCTGATGGGGATCGTATCGCCGTGGTGATGCCACGGCCGACAGGAGATCCGACTCTGGACTCCGCACTGGAACTGCTGCGCAGGCGCGGCAGCCCGGTACGGGCCGTCCACTGGATCGGCGGACCCCGGCTGGGGCTTCGTCAGATTTACCTCGCGCACCTGGAGCGCTGCGGCATGGTCCACGCCGTCGCGGGACAGATGTGCGGAGTGTTGCCGACGACTCGCTACCAGGCGACGGACACGGACATCAGCCGGGAGATCCGAGCCCGGCTCGACAGTGCGATCCGCACCGGCGTACCGCCGGACCCGCGGACCGCGGCGCTCGCCGCTCTGGCCCACGCGGTCGGACTCGGCAAGCACCTGTACCCCGGCAACGAGGGACGCTCGTCCAGGTCCCGCCTGCGGGACCTGATCAGGCACGACCCGATGGGCGGACTCGTGGCGCACGCCGTGATGGACGTCCAGAACGGTGTGGCCGCTCAGCCACGCCGGGACCGCGCACCGGCACCGCCGGCCCGGCCCGCGGCGGGCGGCGTCCCGCTGCAGCCGCGCCGCACGGGCGCGATGGCACGCGTGGCCGCGCACTGATCCACCCCCGGTGGGGCCCGGACGCGTCCGGGGTCCCCACCCCGGTCCCACAGCAGCGCCACCGCACAGCTCCACCACCGCACAGCAGCGCCACCGCACAGAACCGCCACCGCCGTGACCGGCCTTGTCAAGGATCCGGTCCGGGAGCCGCCAGCGCGCGGGGTGACGGGGCCGGTCAGCCGGCCCCGTCACCCCGCGCGTCTGTGTTTTCCCTGCCGTTCCCCAGCGGCGCCGCCCGATTCGGTGGCAGTCTGCTGAACATCAGACACGCAGAGAGACAGCTGCACGACAGAAGAAGGCGGAGGTGCCGTTCACGTGGCGTCCAATGTCAATCCCACCGTCCGACGCCGCCGACTCGGAATGGAGCTGCGCAAGCTCCGCGAGGACAAGGGCATGACGGCCGAACAGGTCGCCGAGCGCCTCCTCGTCTCCCAGTCGAAGATCAGCCGACTTGAGAACGGCCGCCGTTCGATCAGCCAGCGCGACGTCCGCGACCTGTGCGACGTGTACGAGGTCGAGGACCGCCGGCTCATCGACTCCCTGATGCAGATGGCGAAGGACTCCCGCCAGCAGGGCTGGTGGCACGCCTTCGGCGACATCCCGTACAGCGTCTACATCGGGCTGGAGACCGACGCAGCCAGCCTGCGCACGTACGAACCCCTGGTGATCCCGGGTCTGCTCCAGACCACGGAGTACGCCCAGGCCCTCGTCCGCGGCGCGTGGCCGGAGACCGCCCCGGCCGACGTGGACAAGCGCGTCCAGGTCAGGATGCACCGCCAGAAGCGGCTCTCCGAGACGGAGAACAACAACCCCGACCTCGGCCCGCTGCGCCTGTGGGCGGTCATCGACGAGGCCGCGCTGCGCCGGCACGTGGGTGACGCCCGGCTGATGATCCGGCAGCTGGAGTACTTGATAGAGCAGTCGGAGCAGCCGCACGTCACGGTGCAGGTGATGCCGTTCGAGCTGGGCGCGCACCCCGGCGTGAACGGCCAGTACGCGATCCTGGAGTTCCCGGACGCGTCCGACTCGACGGTCGTCTACATCGAGGGCGTGACGAGCGACCTGTACCTGGAGAAGGCCAACGACGTCCAGAAGTACAGCGTGATGTACGAGCACCTGCGCGCCCAGGCCCTGGGGGTGGACCAGACACGCGAGTTCATCCTGCGGATCATCGACCAATATGCCGACAAGGGTGAATAGTCCTGTGACGCGTGGGGCTGGACGGCCGAAGGGGCGGCACCGTACACCGTCGATCCCCAGCCACAGAAGGCTTGAATGGAATATGCCACTCGGTCGGGTGAATGCTTCCTTCACCCGTCAGGAGCTGCGGGTAGCGTCGATCAGGTCAGCCGGAAATGGCCGACAAGACACCGGAACTACTCGCTCACCGGAGAGAAACATGGCTATTCGCCAGGGTGCCACCGACCACTGGGTCAAGTCCTCCTACTCCGCCAACGGCGCCTGCGTCGAGGTCAAGTCCCCCGCCATGGAGTCGATCGCCGTACGTGACTCGAAGGCGCAGGACGGCCCGTCCCTCACCTTCGCGCCCGGCTCGTGGACCTCGTTCGTCGCCGATGTGACCGAAGGCCGACTGGGACGCATCGTCTGAAGACCACGAGACGTCCCGACCGCACCACAGGCACCACCTGCACCACCTGCATCACCCGCACCACCCGCACCACTGACTGGAGCCCTCTCGACCGGTCCGCCGTCCTGGCCGAGGGGGCTCGGCCATGCCCGCGTCAGCGCAGCTGATCGACGTACCGGTCGGTCCCCGGCACCGTCGGGATGAACGGAGCCACGAGCTCCACCCGCCCCAGTCCCGCCTCCGCGACCTCCGCGTCCAGCCCCCGGAAGCGGTCCCAGCAGGTCCGGGGGTCCTCCTCCAGGAACCACAGCAGCGTGAGCCGCGTGTCGACCCCCTCCACCTGCTTGACATACGTCATCCGGTCACCGGGCAGCGGTGTCGGCCGGAAGACGGTCACCATCGCCGCCGGGGAGCCGTGCAGCCGCTTCGGCAGGGCGCGTGAGCGCAGCCACTCCAGCAACTCGGCCCGCTGCTCGGAGCCGTCGGCGTCGACCACCTGCACCACCAGCCCGGCGTACGGATGGTCGAGCGCGTGGTAGTCCCGCGGACCGGCGGCGCCGTCGCGGTAGACGGTCGCCGCGTGGTCCTGGAAGGCCGTGAAGACGTGGGTCCGGTCCTGGTGGACGCGGCCGTCGCGATTCAGCCGCTTGTTGATGCCGACGGTCCACTTCATGTGCTCGTCGTAGCGGCCCTCGGTGACCCAGTAGGTCGATATGTAGCAGCCGGCGGTGACGGGCTGGGCGACGGCCGACTTCTCGGGGTAGCGCAGTTCCTGGAGTTCGCGGGTGGCCACCCAGCGGCGACCGGCATACATCCAGGGCATGGCCATGGCGCCCGCGTAGTAGTGGTCGTCCTCGTACCAGCGGTTGTAGGCGTACTCGTGGCCCGGGTGCGGCTCCACCATGGTGATCAGCGCATGGCCGGGGCGGACTCCGTAGGGGCCGACGGCCGCCAGCGCGGCGTAGTCGTCGACGCGGGTGCCGGCGTCCTGTTGCGCGTCCTGCTCTCCTGTCGTCATGGGAACGGTCTAGCTGATGTGGCGTCAGATCGGGAGGGGCGGGTGGCGTCGCGTCCACCCCCGACACATCCATGCCGCCTACATGTTTCTCTCGCTACGCTGCGCGCACCACCCCCCTCAGGAGATCTCCGAGGGGGTGTGCCGCCTCGGAGCAGCCCTGGCGGAGTACGCCGCCACGCTGGGCGGCGACCACGCCGAGCCGTGGGACCTCAGTGCTGGATCCCGACCTTGAGCAGCACGATGAGCAGCCCGAGGAAGAGGTTGATCGCACCGGCGACCACCATCAGGCGGCGGGAGGCCCCGGCCCGCTTGGCGGCCACGGTCGCCCAGCCGACCTGCCCGGCGAGGGCGACGAGGAGCGCCGTCCATGCGACGCCGTGCGGCCCCAGGCCGAACAGCGGGCTGATGGCCGCGGCGAGCGCCGGCGGGACGGCCGCCTCGATGATCGGGCGCTCCTCCCGGGCCGTGCGGCGGATGGCGCGCCAGCTCAGCCGGCCCGCCATGCGGGCGCCGAAGAGGTGGGCGAAGACGTGCGCGGCCCAGAAGACGACGCCGGTGCCCAGCAGCAGCGCGATGAGCTGCAGCCGGGGGTACGAGCCGAGCGTCCCGGCGCCGACGACGACGGAGGCGGCGAGCAGCGAGCCGTAGACGGCACCCGTGTAGTCGCCGCGGACCTTGTCCACGGCCTCGTAGGGGGTCTCGTACGAGGCCTCCTCCAGGGCGCGCCCCGGAGGGGGCTCCGGGCCGGGCTCCGCACCGGGCCGAGGGCCGGGCTCCGAGCCGGGCTCCGAACCGGGCTCCGAGCGGGGCTCCGCACCGGGCGGCGGGCCCTGCTCCGAACCGGGCTGCGGGCCGGGCTCCGAACCGCGGTCCGAGGCATCCGAGGCATCCGAGGCCACTACGACGCGGCTCCGGCTCCGGCTCCGGACCGCGTGGTGGGCCACTTCAGCTCGATCTCCATCTCGATCTCCCCGTCGCCGACCTCGACCTCGATCTCGGTACGGAGTTCGTCGGGGACCCGCAGGGTCATCGTGCCGGGGCCGAGTTGCAGTTCGGCGTTGCCCCCGTGCCGCAGCGCCTCCGCGAGCGCGGACAGCTGATCGGCGGCCTCCAGGCGAGAAAGGGAACTCTTCTGCTCGAACTTGAGGTCCTTCATGCTGTCTCCTCTCCGCCACGCCACGACCAGCGTGAACTGCGGGAGCACCGCAACGGCGACACCGGGTACGGCTCATTGTGACGCCGCCCGGTGGGTCGGGCATCCCGGGACGGTGGCGCACCGGAGCACGCGCCGTCAGCACGCCTTCAGCGCGGCGACGGCCGGTCGAGGAGCAGGGCGAGGACCTCGCGCCACTGCAGGGGTGGCCTGCCCGCCGGAGCGCCCGGACGCCCCCGCGGCACCCGTACGCGCAGGGCGCCCGGGCGGATGGAGCAGGTGACCGGTGCGGGCAGGGTCAGGGCCTCCCCGTCCACGGCGACGGGGAGGCTCTCCGCGTCCGATCCGACAACGACCCGCCGGGAGGTCAGTACGTGCAGGCCCGTCGCCCGCGCGCCCCGCAGCGCGACGTCGGCCGCCTGGGCGGCGTTGTTCACCCGGATCCCGACGACGCCCAGCACCCCCAGGTCGAGGCGTGCCCGACGCGCGCCGACGGCCAGGGGATCGGGTGAGGAGTAGGGGTTGTTGCTGATCAGCAGCGCCTGCTGGGCTTCCAGGCGCGTGTCGTCGGTGGTCGCTTCGAGGGCGCGGCCCGCGTACCCGAGCAGCAGGTCGGGCAGGGCGCTCAGCGCCGAGTCCGCTTTGGCGTCCCGGTACTCGGGGCGCTGCACGACCTCCGCGTAGACGCCGAAGGACGCGGTGTTCACGAAGGCGCGACCGCCCACGAAGCCCAGGTCGATCCTGATCTCCTCACCGTCCGCCAGGGCGTCCAGGCACCGGGCCGGATCCTCGCGGTCCAGCCCGAGGTCCATGGCGAAGTGGTTGCGGGTCCCCGCGGAGATCACCAGGAACGGCAGTCCGTGCTCGGCCGCCACCTCGGCCACCCGGGCCTGGGTGCCGTCGCCGCCCGCCACCCCGAGCAGGTCCGCCCCCTCGGCCACCGCCCGGCGGGCGAGGGCGGCGACGTCCGTGACGACCTCCGGGTCCAGCAGCACCACCCGGGCTCCGAGCGCCTCGGCCTTCTCGACGAGGCCGAAGCGGCCGACCTTCCCGCCGCCGGACTTCGGGTTCATGATCAGCACCGGATGGCGGGGCCGGTCGGCGGCGACCGCCCGCATGCCGGCGGGTGGCCGCGCCGCGCGCAGTGCCGTCCGCGCGCACGCCCCGGCGGCCGCCCAGAGCGCGAGGGCGGCCAGCGCGGTGGGCCACAGGTCGGCCCGGGCGTAGATGACGAGGACGGCCACCGGGGCGGCCACGACCAGCACGGCCCCGACGGCACGGACCGGCCCGCGGTGGGCCACCAGCCACCAGGCGCCCATGGCGGCGAGGACCGTACCGGCCGCCCCGACCACGACGACGGTCAGCCCGCCGCCCGCCCCGGCCACCACCAGCACCACCAACGCGCCCAGCGCACAGACCAGCGCCAGCAGGGCGAACAGCCGGGCGCGCCACGGCGCGCCGACGGGGTGCGAGAGCGACATGGTCCTCACGTCCTCCGACTCACGTCCTCCGACCGGGGCCCCGGCGCGGCCTGCCGGCCCGTCCGGGACGCGTTCCATCCGATCACGCGTTCCATCCGATCATCCCCCGAACACCCCCCACCGTCGACGCGGACCGCAGGGCCCCGGGGCTGTCAGTCCACCTCCACCGGCCCCTCCCGGGTGAACCAGGACGGGTACCCGCCCAGTGTGATGCCCGGCGCCTCGGCCGCGTCGGAGAAGGACACGAGCGGATACGCCTCGGCCAGTCGGCGGAAGTCGTCCTGCCAGGCCTCGGCGAGCTCCTCCGGCAGATCCCGGGCCGGGTAGTCCGTCACCCGCTCCGGGTGCACCAGGCAGGGCGCCGGCACCAGACGGTGGCTGGACGCCACGCCTGTCATCCGCTCCTGCCGGTGGTGCACACCCCTTCCCCTGCGCGGGAAGCGACCCTAGCCTGACGGTGCGTCAGATATGGCTGCGCGTCTGGAGGTACGTCGTGCTGTTGCGAGACAAGACCGTCATCGTCTCCGGCGTCGGGGCCGGGCTCGGGCATCAGGTCGCCGCCGCCGTCGTGCGGGACGGCGGGAACGCGGTGCTCGGGGCCCGGACCGAGGCGAACCTCGCCAAGTCCGCCGCCGAGATCGACCCCGCCGGCGCCCACACCGCCCACCGGCCGACCGACATCGGCGACGAGGCGCAGTGCGAGGCCCTCGCGGCCCTGGCCGTGGAGCGGTTCGGGGGCGTCGACGCCGTCGTGCACGTCGCCGCGTGGGACTCGTACTTCGGCGGGCTGCAGGACGCCGACTTCGGGACCTGGCAGCAGATCATCGACGTCAACCTGCTGGGCACCCTGCGCATGACCCGGGCCTGTCTGCCCGCCCTCAAGGAACGCGGCGGGTCCGTGGTCATCATCGGGACGCAGTCCGCCGTCGCCGCGCCCAACGAGGTGCAGCAGGCCGCGTACGCCGCCTCCAAGGGGGCGCTGACCTCCGCCATGTACTCCATGGCCCGCGAGCTCGGCCCGCACCGGATCCGCGTCAACACCGTGCTGCCCGGCTGGATGTGGGGGCCGCCCGTACAGGCCTTCGTCACCTTCACCGCGCACACCGAGGGCGTCCCCGAGGCCGAGGTGCACGCCCGCCTCACCCGGCGCATGGCGCTGCCCGATCTCGCCACCGACGGGGATGTCGCCGACGCCGCCGTCTTCCTCGCCTCCGACCGCGCCCGGGCGATTACCGGCCAATCGCTGCTGGTCAACGCCGGTGAGCTGATGAGATGACCCTCTCCTGCGCCGGGGCGTCGGATCGTATGCTCGCCCCATGACCACTCCGAGTGAGGCTCCGACCGAAAACGCGATGCGCCGGGCGCTGCGACGGGCCCGAGACGGCGTCGCGCTCGACGCGGCCGAGGCGGCCGTGCTCCTCCGGGCGCGCGGCGCGGACCTGCGGGACCTCGCCGCCTCCGCCGCCCGCGTCCGTGACGCCGGGCTCGCCGCGGCCGGGAGGCCCGGCGTCATCACGTACTCGCGCAAGGTCTTCATCCCCCTCACCCGCCTGTGCCGCGACAAGTGCCACTACTGCACCTTCGTCACCGTCCCCGGCAGACTCCGCCGGGACGGGCACGGGATGTACCTCTCCCCCGACGAGGTCCTCGACATCGCCCGCAAGGGTGCGGCGATGGGCTGCAAGGAGGCCCTCTTCACCCTCGGCGACCGCCCCGAGGACCGCTGGCCCGAGGCCCGCGAGTGGCTCGACGCGCACGGCTACGACGACACCCTCGCCTACGTCCGCGCCATGGCCATCCGGGTCCTGGAGGAGACGGGGCTCCTGCCGCACCTCAACCCCGGCGTCCTGTCGTGGTCCGAGCTGCAGCGCCTCAAGCCCGTCGCCCCGTCCATGGGCATGATGCTGGAGACCACCGCCACCCGCCTGTGGTCCGAGCCCGGCGGCCCCCACCACGGCTCCCCCGACAAGGAACCGGCCGTACGACTGCGCGTCCTGGAGGACGCGGGCCGCTCCAACGTCCCCTTCACCACCGGCGTCCTGATCGGCATCGGGGAGACGTACGAGGAGCGGGCCGAGGCCTTCTTCGAGCTGCGCCGCATCCAGCGCAGCTACCACGGCATCCAGGAGGTCATCGTCCAGAACTTCCGCGCCAAGCCGGACACCGCCATGCGCGGTATGCCGGACGCGGAGCTGGAGGAGCTGGCCGCCGCGATCGCCGTCGCCCGCCACATCCTGGGCCCGAGTGCCCGCATCCAGGCCCCGCCGAACCTGGTGGACGCCGAGTACGCCCTGCTCATCGGCGCGGGCATCGACGACTGGGGCGGCGTCTCCCCGCTGACCCCCGACCACGTCAACCCCGAACGCCCCTGGCCGCACATCGAGGAGCTGGCCGCGCGGACCGCCGCCGCCGGCTTCGAACTGCGCGAACGCCTCACCGTCTACCCGGAGTTCCTCCGGCGCGGCGAGCCCTGGCTGGACCCGCGGCTGCTGCCGCACGTACGGGCTCTGGCCGACGCGGACACGGGCCTGGCGGACGAGTCCGCGACCGTCGAGGGCCGGCCCTGGCAGGAGCCCGACGAGGGCTTCGCCGCGTACGGCGGCAGCGGCACCGGCCGCACGGACCTGCACGCCACCATCGACACCGAGGGCCGCACCGCCGACCGGCGCGAGGACTTCGACCACGTCTACGGCGACTGGGAGGCCCTGCGCGAGGCCGCGGCCCCCGGCATGGTCCCCGAGCGCATCGACACGGACGTACGGGCCGCGCTCGCGCAGGCCGCCGACGACCCCGAGAGGCTGACCGACGCCCAGGCCCTGGCCCTGCTGCACGCGGACGGGCCGGCCCTCGACGCCCTGTGCCGGATCGCCGACGACCTGCGCCGGTCCGTCGTCGGCGACGACGTCACCTACATCGTCACCCGGAACATCAACTTCACCAACGTCTGTTACACCGGCTGCCGTTTCTGTGCCTTCGCGCAGCGCCGCACGGACGCGGACGCCTACACCCTCTCCCTCGACCAGGTCGCCGACCGGGCCGCGCAGGCCTGGGACGTGGGAGCGGTCGAGGTGTGCATGCAGGGCGGCATCCACCCCGACCTGCCCGGGACGGCGTACTTCGACATCGCGCGGGCCGTGAAGCAGCGGGTGCCGGGCATGCACGTGCACGCCTTCTCGCCGATGGAGGTGGTCAACGGCGCGACGCGCACGGGCATGTCCGTACGGGACTGGCTGACGGCGGCCAAGGAGGCCGGCCTGGACTCGATCCCGGGGACGGCGGCCGAGATCCTGGACGACGAGGTGCGCTGGGTCCTGACCAAGGGCAAGCTGCCGACGGCGGACTGGATCGAGGTCGTCACGACCGCGCACGAGCTCGGGATCCGCTCCTCGTCCACGATGATGTACGGGCATGTGGACCAGCCGCGGCACTGGCTCGGCCACTTCCGCACGCTGGCCCGCATCCAGCAGCGGACGGGCGGCTTCACGGAGTTCGTCACGCTGCCCTTCATCCACACCAACGCGCCCGTGTACCTGGCGGGCATCTCCCGGCCTGGCCCGACGGTCCGCGACAACCGCGCGGTGACGGCGATGGCGCGGATCCTGCTGCACCCGCACATCCCCAACATCCAGACGAGCTGGGTGAAGCTGGGCGCGGAGGGCGCGGCCGAGATGCTGCGCTCGGGTGCGAACGACCTCGGCGGCACGCTGATGGAGGAGACCATCTCCCGCATGGCGGGGTCGAGTTACGGCTCGTACAAGTCGGTCCGGGACCTGGTGGCGGTCGCCGATGCGGCGGGCCGTCCCGCGAAGCCCCGTACGACGCTGTACGGGGAGGTGCCGCAGGAGCGGCAGCAGGCGGCCCGCACCTCGGACGGCCACCTGCCGGAGCTGCTGCCCGTTCTGGACTGAACGGGGCGGAGGGGGCCCGTGGATCCGGGCCCCTCTCCGTCGTCGTCAGCCGACGAGCAGGTCCTTCTTGAGCTGCTTCAGCTCGCGGGCGTCGATGCCGAGGCCGTCCCTCAGGTAGCGGTCGAAGGAGCCGTACCTGTCCTCGACCTCTTCGTAGCCGGCGTTCAGGTACTCGGGGCGCACGTCGAGCAGCGGCTTGTAGACGGCCGCCTGCTGGGCGGGCAGGTGGGAGAGGATCGCGTCGTTGGCGGCCCTGCGGTAGTCGTTGCTGGCCAGGTAGTCGGCCTCGACGGTCTCGCGGGGCACCCCGAGGGCGGTCAGCAGGGCCGCACCCGCCCAGCCGGTGCGGTCCTTGCCGGCGGTGCAGTGGAAGAGGACGGAGCGGGCGCGGTCGCGCTCGATGCCGTCGAGGACCTGCGCGTACGCCTTCTTGCCGCCCTCGCCGGAGACCATGGCCCGTTCGGCGTCAATCATGGCCTCGACCGCCTCCTCGGGGGTGCGGGGCATGGTCTGAAAGGAGCCGGAGCCCGCGAAGACGTCGGCGACGACGTAGGCGGCGCCTGCGGGGACCTTGTCGGCGTCCTTGGTGCGCTCGTCCTGCATGCGCAGGTCGAAGACGGTCCTGACGCGCAGGCGCTGCAGCTTGGCGAGGTCTTCGGAGGTCAGCTTGTCGAGGGCGTCGGAGCGGTAGACCTCGCCCATCCTCACCCACTGGCCGGTGCCGGTGCGGTAGCCGCCGGCGTCACGGAAGTTGGCGGTGCCGTCCAGCTTGATCAGTCGGTCGGCGAGGCGCAGGCCCCGGCCGTGCTGCGGCTTGAAGTCGAACCACTGGCGGTCGGCGGCGGGCAGGCCCGTGACCACGGCCTGTCCCCGGGCGCCGCCCTTGGCGACGACCTTGCCGTTCGCCTTGATCTCGACCCGCCCGGCACCCTGTGCCTTCCATTTCAGGGTGAAGGAGCCGTCGGCCGCGGCGGTGACCGTAGCCTCGGTGAAGGGGATGGCGGAGCGGTGGCCGGCGTGGGCGGCGGGGGCCGTGATCAGGGTGGCGGTGAGCGCGGAGGCGACGACGGTCGCGGCGAGGAGAGCCTTCTTCATGGCGTCGAGGCTCGGCGGCCGTCGAGAACGTCCGATGAACGCGGTGTGGCCGGAACCGACCACCCCGAAGACAAGTGGCAAAACGTGCCACCAGGCGGGACGCGGCAGGAAGTATTCGATTTCCGGCCGATCTCTGCTCGTTCAGGAGCCTCTTGGCGTACCGCTTCCGGTTTCGATCGATGCTGTCCACTACAGTGCGGGTTTCGCATGCGCGGCGGATACAGGTCAGCGGGGGGCGCGGTGCCGGGGGTGGACGACGTGATCGATACGGACGACGGCGAGGGCACGGCCTCGGGCCCGGTGCCCCCGAACCCCCTGCCTCGGGGATTCCCTCCCGCCCGGGCCGCAGCACCGCAGGACTCCGCCACCCCCGCGGCCGGTACGAACGTTCCCGGCCCGCCCGCCGGAACAGCGGGCCCGAGCCCGGCGGACGCCACCCGCACGGCGGCCCCGCACAGCACCGCCGCCCCGGCCGGAGGCCAGGCCCCGGCAGTCGGTACGGGTGATCCCGCCCCGGCGCGCGGCCACGCCCCGGCGGCCCCACCGACGGCCCCCGACCCGGCGGGCGGCACCGCCACGGCGGCCCCGCACGGCGGCCCCGACCCGGCCGGAGGGCAGGGGGGAGGGAGCCGGGCGGCGAGCCCGGCGGGCGCCGCCGCCACCCCCGCCGCCCCCGCCGGAGGCAGGACACTCGGCAGGGGGATCGTCACCGGGCTCTGGGGGCGGATCGAGCAGCAGGACTTCCGCAGCCGCATCCGCGGCACGCTCCTCGGCGCGGCCCTCGGCGACGCCCTCGGCGCGCCCCTCGCCGGTCTCTCCCTCGACGCGATCCGCGCGGCCCACGGCCCCGACGGCCTGACCGGCCCCGCAGCCGCCCACGGCCGCCGCGGCCGGGTCACCGCCGCCACCCAGCTCACCCTCTTCACCGTGGACGGGCTGATCCGGGCCCACGTGCGCCGGGATACCGGCGCCTGGCACCCGCCGACCGACGTGCACCGCGCGTACCGCCGCTGGGCGGCGACCCAGCACGACTGGGGCCCCGACGAGCGCCGCGAGGACAACGGCTGGCTCGCGCAGGAGGAATGGCTCTACGCCCGCCGCGACCCCGATCGCGCCTGCCTGACCGGCTTCGGCGACGACGTCCTCGCCACCCTCGACCGGCCCAAGAACCCGGCCGCCCGCGGCGCGGCCGCGGCCGCCCGCTCGGCCCCCTTCGGCCTGCTGGTCGGCTGGGAGCCCGCCCTCGTCCTCCAGCTCACCGTCGAGTGCGCCGCGCAGAGCCACGGCCATCCCACCGCCCACCTCTCGGCCGGCGCCCTCGCCGTCATCGTCCACGGCCTGATCCGCGGCGACTCCCTCGACGCCGCCGTCCAGCGCACGCTGGGACTGCTGGGCGCCCGCCCCGGCCACCAGCCCGTCACCGACGCCCTCCAGCGTGCCACCTCGGCCGTCACCCAGGGCCCGCCCGGCCCCGACGCCGTCGCAGCGCTCTCCCCCGGCGACGCCGCGCCCGAGGCCCGCGACGCCACGCACGCCCTCGCCGTCGCCGTCTACTGCGCCCTGGTCGCCGAGGACATCGCCCACGGCCTGCGCCTCGCCGTCAACCACGGCGGCGACTCCGTCGCCGCCGGCGCCCTGTGCGGGGCCCTGCTCGGCGCGCTCCACGGTGAGACGGCGCTCCCGCCCGCCTGGCTCGCGGAGCTGGAGGGCCGCGCCACGCTCCTGGAACTGTGCGACGACTTCGCCCTGGAGATGACCCAGGGCCCGGCCCTGCACGGCCCCTCGGCCTCCGCCGCCGCCTCCGCCCCCGGCTGGCTGGCCCGCTACCCCCGCGGCTGACCGGCACCCCACCCGGGAACTGACGCCCACTCAACAATCGGGGGCTCAGCCCGTACCGTGGCGTTCCCACGTCCTGGAGGTGCCAGCGCCCATGCGGATCGCCACGACCGTCTTCCTCACCGACCGCTCCGTCTCCCCCGTCCGTCTCGCCCGCGCCCTGGAGGAGCGCGGATTCTCGGGCCTCTACCTGCCGGAACACACGCACATCCCGGTAGCCCGCGAGACCCCCGCCCCCATGGGCGGCGAACTCCCCGACATGTACGGGCGCACCCTGGACCCCTTCGTCGCCCTCGGCCAGGCCGCCGCGGTCACCGAACGGCTGCGGCTCGGCACCGGCATCACCCTGGTCTCCCAGCACGACCCGATCGCCCTGGCGAAGCAGGTCGCGACCCTCGACCACCTCTCCGGCGGCCGTTTCACCCTGGGCGTCGGCTACGGCTGGAACGTGGAGGAGGCCGCCGACCACGGAGTCGAGTGGCGCACGCGCCGCGACCTGGTCCGCGACCGGATGGCCCTGATGCGCGCCCTGTGGGCCCCCGAGCCGACGGCGTACGTGGGCCAGTTCTGCTCCGTCCGGGCCAGCAGCGCCCATCCGAAGCCGGCCCAGGCCCCGCGCGAACTCGGCCCCGGCTCCCTCCTGCACGGCCCCCGCACCCTGATCGGCGGCGCGGCCGGCCCGAAGCTGTTCGCCGCCGTCGCCGACCACGCCGACGGCTGGCTCCCGATCGGCGGAGGCGGCCTCACCGAGTCCCTCCCCGTACTGCGCCAGGTCTGGGAGACCGCCGGGCGCGACCCGAAGTCCCTCCAAATCCTCCCGTACGCGGTCCACCCCAGCCCGGGCAAACTCGCGCACTACGCCGACCTGGGCATCGAGGAGGTCGTCCTCCAGCTCCCCTCGGCCCCCGAGCCGGACATCCTCCGCGCCCTGGACGACCTCGCCCGGTACCTCTGACCTGCCGCCCGGCCGGACGGCGTGTCCCCCCGCACAGGCTGGGGCCGCACGGCACGCGGCAGGGCCCAAAGGAGGGCGGCCGAACGCGGCGGGGCCCGTCCGATCGTGCGATCGGACGGGCCCCGGTTCAATTCCGCGGGATCCTCAGGCCGTGAACCAGCCGTTCAGGTCGGCGATCACGTCGGTGGAGCCGGAGTTGTTGAAGAACGTCACCCGGCCGTCGACGACGGGGACGACCACCAGGTTGGAGACGGTCTGCCCGGCCGTGAAGTTGAGGTTCGAGACGCCCGGCCGTCCGGTCCCGTGCGGGTGGACGATCAGGTGGCTCGCCTCCGTCGGGTTGGTGACGGTGACGTTCAGGACCACCGCGGTCACCCCGGTGAGCGGCACACCCTCGACGCCGGCCACCTGCAGACTGACGATGCTGCCCCCGCGGACGGCTCCGGCGCGGGCGCCGGTCCCGTCACGGGTGTCGAGGAGCCGGGTCGGCGCACCGGCCGAGAAGGCCGAGCCCTCGGCCGCGTAGTAGCCGGTGACGTCGGCGATCAGGTCCACCGAACCGGAGTTGTTGCGCAGGTCGACCTTGCCGTTCACGACCGGCACCGTCACCAGGTTGGGGACGATCTGTCCGGGCGTGAAGTTGAGGTTCGACACACCCGGTGCGGCCTGGCCGTTCGGATAGACCGTCACATGTCCCGCCTCGGTCGGCTGGACCGCGGTCACGTTCATGACCACGGCCGTGACCCCGCTCGCCGGGACGCCCTTCACACCGGCCACCTGCAGGGTGACGACCCCGCCCGGACCGACCCGCTGCTTCTTCGCACCCGTACCGTCACGGGTGTCCAGGAACCGCGCGGGCGTGACCGGGTTCAGCGCGGAGCCGGCCCCGGCCTTGTCCGTGTAGTAGCCGGTGACGTCGGCGATCAGGTCCACCGACCCCGCGTTGTTGCGCAGGTCGACCTTGCCGTTCAGCACCGGCACCGTCACCAGGTTCGGCACGATCTGCCCCGGCGAGAAGTTGAGGTTCGACACCGAGGGCCTGGGCTGCCCGTTCGGGTAGACCATCACGTGTCCCGCCTCGGTCGGCTGGACCGCGGTCACGTTCATGACCACGGCGGTGACCCCAGTCGCCGGAATGCCCTTGACGCCCGCGACCTGCAGGGTGACGACCCCGCCCGGACCGACCCGCTGCTTCTTCGCACCCGTACCGTCACGGGTGTCCAGGAACCGCGCGGGGCCGTGCGGCACGAACCGGCTCTCGGTGGCGGTCGTCGGCGCCGTCACCGTGTACGCCTTGGTGATCCGGTGCCCGATGTAGAGGCCCACGTCGTACAGGCCGGGCTGCAGGCCGGTCGTGTCGACCAGCACCTTCATCGAGGTCCCGTCCGGGCTGACGGAGAGCGGCTTGAGGGCGGGACCGTCTTCGTACTTCGAGCCGCTGGGCATCAGCATGAGGTCGGAGGTGAGGGTGAGGTCCACTCCGTGGAGGACCGCCTGGTTCCACGTCCCGGCGGGCCCGGTCGCCGGGCTGATGGAGGTCACCCACGGGGCCGGCTGCTGCGGCCCGCTGCACACCGTGATGCAGGATCCCCGCATGGTGAACTCGACCGGCAGGACGGTCCTGGCCGCGCTCAGCATCAGCACGGCCTGGCCCGCCTTCGCGCCGCTCTCGGCCGAGCACCGGGTGCTGAACCCGCCCTCGCACCGGTACCCGGACGAGGTACCGGAGCCTTCCCATCCCTGGGCGCCGAGCAGGCTCAGTTCGGGGGTGGCGTAGCTGGCGAGGTCGTTGGACATGCTGTGTCCGGTCACGCCGAAACTCTGCGAGGGCTTCATGTCGACGACCGCGCAGTAGGCGGTCGAGGCCTGCGTCAGCACTCCGCTGCGCTCGGGGAAGCCGTCCGCCGCCGAGATCCGGTTCGCGGTGCACTCGGGCACCCAGCCCGCGGACGTGCCGACCTTCCAGGTGTCCACGTCGGCGTGGACCGGCTTGCCCGCGTGGTTCTGGGTGTGGACGATCGCGACGTACGACGTGGATCCGGTGACCCGGCAGGCGACGGCGTACTGCCGGCACAGGAACCTGCCGCCGGAGTCGACCACCTGCAGCGTCGCCGAGGGGGCGTCCCTGACGCCGGCCGTCCGGGCGCTCAGCCAGAACTTGTCGGTGGTGGCGCCGGTGATCCGCACGCAGCGCGCGTCGAGCGGCGAGGTCAGGTCGAAGGGCACGGCCTGGCCGCCGACCTTCGTCGAGACCGGGGCGGTGCAGTTCGCCGCCGCGGAGACGTCACGCCGTGCCAGCTTGTAGGTGCTGACCCCGCCGACCAGCATCACCGTGTACGGGGTGCCGGCGGTCAGGGGGCACGGCAGGACGGCGCCGCCGAGGCACGCGACGTTGCCCGCGGGGTCGGCGACGTAGAAGGTCGCTCCCTCCCCGCCGACGGGCTGGGAGTAGGCCAGCACCTCGGCGGGCGAGTGCTGGCCGGCGGGCAGGCTCAGGCAGGACTGCCGGCTGCCGGCGGTCAGCGAGACCTCCGCTCCGGCCGATCCGTCGAAGCCGGTCCGCGGCCAGGACGCGCATCCCGCGGGTTCACCGGTCCGGTGGACCGCCAGGCCGTAGGCCTGTGCCGGAGTGCCGGTCAGGACGGCCCGGAAGGGCGCCGTACCGGTCAGCTTGCAGACGGGGTAGTAGCCGGAGTACTCGCACTGCTTGAGGCCGGCCGCGTCGTACACCACCGCGCCGACGGTCTTCCCGCCGGCGGGCGTCCGGTCCAGCAGGTACACGCCCTTGCCCGAGGCGGTCGGCAGGCTCAGGCACAGCTTCTGCCCGGGGCCGCCGAAGGTGCCGGTCGCCGCCCCGGCGACGAGACCGTTGTCGTGGGTGGCGGTGCAGCCCCGGGTCTCCTTGGCGGAGTGGAAGGCCATGCCGAAGGCGGTGGGGGCCTCGGCCCGGGGGGTGGCCGCCCACGTGTGGTCCCCGGCGGGCAGGTCGCACGCGCCGTACTGGCAGACTCCGGGTATCGCGGCGCCGGCCGCGTCGTACAGCGTTCCGGCAGGGGCCGGACCGGAGGCGACGGGGCCGAAGGAGTGCCAGGCGGGCTGGGCGACCCGAAGGGTCCGGCAGCGTGCGGTGGCGGTCAGGTCCGGGGAGACCCCGAACGCCTGCGGCTCCACCAGCGCGCAGCCCTCGGGCCGGGAGAGGCGGGCCAGGGTCAGGTCGTAGGACGGCTGGCTCGCACCGTCCGAGCGGACGGTCATCATCCGGAACGGCGCGGTTCCGGTGAGCTTGCAGTCGAGCGCGGCGCTCTCGGTGTTCAGCCAGTCGTAGGCACTGGCGCAGATCTGCTTGCCGGTCGCGTCGTAGACGCTGTGGTGGACCTGCTTCGAGGAGGAGTAGCTGCGCAGTACGTCGTTCGCGGCCAGGTCCAGCGCGTAGCAGTCACCCGCCGAACCGGCCGGCAGCGAGCCCTGGAACACCTTGGGCGCGCCGAGCCTGCGGTCGGCGGGAGCGACGGTGGTGCAGGTCGTGGACGAGGCCAGCGGCAGGTACGAGGTCCAGATCGAGGTCTGCGAACCCGTGCTGTTCACGACCTTCATCGTGTAGGTGCCCGCCTGGGCGGCGGGGCAGCGGACCGCCCCGTAGGCGTAGTCCCCGGGGCCGCGTACGTGCTCGCAGGTCACGGTGGCGCCCGTGGGCGACACCAGCTTGGGCCGGATGATGCCGGGCGAGGTGGCGAGCTGCAGGACGACCACGTCCGGTGCGGGCACCGTGAAGGAGAAGGACGCCGTCGTGTTGGCCTCGACCGCACAGTTGACGATCGTGCTCGGCTGCAGGGCCGTCGGGCAGGCGCCGGTGGCCTGGCCGCTCTGCTGGAGCGAGCTCAGGACGGTCTCGCGCTCGGCCGCCGGATCCTTCTTCGGCGCGGTGGCCGTGGGGCCCGCCTCGGGGGCGGTGGCGACGGACTCGACGGACGCGCCGGACTGCGGTGAGGCGGTGGCGGCCGTGGTGGCGGGCGGCTGCGTCGCCGCGGCGGCGCTTGTCTGGCCGGTGAACGATGCCAGTACGGAGAGCAGCAGGGCCCCGGAAGCGACCGCGGCCCTGCCCCTCCCCCGTCTCTCGCGCGCTCTTCTGCCCATCGGCAGCAATCTCATGGAGCCCCCAGCTCAGCAGGTCCTCGTCCTGTGTCCCTCACACGACGGGCAGGCGGAGCCTATCCGCCCGCCGGAGGGACTCCGCAGGGGGGCGTCGCCGGGCCAGCTCGGCCCAGACCGTCTTGCCGACGACGCGGTCCGTGACGCCCCAAGCAGCGGCGACGGCGTCCACGATGCGCAGGCCGTAGCCGGACTCCGCCCCGTACGCATGCGGCTGCACCGCCGGGCGGCGGTCCCGGCGGGCGTCGGAGACCTCGATGCGCAGGAAGTCCTCCAGGAGGGTCAGCTTCAGCTCGAAGTCCCGTCCCGGGACGCGGCCGTGCCGGACGGCGTTGGCGGCGAGCTCGGCCACGAGGAGGCCGGTGTCGGCGGACAGGGCGGTGGATTCGGGGAAGCCCCACGCGTCGAGCTCGACGAGGGCCAGCTGTCGGGCCAGCCGGGCCCCGCGGCGGGTGCTGGTGAAACGCTGGGTGAACACGCGTACGAGGGTCCGGGCGCGGCCGGAAGGTGCGGTCATGGGCGCCAACATCCCGCCCGACCAGGCTCGTTCAACACCACCCGGACTCGTACAAACCAACTGTACGAGTGCACTCCCTGGACAGGCGCGGTCACGGTGCGTGAGTCTGCTGTCGGGGATCGGGGAGGTGACCGCCATGGTGAGTGCCGACGACAACGGCGACGGCGAGGTCGAGCCGGACGACAACCTGCGCAGCTTCGGCGAGACGGTCAAGGCCTCCCGCAAACGCGCCGGCCTGACCCAGGAGCAGCTGGCCTCGCTGATCGGGTACTCGGTCCAGTACGTCGGCTCGGTGGAGCAGGGCCGCCGCCACCCGTCGCAGAAGTTCGTGTCCAAGACCGAGGCGGTCCTGGACACCTTCGGCGTCATCGACATCGCGGCGAGGCAGCTGACCCGGCGGCGCGGGCTGGCGACGTGGTTCCGGCGGTGGGCGGAGCTGGAGGAGGGCGCCGTCATCCTCAACACCTACGAGTGCCGGTCCGTGCCGGGTCTGCTCCAACCGGAGTCGTACGCCCGCGCGCTGGTGGACGACGTCCTGCCGCCGCCCACCTTCGAAGAGGTCGAGGAGCGCATCACGGCCCGACTGGAGCGCCAGCAACTGCTCTCCCGCACCCCCTACACCGTCTTCAGCTTCATCATCGACGAGGCGGTGATCCTGCGGCAGACCGGTGGACCGGAGGTGAGCCGCCAGCTGATCGACCACCTGCTGGAGTGCGGCCGACTGCCGAACGTGGACCTGCAGATCATGCCGCTGGTCAGCCCCGAACACGCAGGACTCGGTGGGCCTTTCTGCCTCCTCGAAACCCAGGACCACGAATGGGTGGGATACAGCGAGGGACAGCAGTCGGGCCGGGTGCTGTCCGACCCGAAGGACCTCAGTCTCCTCCACCTCCGGTATGCCAAACTTCGCATCCAGGCCCTCAATCCGGCGGACACCGTCGGCCTGTTGATGCGAAGGCGAGGATCCCTGTGAAGAACTCCCGACTCCGGTGGTTCAAGAGCAGTTACAGCAGCGGCGACGGCGACAACTGCGTCGAGGTCGCCCTCTCCTGGCACAAGTCCACGTACAGCAGCGGTGACGGCGACGACTGCGTCGAGGTCGCCGCCTGCCCCGATGCCGTGCACGTCCGGGACTCCAAGGTGACGGCCGGCCCCGAGCTGGCCGTCACCCCCGGCGTCTGGACCGCCTTCCTGGGCGGGCTCACGGCCAGCAGTTCACCCACACCGGGGCCTCCGGTCAGGTTGTGGTGATCGTCTTGAGGATCGACTCGCGCAGCGGGGCGAGCCGCGTGCGGGCAGCGCCGTTGTGCACGGCGTTGGTTGCCAGGACGATGTACCGGCCGGTTGCGGGGGCGAGGTAGAGGCTCGTGCCGGTGAAGCCGTGGTGGTAGGAGACCGTGCCGCCTGCGGCGAGGATCCAGCCCAGACCCCGGGACAGGCCCGGCTCGATCTCGGCCTGTGGCTTCATGCTGGCCGTGAGCCAGTTCCCGAGCGGGCTGGTGGGGGCCGCGCTGAGAAGGGCTTCGGCGTAGGCGGCCAGGTTCCCGGCCGAAGCGAAGGCACCGGCGTGCCCGGCGACGCCACCCATGGTGGCGGCGTTCTCGTCGTGCACAGACCCCCACAGGCGGTCCGCGCCGGGCCGGGCCTCGGTCGGGGCGACCCACGGATTGGGGGTGATCGGCCCGTACGTGGTGGCGTTCATGTGGAACTCGTCCCACATGTCGGCGGCCAGCTCGTCCAGGGGCCGCTGGTGGACGTGTGCGAGGGCGAGTCCGAGGAGGATGAAGCCCCTGTTGATGTACTTGTGGGGGCCGGGGACGGTTTCCAGCGGCTCGCGCAGGATCAGCTCGTGCAGCAGTTCGGTGCGGTCCACGTAGTGGTCTAGGCGGGTGGAGGCGCGCAGCCCGGAAGTGTGGGCCAGCAGCTGGCGGACGGTGGGCTCAACGCTGGGAGCCGGCCCGTCCACCGCCGGGAGGAAGTCCCGGACGGGGGTGTCCAGGTCGAGGAAGCCGGCGTGCAGGGCCCGGCCGATTAGCGGCCAGGTTGCGACGACCTTCGTCAGCGAGGCGATGTCGTACACAGTGCGGTCGTCGGGCGCCTCGTTGTGGGTCTCCGGGGAGATCACCCCGGCCGCGACTGTGGTCCGGTCGCCGGAGGCCGTACCGGACACCAGGAACCCGCCCGGGGTCGCGCCGTCGGCGACGACCTGGTTCAGGCCGTCGGACAGCAGGGTGGTGTCGGCATGGGTGAACGGTACGGCGCTCATTTAGACCTCCGGTTCGACTGTGATGTCAGCCCCCAGCGTGGCCAGGCCGTCGAGCAAGTGACCGTAGCCGCGCCGGAGATGGTGCAGGCCCCGGATCGTAGAGGTCCCGTCGGCGGCCAGGGCGGCGAGCACCAGGGCGGTCACGGCCCGGATGTCGGCGGCCTCCACGTCGGCCGCCCGCAGCGGCTTGCCGCCACGGACGCGGATGAGATTGCCGGTGGAGCGGACCCTCGCGCCGAAGGCCCGCAGCGGTTCGGCGTGGGTGTCGCGCTGGGGGTAGATCCGCTCCCGGATCAGGGAGGTGCCTGTGGCCTGGGTGAGCATCGCGGCGAGCTGGGGTGCGGTGTCGGTGGGCAGGCCCGGGTGCGGGCCGGTCCGCGTCTCGACCGCCGTCAGCGGCCCGGCGACGGCTTCGACCGCCGGAAGGTGTCCGGTGGCACGGTCCGCAGGCGGGGTGAGGGTGAGCCCGGCGGCTGTCAGCGGTCCGGTCAGGCCGTCGGGGAGGTCGGCCAGGGCGATCCCGTCCAGGGTGACCGTGCCGCGAGTCGCGGCGGTGGCCATGGCCACGGTCGCGGCCTCGATGCGGTCCCCGGCCACGGTGAACTCCCCGCCGCCGATGTAGTCGGTCCCGGTGACGAGCAGGCTCTGCCCGTCGAAGACGATGCCGACGCCGCGGGCCGACAGGAAACGGGCGGTCTCGGTGACCTCGGGTTCGATGCTGGGGCTGGTGATCAGGGAGGTTCCCTCGGCGCGGGCGGCCAGCAGCATGGTGGTGAAGGTGGTGCCGTCGAAGTCGGCGCCCATGCCGGTGTGCTGGAGGATACGGGCGCACACCCCGGAGTCCACGATGTCGGGCGCGTTGTGCAGTGTCACCGGGGCATCCGCGAGGACGGTGGCGGCGTAGAGGTGCAGGGCGATGTTCTTGCTGCCCTGCACCCGGTAGCGGCCCGCAAGGCGGGTGCCGCCAATGACCTTCACGAGGGCGTTCGAGGTGGTCATGGCAGTCACCTCACCCGGGTTCCGGCGGGCAGGAAGCCGCCGACCTGGTTGCGCGGGTACAGGGTGGTGCCGGGGCCGATCAGCGTGCCCGGGGACAGGGAGGTGCCGGCGGGGAGGGTGACCTCGTCGCCGACGACGGCCCCGAACTTGGTCTGCCCGGTGCCGATCCGCTGTCCGTCGAGGGTGACGGTGATCTCCTCTATGGCCGGTTCGGCGACCGGTCCGCCGTCGCATCGCAGGCCGGTGGTGGAGGAGAAGGAGCCGAAGTTGACCCGGCGGCCGACGAGCGAGTCCCCGATGAAGCAGGCGTGCTTGGCGAAGATGTGTCCGGCCAGGAGGCTGCGGGTGATCTCGGCGTTGAAGCCGATCCGGCAGCCGGGGCCGATCACGGTGTGCTCGCGGATCAGGGCTCCGGCGGAGATGACGGAGCCGGTGCAGATCAGGGCCGGGCCCGTCACCATGGCGCCCTTCTCGATGCGGGCGCCGGCCTGCACGATCACGTCGCCCTCGATGAGGGCGCCGGGGTGGATGCGTCCGCCCCGGTCGGCGCCGGCGCCGCTGGCGGCCGGGTCGTCCAGGTCGGCGATCATCAGCGGCTTGACGTCGAAGACGGTGGTGCAGCGGGCCAGGAGGGCGGTGATGTAGTCGCCGAGGTCGTCGGGGTCGAGGTAGTAGCCCGTGGTGAGCCGGATGTCCGCCGCCGTGGCGGGGATGGTGGGTCGCACGGGAACCTCCCAGGGTGAGGGGGTGAGGTCGTTCGGGATGGTGGCTCCGGCCCCCGGCGCACGAGGGGCAGGCTGAGGGCCGGAGCGGTCTACAGGCCGCCCTCGTCGGGGTCGGCGTCGTCGGCGCTGAGCGCGGGCGCCGCCGTGAGGGTGTGGCCGGTGTCGTGCTCGCTGTGGGCGATCAGGCCGAGCACGGTGAGCCCGGCGGCCGTGCCGAGCGCCCACACCCACGACAGGACGGTCTCCAGCGGGTCGGATAAGGCGATGCGGTTCACAGGCCCTTCGCCCTGGCGTCGAGTTCCTTCTGCCGCTGGTCGATGGCCTGGGCGAGCTGGATGCTGAGGAGTTCCACCCGGCCCGGGTCCACCCGCATCACCGTGGGGAGGTGGGTGCCGTCGCGGAAGCGGACCTCGACCGGCAGCAGCATCTCGTCGCGGGTCCGGTCGTAGAGGAGGTCCCGGGCGATCGGCGCGACGTGGGAGACGAACGGCAGGGTGTCGCAGGACACTTCGCCGGCCGCAGTGTCGGTCAACACCTCCTCGTCCTGCTGGAGCGGGACGGTCTCGCGGGCGCTGGGGGCGGGAGCGGGAGTTGCCACCGTTGTTTTCCTTTCGCATCCGGGCAGCCTCAAACAGGCCCTGAACAGGGCCGTTCTTGGCCAATCGAGGTTTGTGCGGGTGATGTTCAGTCAACGGCGATCCGTGGCCCTGGGACAGAGCCCACGATGTAGTCCTGCGTAATCCCGCGTAATCCAGGTGGGGAGGGTGACGGGTGCCGAAAAATCCGGCCGTCGCGGAACTGATCAGACTGGCGTGCGAGGCCAAGGGGTGGGGGCCGACGGATCTCGCCCGCGCCCTGGGCATGGCGGAGTCCGGGAACCCGCGCCGGTTACAACGCCAGCACGCCCGCCGGTGGATGGAAGGCGAACGGACCCCGGATCACTGGTGGCCGTATATCGCACAAGTCCTCAGCCTGGATCCGAACGCGATCAACCTCGCGGAGACCGTCCCCGGCGAACTCCTCGCGGATACCGTGGCATCAGTGCTGATACTGGGAAGGAGCGATGTGGACCGCCGGAACTTCATCACCGCGTCCAGCGGATACGCCTTGGCGGCCCTCGGTCTTCCCGACCCCGAGAGCATCCTCCGCCGCACCAGCGGCGCCTCAGCCGGCGCGGTCCGTGTTGGCAAGGGCGAAGTCGCCGCCGTCAGGCAGATGGTCAAGTCCCTGGGCGACTCCGCCTCCGAACTCGGCGGCGGCCATGCCCGTCACCTGGCCGTGCGCTACCTCACCGAAGACGTGGGCCCTTGGCTGAACGGCCGGTTCACAGAGGCCACCGGCCGTGAGCTGTACGCCGCTGTCTCCCAGCTCGTCCACCTGGCCGGGTGGATGGCTCAGGACGAGGGCGACACCCCACAGTTGCGCGGGCTCGCCCAGGGCTACTACGCGCACGCCTATCGTCTTGCCGCAGAGGCCGGGGACCCCGAACTGTCCGCCACTGCCCTGCGGGGACTTGCGGTGCAGTGCGTCGAGCTGGGCTACCGGGCTGAGGCCGTCCAGCTCGGTGAAGCCTGCGTCGAGTACGGCCGCCACGTAGGCAACGGCCGCGCCGTCGCCTACTACGAGGCCACCCTCGCCAACGCCGCAGCCCAGGACGACGACCGCAGGACGGCCACCCAGCACCTGGGACTGTCCGAGACCGCGATCGGCAAGCCGACCGCGACCGGCGGCGAGTCCTGGGCGGCCCACTACTCGCCCGGCCGGTGGGCCCACGAATCCGGGATGATCCTCTCCCGACTCGGCGACCTCGACGCCGCCGAGGAAAACCTCCACCTCGCTCTGGAGATCCACGGCGTGGACCGGCGCCGCACCCGCGCCATCGTCCTGGCCGACCTCGGCGGCGTCCGCCTACGCCAAGGCAACGTAGACGGCGCACTGGCCACCTGGGCGGACTTCCTAGACTGCGCCGACGGCATCCAGTCGGTGAAGGTGCAGGCCGCCCTGCGGGACATGCGCGTACGGCTCCGGCGCTTCCAAGGACTGCCCCAGGCCCAGGACCTCCGAGAGCGGGCCGCCCGCATCGACGGCTGACAACATCACCCTCCGGGGAGATCCCACGGCTCGGTGCACCCACCAGCAAGAGTGCAGGTCCCCCTCAACCTGACACCGCAACAGCGCTGTTCAGAGACTTATGGCGTCAACCGGAGGGGCTTTTCGAAGCCTTGAAGATCAAACACACCGGATCCCCACGATTGCGCTGTGTGCTCGTCCAATCGGCTCAATGAGGAATCCGTATGAGCTACACAGACCAGGACGTACACGACGGCGACAGAGGACCACCAAGGCTCAGGCCCTGGCGCGAGACCTGTTGCAGCAGCGGGACCAGGCCACCGCCCTCATGAACAGGTACCCGCCCTCCACCCCGCTGGACTTCACCGACGAACAGCACGCCGCCTGCCAGGAGGCCCTGGGCACCCTGGAAGTCTTCACGACGTGGATCAGGGTCCGGGTCGACAACCAGACCCCTGGGGCCCCCGCAGCCTGCACCGCGCGTCCGCCTGATCGCGGGCGGGTCGGGCCGCCCGCGATCACGCAGGAAGCGCGGGAAGGACGGAAAGGGCTGAACGGCCCTGCGGGACCGGCGACGAGGCCTGTCGCTCCCCCCGAGCAGCGGCATGCGCGGCTGGTCCGGGGCCGTCAGCGGAATCGATCCTAGGCCGTACCACCCGCCCCGGAAAACGCATTTACCCAGCTCAGCCCCTATCTGGCTGATAGTCACCCCTGGCCTGAACGCGGCCTGCGCCCTCGCCGGGGCCGCGGGCCGGGCTCAGCCGACCTTCGGGGTCTTCGGCAGCCCGGCGTCCAGGGCCGACCCCGCACCCCCGAGTGAGCTGTCGGTCGCCTTCGCGGCGGAGCCGACCGCGCCCTGGGTCACCGCGACCGCCGTCTTGGTGTCCTGGACGGTCTGCGCGGGGTGGTCGGCGATCTCGACTACGCGGCCGACGAGCGGCGCCGCCCCGGTCGCCGCGGACGGCTCGTCGGCGGCGTGCGCGGCGGGAACGAGCGCGAGGGCGGCGCCCCCGGACAGGACCAGGGCGGCAAGGGTGCGCTTCATGGCAGTCATGCCCGTCCCAACGACCCCGCCGCCCCAGGGTCACCACCCGCCCACCTCTTTGGAGTGACTCCCCTTCATCCACCCCCACCGACCCGCTGCGACGAGCGGTGTTCCTCGTCGGCGGAGACAAGGCCGGCGACTGGCAGGGCTGGTACCGGTCCGCGATTCCCCGGGCCGAGAAGGCGTACGAGGATTACCTGACGCAATCGGAGGAGGACACACCATGACCCAGACGCCCGACGGCCCTGCGCGGGCCGCCCGCTGGGAGGACGTCGTCGAGGACTTCGGCTTCTCCCCCGCCGAACGGGCGGAGATCGACCGCGGCGCGGCCGAGATGATCGCCGTCGTCCGCGCACACCGACTGGCCGAGGTGCGCAAGCGACAGCACACCACGCAGGTTCAGGCCGAGGCCATGGGAGTCACCCAGGCCCGGGTCTCCCGGATCGAGAACGGGGAGCTCGCACGCAGCGAGGTCGAGACCCTCGCCGCGTATGTACGCGCCCTCGGCGGCAAGCTCAAGATCGTGGCCGAATTCGGGGACGAGCAGTACCTCCTCGGGTAGGCGGAACGGCCGCCGCCGGGAACACCTGCGGCCCCGGATCGGGGGGATCGATCCGGGGCCGCGGGGATGACTCGGCGGGTGCGTTCGGCTCGGAGGTCAGTCCTCGACCACCAGGGCCGGGGTGGACTTCGTCAGGACCTCGCCGCGGAAGAAGGCCGGGCTGCGGCGCTGGGTGATCAGCATGATGACCACGCCCAGGAGGAGCAGGCCCACTCCGATGACGAAGACGCTGCCCACGCCGAAGAGCGACGAGCCGGAGCCGTAGGCCGGGTCCCACATGTCGTACATCGTCTGGCAGAAGACCGCGGCGAGCATGAGGCCGCCGATGCCCGGCAGGATGCCCTTCACGAGGAGGTCGCGGACCGAGGAGCGCAGGTCCGCGCGGAAGAACCAGACGCAGGCGAAGGCCGTGATCGAGTAGTAGAAGCAGATCATGAGGCCGAGGGCGTAGATCGTGTCGATCAGGACGTTCTCGCTGACCAGTGTCATCACCGCGTAGAAGACGCCGGTGGCGACGCCCGCCATGACGGTGGCGCGGCCCGGGGTCTTGAAGCGGGGGTGGACCTTGGCGAAGGAGGTCGGCAGGGCTTCGTAGGTGCTCATCGACAGGACCGTGCGCGCCACCGGGATGAAGGTGGTCTGCAGGCTCGCGGCGGCGGAGGCCAGGACGGCGACGAAGAGCAGCACTCCGAGACCGGAGCCCATGATCGGCGCGGCGAGGGTGGCGAAGACGTTGTCTGCGGTCTGCTCGTTGCCGAGGCCGTTGCCCTCGGTGCCGACACCGGCGTACATCTGGGCGGCGATGGCGACGACCAGGTACGAGGCGACGATGACGACCATGGCGAGCATCGCGGCGCGGCCGGGCGTCTTGGCACTGCCGACGCTCTCCTCGTTGACGGACAGACAGGCGTCCCAGCCCCAGTAGATGAAGATCGAGAGGGAGAGACCGGCCGTGAAGGCGGCGAGCGACTCGACGGCGAAGGGGTTCATCCAGGACCACGAGAAGGCGAGCGAGCCCGCGACCTCGTCGGACTTGGTGATGGCCAGGTAGGCGAACATCGCCAGCACCGTGAGCTGAAGGCCGACCAGGATGTACTGGACCCACTTGGTGGCGGTGATGCCGCGGTAGCTGATCGCGGTGGCGATCGCGATGAAGACCAGGGTGGTGAGGATGTGGACGAACTTGTTGTCGTCCAGCGCGGCGAGGTCGGCGCTGCCGGTCAGTTCGCCCACGAGGAGATAGAAGAAGTTGGTGGCCACGCCGGCGAGGTTGGAGAGCACGACGACCGTGGCGACCAGCAGGCCCCAGCCGCACATCCAGCCGACCCGGGGGCCGAAGGCCTTGACCGACCAGGTGAAGGAGGTGCCGCAGTCGGGGACGGCCTTGTTCAGGGCGCGGTAGGCGAAGGCCACCAGCAGCATGGGGATGAATCCGGCCAGGAAGATGGCCGGCATCTGGACGCCGACCTCGCTGACCGTGGGGCCGAGTGTGGCCGTCAGGCAGTAGACGGGGGCGACCGTCGACACGCCGATGACGGCGTTGCCCACGAGCCCGACGGAATTGCCGCCGAGTCCCTTGCCGCGTACGCCCCCGGCCACGCCGCTTACCGTGTCTCCGGCCTGAGGCCGAACGTCCAGCTGAGTCATGGGTCAGGACGTTAGACGGTGCGTTTTCCACATCTGGAAGATCGAAGTCCGGAAGGAAAAAGCCTCCGGCGCCTTGGAATCCTGAGGCCAAGGCGATTCACGATCACTTAATGCAAGGTTCGCTCAAGCATTACCCCGCAATTCAGCAGGCCCGACCAGGAGGCTTTCATGATGCGGAAACCGCAGGCATGTCCGATTTGCACTTTTTCAAAGTTTCCCTCATGACTTTGCGGTGACCAGTGGTAACGGAGTATGTGGACCGGTTTGCCGAAGCCCGAGCACCGGTTCGGCGCCCGGCCCGGCCTGTCGGGGGCGGGCCGTCGGGGGCGGGTCGTCGGGGATGCCTCGTCCGGGTGCGCGATCCGTGAGACTGGGCCCATGCCCACAGCCGATGAACTCCTCAGCGCGGACACCGTCACCACCCTGGCCGGCCTGCTGGCGCAGGCCGGCGGGCGCCGGTCCGCGCCCGCCCTGACCGCCCGCGCGGCCGCGCTCGACGGGCTGTCGTACAGCGGCCGGGTCGGCGCGATCCGCGACGCCGTCCTCGCCGACCTCCCCGAGGACTGGCCCGGATTCGAGGCCGTCGTGCGCACCGCCCTCGCCGAGCCCGGCTTCGCGGGGTGGATGACCTTCCCCGTCAACGAGGCCGTCGCCGTCCGCGGGCTGGCCGCGTTCGAGCCCGGACTGGAGCTGCTGCGCGACCTCACCCCCCGCCTGACCGCGGAATCCGCGGTACGGCCCTTCCTGCGCGCCGACCCCGACCGCGCCCTGGCCGTCGTACGGAAGTGGACCGAGGACCCGGATCCGCACGTGCGGCGCCTCGCCAGCGAGGGCACGCGGCCCCGGCTGCCGTGGGCCCCGCAGCTGCCCGCGTTCGTCGCCGACCCGCGCCCGGCGCTGCCCGTGCTGGACGCCCTCCACCGCGACCCGTCCGAATACGTGCGCCGCTCCGTCTCCAACCACCTCAACGACATCAGCCGCGACCACCCCGGCCTCGCCGTCGAGACCGCGGCCCGCTGGCTGGCCGAGCCCGTCGGCACGACCGACCGCGTCGTACGGCACGGGCTGCGCACCCTGATCAAGGCCGGCCGGCCCGAGGCGCTGACCCTCCTCGGCCACGCCCCGGACGTACCGGTCGCCGTGCACGGGCCGGTGGTCACCACGCCGCGCGTCGCCGTCGGGGAGTACCTCGTCTTCGACTACACGGTCACCAACACCGGCGCGCTCCCCGCCGAGCTGGTGATCGACTACGTCGTGCACCACACCAAGGCGAACGGCACCCGCACCCCGAAGGTGTTCAAGCTCGTCACCCGTCCACTGGCGCCCGGCGAGACCCTGGCCGGCACCAAGCGGCACTCGTTCAAGCCGATCACCACCCGCCGCTACCACTCCGGCGAGCACCTGGTGCAGCTCCAGATCAACGGCCGAGTCCGCGGCGAGGCCGCCTTCTCACTGGACGCGACATGATCACCGTTGGGACCGCCGCCTGACATCGAGCCGGAGGGGCGGATCCCGGCCGGGGGCCGCCCCGCGGGCTACGTCGCTACGTCGTTACGTCGTTACGTCGTTACGTCGTCCAGACGATCGACTGGATCTCGCTGTAGGCGTGCAGGGCGTACGAGCCGACGTCCCGGCCGACCCCGCTGCGCTTGAAACCGCCGAAGGGTGCCTCCATGTTGCGGCCGATGGTGTTCACACCGACACCGCCCGCGCGCAGCCGCCGCGCCACGCGGAAGGCGCGTGCCGCGTCACCGGACCACACGTAGCTGAGCAGGCCGAAGTCGCTGTCGTTGGCCAGCGCGACCGCCTCGTCCTCGTCGCCGTCGAAGGGGACGACCACGACGACCGGGCCGAAGATCTCCTCGCGGACCACCCGCATGTCGTTCGTGCAGTCCACGAGCAGGGTGGGTGCGACGTAGAAGCCCCGCCCGTCCCCGACGACCGGACGCTCGCCGCCGTACGCGACCCGCGCGCCCTCCTTCCTCCCCAGCTCGACGTACGACTCCACCCGGTCGCGGTGCGCCGCCGAGATGACCGGGCCGACGACCGTCCCGGCCGCCGCCGGGTCCCCGACCTTCATGAAGGCCAGGTAGCCGGTGAGCTTCTCGACGAGCCGCTCGTAGACCGACCGGTGGACGATCACCCGGGTCGGGGCGGTGCAGATCTGACCGGAGTAGAAGGAGAAGGTGGTCCCGATCCCCATCACCGCCGCGTCCAGGTCGGCGTCCTCGAAGACGATCGCGGCGCCCTTGCCGCCGAGTTCCATCAGCTGCCGCTTCATCGTGCGGCCGCAGACCTCAGCGATGCGCTGTCCGACGCCGGTGGAGCCGGTGAAGGACACCATGTCCACGTACGGGGAGTCCACGGCGGCCTCGCCGACCTCCACCGACTGCCCGGACACGACGTTGACCACGCCCGCCGGGACCCCGGCCTCGTGCAGTGCCTGCGCCATCCGGAAAACGGACAGCGGGTCCTGCGGGGCCGGTTTGACGACGACGGTGTTGCCCATGGCGAGGGCGGGGGCCACCTTGCCGGCCGGGTTCGCCCACGGGTTGTTGTAGGAGGTGATGCAGGTGACCACGCCGACGGGCTGGCGGACCTCCAGCGCGCCCAGGATGCTCGCCCGCCCCATCGGGCCGGCCTCGGTGACCTGTGGCGGCAGCCCCTTCTCGACGGGCTCCAGGGCGCCCTTGGCGTACCGCCGGAAGCGGGCGACACCGACGCCGACCTGCATGCCGCGTGCGATGCCGGTCGGCGCGCCCGTCTCCGCCCGTGCGAGCGCCGTCCACGGCTCGAACTCCCGCTGCATGATGTCCGCGGCCCGGTCGAGGATCTCCGCGCGGGCCTGCGGCGTCGTGCGCGACCAGCTGTCGAAGGCCTCGGCCGCGGCGCGCGCGGCGTCGGCGACCTGTGCGCGCGAGGCCTCGGGGGCGAGCCCGACCACCGACTCGTCGGCCGGGTTGACCACCTCGTAGTGCCCGCCCGCCGGCTCCACCCACTCGCCACCGATGTACAGGGGTTGAGCGGTCATCGGGTGCTCACCGTCCTGGTGTCGCGGCCCGACCGGAGCACGATGCCGGGGACGGCCCCGGTCACCTCGTCGTCGCGGACGGTCTCCACACCGTTGACCCGTACCGAGACGATGCCGACGGCCCGGGCGTCGAGGCGGGGGCTGTCGCCGGGCAGGTCGTGGACGAGGGTGGCCGGACCCGCCTCGATCCGCTCGGGGTCGAAGAGGACCAGGTCCGCGTGGTAGCCCTCGGCGAGGCGGCCCCGCTCGCGCAGCCCGAACAGCCGGGCCGGGTCGTCCGTGAGCATCCGTACGGCCTGCTCCAGCGGCACCAGCTTGCGACCGCGCAGGCAGTCGCCGAGGAAGCGGGTCGTGTACGGGGCGCCGCACATCCGGTCCAGGTGCGCGCCGGCGTCGGAGCCGCCGAGCATGACGTCCTCGTGCTGCCAGGTCTCGGCGCGCAGCGCCCAGCTGGCCGGGTCGTTGTCGGTGGGCATCGGCCAGAGCACGGTGCGCAGTTCGTCGTTGGCGCAGATCTCCACCAGGCACTGGAAGGGGTCCTGGCCGCGTTCGGCCGCGATGTCGTTCACGACCCGCCCGGAGAGGCCCTCGTTCTCCTTGCTGTAGGTGTCGCCGATGACGTAGCGGCCGAAGTGGGCCAGGCGCCGGAAGACGCCGGCCTCCTTGCTGTCGGCGCGGCGCAGCATCTCGGCGCGTACGTCCGGGTCGCGGAGCTTGGCGATCCGCTCGGGGACGGGCAGGCCGAGGACCTCGCCCCAGCCGGGGATGAGGTTGAGCGCGCAGAAGGTGCCGAGCGACATGTTCATGGGTGTGAGGATCGGCATGGTCAGCGCGACGATGCGACCGCCCGCCTTGCGGGCGCGCTCGCTGGGGACCAGCTGGCGCGGGACCCGTTCCGGGACGGCGGCGTCGATGGTGAGGACGTTCCAGTTCAGGGGCCGGCCGGCGGCGGCGCTCATGTCGACGAAGAGGTCGATCTCCTCGTCGGAGAACTGGTCGAGGCAGCCTGCGACGATCGCTTCCAGCTGGGTGCCCTCGTGTTCGGCGACGGCTTTCGACAGGGCGAGGAGTTCGGCGGGCTTCGCGTGCCGGGAGGCGACGGGGGCGCCGGCGCCGTCGGAATGGGTGGCGGACTGGGTGGTGGACAGGCCCCAGGCGCCGGCGTCCATGGCGTCGTGGAGGAGGTCGAGCATCTGCTGCATCTGCTCGGGGGTGGGCTGTCCGCCGACGGCGTCCTCGCCCATGACGTGGCGGCGCAGGGCGCAGTGCCCGACCATGAAGCCGGCGTTCACGGCGATCCGGCCCTCCAGGGCGTCGAGGTACTCGCCGAAGGTGGACCAGGTCCAGTCGACGCCCTCCTCCAGGGCCGCCAGTGCCATGCCCTCGACCTTGCTCATCATGCGGCGGGTGTAGTCGGCGTCCGCGGGGCGGTCCGGGTTGAGCGGGGCCAGGGTGAAGCCGCAGTTGCCGCCGGCGACGGTGGTGACGCCGTGGTTCATGGAGGGGGTGGCGTAAGGGTCCCAGAAGAGCTGGGCGTCGTAGTGCGTGTGCGGGTCGACGAAGCCGGGGGTGAGGACGAGGCCTGTGGCGTCCTCGCTGGTGCGGGCCTCTTCGGTGACGGTGCCGGGTGCGGCGATGACGGCGATGCGGCCGTCGCGTATGCCGAGGTCCGCGACGCGGGCGGGGGCGCCGGTACCGTCCACGACGGTCGCGCCCTTGATCAGGTGGTCGAGCATGACGTCCTCTCTGCCGTGTTCGCCTTACGGTCGGCCTGCGGGGCCTCCGCCCGCCTTACGGTCGGCCTGTGCTGGGCCTCCGTCCGCCTTCGGCCCGGCCGGCGGGGCTGCGGCGTCCAGCCCCGCGCCCGCAACGGCGGCGGGGCTGGACGTGGCCCCGGCCGGTGGCCGCCCGGCCGGGGCCGGTGCGGGACGGCGGTCCGGGAAGACGCCGTCCCCGTCGGCGTATCCCGCAGGGTCAGGCGGCCTGGCGGAAGCGGGTGGTGCGGTGGACCGGGTCCGTGTCGATCTGCGGGATCACGTGCTCGCCGATCAGCTTGATCGTGGTCATCGTGTCCTCGTAGGAGACACCGGTCGGCAGGCCGAAGGAGAGCTGGTCCGCGCCCGCCTGCTCCCAGCGCTTGCACTGGGCCCGGACCTCCGACGGGTCGCCGCAGATGAGGAGTTCCTCGGCGATCAGCAGCTCGATGATCTCCGCGTTGTACTCGGGGAGGGTCTCGGGCCACTCGGGGATCGCCTCGGGCCGCGGGAAGGTGTCGTGGTAGCGGAAGACCAGCGACTGGAAGCGGTTCATGTTGGCGTTGACCGCGATCTCGACGGCCTTGTCGTGGGTCTCGGCGCAGATGGCGGTGGAGGTGACCATCACGTTGTCGTTGACGAAGGCGCCGATGGCCTTCGCCTCCCTGATGGCCGTCTTGTACTGGTCGAGGACCCACTCCATGTCGGAGACCTTCTGCACGCTGAAGCCCAGCACGCCGAGGCCCTTCTTCGCCGCCATCGCGTAGGAGGAGGGCGATCCGGCGGCGTACCACATGGCCGGGTGGGCCTTGCCGTACGGCTTGGGGAAGACCTTCCGCGGCGGCAGCGACCAGTGTTTGCCCTGGAACCCCTCGTACTCCTCCTGGAGGAACATCTTGGGGAATTCCGCGATGGTCTCCTCCCAGATCTCCTTGGTGCCGTTCATGTCCTCGATGCCGGGCAGGAAGCCGAGAATCTCGTGGCTGCCCGCGCCGCGTCCGGTGCCGAACTCGAAGCGGCCCTTGGAGAGGTGGTCGAGCATGGTGACCTTCTCGGCCACCTTGACCGGGTGGTTCACCGGGGCGAGGGGGTTGAAGATGCCGGAGCCGAGGTGGATGCGTTCGGTGGCGTGCGCGAGGTAGCCGAGGAAGACCTCGTTCGCCGACAGGTGCGAGTACTCCTCCAGGAAGTGGTGCTCGGAGGCCCAGGCGTACTTGAAGCCGGACTTGTCGGCCTGGATGACGTACTCGGTCTCCTCGACCAGCGCCTTGTGCTCTGCCTCGGGGTCGACCTTGGACCGCGCCTCTGGCACGTATCCCTGCACGAAGAGCCCGAATTCCAAGGGGGTCACCGTCCTCTGTTTTCTGACGTGTCGTCAGATTTGATGTCTCGACTGTTCCACCGGGGGGCCGTGAGCGTCAATACCTGACGCTCCATCAGCTACCGGTCGCGTCGCTACAGGATGCTGACGCCCGCCATCCAGCCGCCGTCGATGACGAACGGCTGACCGGTGATGTACGAGGAGTCCTCACCGGTCAGGAAGAGCGCCAGCCGGGCGATCTCCTCCGGCCGCCCCACCCGCCCCATCGGGACCACCCGCCGGTAGAGCTCCGCCATCGCCTCGCGGGCCTCGTCGGTCATGTTCGCGGGGTCCAGCAGGCCCGGATTGGCCATCGGGGTGTCCACCGCCCCCGGGCACATCGCGTTGACCCGGATCCCCTTGGCCGCCAGCTCCAGCGCGGCGACCCGGGTCAGGCCGAGGATCGCCGCCTTCGTCGCGGCATAGGTGCCGACGTACGCCATGCCCGTCAGGCCGGTGTACGAGGAGGTGTTGACGATGGTGCCGCCGCCGGCCGCCTCGATCTCGGGCGCCACCGACTTGATGCCGAGGAACGCGCCGACCTGGTTGACCTGGACCACCTGCTGGAACTCCTCCAGCGGCGTGGCCGTCAGCTCGTTGAAGCGCAGGATGCCCGCGTTGTTGACCAGGCCGTCGATCCGGCCGAAGGACTCCTTCGCGGCGGCGACGGCCGCCGCCCAGTCCTCCTCCCGGCTCACGTCCATCCGTACGTACCGGGCCCGGTCCTCGCCGATCTCCTTGGCCACGGCCGCGCCCTGCTCGTCCAGCACGTCCCCGAGGAGCACCTTCGCGCCCTCGGCCGCGAAGAGCCGGGCCTCCTGCTCGCCCTGGCCGCGCGCCGCACCGGTGATGACGACGACGCGCCCATCCAGCTTGCCCATGCCCGTGCTCCTAGTCGTTGAGGTGCGGGGCCACTTCGGCCCCGAAGGCGGTGATCTGGTCGACGAGCTCGGCACGGTCGCGGCTGCGGAACCGGACCTGGATCTGGTCCACGCCGAGCGCCCGGTACTCGCGCAGGGACTCGGCGAGCACCTCCGCCTTGCCGGTGAGGGTGCGGCGGCCGGTGTCCCAGCCGGGCTCCCCGACGTACAGCGCCTCGGTGATCGCACCGACTTCGAAGGGTCCGGTGACGCCGGCCTCGGCGCGCAGCCGCGCGATACGGGCGATCTGCGCCGGGAGCTTCTCGCGCGGGTCGCCCTGCGGGAGCCAGCCGTCCCCGCGAACGGCGGCCCGGCGGACGGCCGCGGGCGAGGAGCCGCCCACCCAGACGGGGATCCGCTCCTGGGCGGGGCGCGGCAGCTGCCCGAGGTCCTTGAAGGAGAACGACCCGCCCTCGAACTCCGGGTACTCCTCAGGCCCCAGCGCCGCCCGCAGCGCGTCCAGTGTCTCGTCGAGGACGGCCCCGCGGCGCGCGAAGTCCACGCCGAGGACCTCGAACTCCTCCTGGACGTGACCGGCGCCGACGCCGAGGATCAGCCGGCCGCCGCAGAGGTGGTCGAGGGTGGCGTACTGCTTGGCGCTGATCAGCGGGTGACGCAGGCCGAGGATCGCCACGTGGCTCATCAGCCGCACGCGCTCGGTGATCCCGGCGAGGAAGGAGAGCGTGGCCACCGGGTCGTACCAGACGGTGCTCATGGCTCCCGCGAGCCGCCGCGGGATCGCCACGTGGTCGCAGGTGGCCAGGTATCCGAAGCCGGACCGGTCGGCGGCCCGGGCGATCTCGGCGAGATCGCGGGCCCCGGCCGCCGCCTCCCAGGGTTCCGCGTAGATCGTGCTCTGCGACTGGACCGGGAGCTGCATCCCGTAGACCAGCCGACCTTCCGGAAACACGCGCGCCATGGCGGGCCCGCCTCGCCTTCGTCTGCCGATGCGTCCTATCGGTGCCGGGCCATCGTGATACCTGACGGTCCATCAGACAAGAGGGGAGCCGATCTGCGACCCCCACCCCCGCCGGATCCGACCCACGGCGCCCGCGGATTGCGGGTACGGGTGCGTACCCGTACCCTTGGGTTACGGGAAGGAGCACGCTCATGGCCGACGCCAACATCCGCATCCCCGAGGAAGCCAAGGACAGACTCGCCGCCATAGCCGCCGCCGAGGGACTGTCGCTGCGCGCCTACCTGGCCCGTCTGGCCGAGACGCTGCTCACCCCGGCCGAGCGGGCGGAACGGGCCGAGCGGGCCCGAGCCGCGCTGCACGCCTGGAACGGCTACGCCCCGTCCCCGTCGCAACAGCAGTACCTGGACAACGAGTTGGACCGGCGCCTGGCGGAGACGAGGGGCAGGTGACGGAAACGCACATTGTGCTGGACGAGACGGCGATGCTCGCAGCGGGTCAGGGCAACGTCCTCGCGTCCCGGCTCATCCACCGCGCACACGCCGAGGCCGGCTGGTTCCTCTACGCACCCACCTGCGCACTGGTCGAAGCAGACCGCGCCCGGCCCGGCACGGCGGAGCACCTGGCCTCCCTGCCGGGCATCACCATCCTGGACCTGGACCTGCCCGCCGCGCTGGCCCTTGCACGCCACGAGACCTGGGCCGCGGCACACGCCCGGCACGCGGCCCAGCCCACGCCGGAACGCCCCGACGGAGCCGTCGTCGCCACTACCCTCCCCAAGCGCTGGGAGGGCGAGCCGGTCCGCGTCCTGGATCTCGGCGACTGACGGCCGGCGCTGCGCGCTCGCCCCGTCAGAAGCCTTCCGGCCCCATCACGATGACCGGCTTCGCCGCCGGGTCCAGGGTCTCCAGGACCTTGCGCATGGCCTCCTTCGGGATGCCGACGCACCCCTGGGAGGGGCCGTCGTGGTCCACGTGGAGCCAGATGTTGCCGCCCTTGCCCTCACCGTCCGGCTTGACCGGATCCAGCGGGGAGTGGCCCGGGCGGCGGTTGAAGTCGATGGCGACGACGTAGTCGAAGGACCCCACCAGGGACTCCCCGTTCACCCCGCGACCGGTGGCGACGAAGCCCCGATCCTCGTCGTACGGGAGCCGCGTCCCCGGCGGCGGGGACAGCAGCCCGCCCGCGTCGGTGAGCGCGAAGACGCCCTGCGGGGAGGTCAGGTCGCCGTACGTGCGCTCCGTGGACCAGCCCCGGGCGCCGTTGCGCGCCGGCCAGCTCTCCGCCTTGACCCAGTCGGCCCCGGCCTCGGGACGGGTGTACAGGGTGGCGGTCGACTCCGAGGAGTCCACGGCCCTGCCGGTGACCAGGATCAGCTGGCGGGACTCGGCCGGGATCCGCGCGCGGGTCTGTTCGCTGATCCCCGTCAGGCCCTGCATGGGCGACCGCCGGACGTCACGCGCCACCCGGTCCACGGGCTGCGGGCGGGAGTCGGTGCTGGCCTGCGCCGCGCCCGCCGACCGGTCCGGGTCCTGGGCGACGTACACCCACCCGGCAGTGAAGGTCACCAGGCCGAGGGTGGCCGCCAGGGCGGCGCGGCGGCGGGCCGCACGACGGTTCGTACGGGCGGGGCGGGAGCGTGCTCGGGCGTGCTTGCTCATCCACCCGACCGTACATCAGCGCACCATCAGACCTGGTTTGTCCGCGTTGTACGCGCCACGCCGGGCACGGGGAACCGGACACCGGCCGTCAGACCGCCCTCCGGCGGCGGAGGAGCCGCGGCCGTCGGCTCCGCCTCGTGCGCCCGGGCCGTCGATACGGCGGCCGACAGGCCCAACCCAGGGCCCTCACCTGCGGTGTGCTGCCGTGCGGGCCACCTACGGAAGGGCTCCCGGAGCCCCGGCACGCCCACTGGATCGATCACCGGACCCGCGTTCGACACCGTCAGTTCCCCGTCCACGGAACCGGAATCGGGGATCCGGCCCTCGGCGCTGTGGTGACGCACCTCATTCATCGGCGGGTTGCGCGGCGGGTGGCCCAGCAGCACCCGGCCACTCCTTGCGGGACCGCGCGAGCCGATGTCCGTCGCAGGCCGCGCCGCGCCGGGCGGTGTCCGGCCTTGGGGACCATCGGTACAGTGAAGGCGACCCCAGAAGCCGCCACGGAATGATCTTGGCGAATCAGCAGTGCAGCTCAGCGGGGTCGTGCTCGTCTTCCTGAACGCACAGAGGCCGCGGCCGGTGTCGGCGCGCGGCCCCTGGGCGGCGCAGGGTGACCGGGGTTAGCCGATGTTGGTGTCCGTCTCCGGAGCCTTTCGGGCGTTGTTCCTGAGGTTGGCGAAGGGCAGAGCTCCTCCGTGGAGTTCTTTGAACTCGTCGATCAGGTCCTGCTCGGCCTCACCCGCGTCATCCTCGGTCGTCGGCCGCCAGGCGACGAGCAGTGCGTCCGAGTCGACCAGTTGCCAGATGTAGCGACCGCCCCAGTGGCCGGCCAGCAGACCGGCGCCGTGGCGGCGGTAGTCGGCAAGCCGCTCGTGCAGTCCGTCCTGGCCTGCGGCCTTGCCGATGTACACGACCGTTGCCCCGTCCACCCAGGCCTTGCTGAGTTTGTCGGCTGTCACGGACGGGTCGCGGCCTTTGAGGTGTCCGGCAGGGCTGGCGGGGAGGAACGACGGGGCCGAGGTGTCCGTGCGGATCACCACGTAGATTCCGTGCCCGGTGGGAACGTTGCTGCCGGGCAGTTCACGGAACGACACGAAGCCGCGGAAGCCGCGTTCGGTCAGGGTCTTCTGCGTCAGCTCTGGTGTCGGGCTCATGCCCGGCATCGTGCCAGGCGCATCCGACAGTCCTCGGCGGCAGGTGCCGCCGCCACCTCGACCGTGCCGAACGCGGCCGTAACCGCCTCGACATCCACCTCGTCGATCCCCTCGGACACCGGAGAGTCCCACAACGGTGCGTCGGTCTGCATGGCCAGCACCATCACCGTCCACAGCCGACTGGAGGAGCGGACGGAATGCACCTGAGAGGGCGTCACTTCCGCCTGTCAGAAGCCCAGGCGTACGCCGTCTCGCACGTGCCGGTCCCTCGCAATCGAACAGCGACGTAACGCTCCGCGACGGCTCCCCAAGACCTGCGCCAGAACCCAGAACTCACCAAAGCTGATCACATGGCTGGGCCGTTGCCGATCTGGAGTTCGTTCACCCACCCCTGGGCCGCCGCGAGGTTCGGGGCGGTGCCGGCAGGTTCGTACGCGAAGCCGTTCCACTCCTCCAGGACGCGAGGCTCGTCGGGCCGCAGGTGTCCGGCCCCGCCGTGCACGGGCCGGTGACGGCGGTAGACGTCCAGCGGCGGGCGCCGGCGCTTGTTGTACGCGGCGAGCGGGTTGCCGGCATCGATGCGGGGAGCGGCGCGGGAGGGCTCGTTGGGCGGTCCGGGTCGGCGGTGCTTGGCCATGTGCTCGATGTTCTCAGGCCGCGACCGTGGTCGGGCGCGCGGCGGCGAGATCCTTCGCCCGGTGCCGTACGTCGTTGACCGCAGCAGTCTCGTACGGGCGGGCCGCGCGCAGCAGCGTGTTGAGCCGCGAGGTCACCAGAGTGGAGTCGACGCGGGCCGCGTCGTCGAGTGCCTGCTGGGCGGCCCGGGCCCCGCGTTCGGCCTCTCCCTCGTCGAAGAGGGCTGCGGCGAGTCCGATGCGGTCCATGGCGCGTACCCGGTCAAAGCCGGGCTTGCGCAGTGCGAGGGCGTCCTGGAAGTGGATGCTCGCGGCGCGGTGGCCACGGCCGAGTCCAGCGAGGTCGCGGGCGGAGACCGCGCAGGCGCCGGCGTGCTCGGCGGCGTCGAAGTAGCCCACCCACTCGGGGACGTCCCCGCCAAGACCGTCGGCCAGGAGCACGTCGGCCACGCCGAGGTGCCTGTCCGCCTGGTACTCATCACCGAGGGCCGCGTGGACACGGCCGGTCTGTGAGGCGACCAGCGCCCGGGTCACGGGCATCTTCGCCTTCGCCGCGGCTACGCCGAGAAGGCCGAGGGCGTCCTGTGGGCGGCCGAGGTAGATCATCTGGTGGGACATCCGGGTGACGATCTCCACCCCTCGATCCGGGTGCCCGGCCTCACCGGCTGCGTAGATCCCGTAGCTCCAGTACCGCTGAGCGGTCGGGTACCGGCCGCTGTCGTGGCTCACCCACCCCGCGAGCGCCGCCAGATCGGCGGTCGCCGCGAACACCCGGGTCCGCAGACTTCGGGGCACCCCGTCCTGAACGCGGCGGGCGACTTCGGCGAGCTGGGCGACGATCGCCGAGCGGTACAGGCCGCCGCCCTTGGACGCGTCGGCCCGGGCGAAGAAGGCGGTGACCTCTTCGAGAGCGGAGACGGTGTCGGTGTCGAAGCCCTTGCGGTCGTCGTTCAGGGCGCGGGCGGTGCCGCCGAGCATCCGTTCGGCGGCGAGGACCAGCGGGGCGCCGATGGCGAGCTTGAGGGCGTCGCGGCGGTTCATGAACAGGTCCATCTGCGTCCATCCGGCCAGGGTTTGGGCAGCTGCCTCGGTCAGCAGCGGGAGCTGGATGCTATCCAGCACCGGACCGGCGGCGGTCAAGCCGAGATCACTGGGAGTGAGGATCTGGCCGACCGCTTCCGAGAGGACGTCCGCAAGTAGGGAAGGGACCGGCGGGCGGGGCCGTTCCCCGTCGATCCAGCGCCGGATACGGGTCGCGTCTGGGGCGATCTGCCGGTGGCCTTGGCCTTTGGCCGCCGCTGCGATGCGGCGGGCGATCTCCCCATGAGACAGACCGCTCGCCGTGATCCACAGCTCCAGGTGCGGGTTGCCGGATCTGCTCGCCATCGCTGCCTGACCCTCCCCAAGTCCGAGTACGGAGCGTGGTTTTTCCGCCACGGTTCGCGACCCCTACGGTACTGGCCGGGGCACCAGCCCGGCGGCGATTCTTCTCAGGCGGCAGCCGCCCGGCTGCCCGTCTGACACAGGGGAAGGGATAGCGCATGCAGACGCTTGCACCCCAGGCTCCGTGGGCGATGAGGCTGGTCACCGACCGGCTGCCGGTCGGCCCGCCGTCCTACGCCGCGGTGACGCTGGATCCGTCCACGCAGACCGCCCGCTACACCGACACCGCCGGCCGGCGGGTGGAGATGGGCCAGCACGGCACCAACCAGACCAACCCGACCACGTCCATGTCCGGCGGCGGCGACGGGTCCAGCCCGCAGCCGCAGACCGCGGACGACTCCACCCCCGACTACAGCTCGGACTGACCGATGACCTCCACCACCCTGGTCCTCACCGCGCTGGAGGACGTCACCGCGGACCTGGTGATCTCCGCGCTGCACGAGCGTGAGGCGCCGGTCGTCCGCGCCGACCCGGCCGACATCGGCGCCGGGCTGTCCTTCGGCGCCCGCATCGGCGCTGGGGCGCCGGCCTGGGGCGGACGCCTGGCCACCGGCAGCCGGGAGGTGGAGTTAGGGGAGGTGGCGGCGGTGTACTACCGCCGCCCCACCCCGTACGCCGCCCGGTACGGACACCTGCCTGCCCAGCAACGGGACTTCTGCACCGCCGAGGCCCGCCACGGGCTCGGCGGCATCCTGCACACCCTGACCGGCGCCCTCTACGTCAATCACCCCCTCGCCGTCGCCCGCGCCGAGTTCAAGCCCGACCAGCTTCAGCGGTTCGCCAAGCTCGGCCTGACGATCCCGGCGACGCTGGTCACCAACGACCCGGAGCAGGCCCGTACGTTCGCCGCCGAGCACGGGCCGGTCATCTACAAACCCTTCCGCGGCCTGCCCGCCGGCGAGGACGGGCGCGCCGGGGCGATCTGGGCCCAGCGCGTCGACCCCGGCACTTTCGACGACTCCCTGGCGGTGATGCCGCACCTGTTCCAGGCCGAGGTCCCCAAGACCGGCGACGTGCGGATGACCGTGGTCGGCCAGAAGGTGTTCGCCAGCCGCGTCCAGGCACCCGACGGCTCCCTGGACTGGCGCCGCGGCGACTGGAACAAGCTGATCCACACCCCCATCGGCGTACCCGATCCCATCGCCTCCGCGGCACACAGCTACCTGGCATCGTTCGGTCTGGTCTTCGGCTGCTTCGACTTCGCCCTCACCGGCGACGGCGATGCCGCGGAACACTGGACGGCCGTCGAGTGCAACCCGAACGGACAGTGGGGCTGGCTCCCGGACGCGCCGGCCATCACCGAGGCGTTCGCCGACATCCTCACGAGGAAGGAGGCGGCAGGCTATGACGATGCCCGCCGACCCTGAGACCGACGCCGCCCAGCTGCGGCAGACGATGGCCAGCGCCCTCGCCGAGAACGGCGCGCCGGCCGATCCCGCGTGGCGGGAGGCCGTGGAGAAGGTGCCGCGGCACCGGTTCGTGCCGGGCTTCTACCTGCCCGCCGACGTGCGCGACGGGCAGGGGCTGACGGTGTGGGAGCCGGTCACCGCCGAGCTCGACTACGGCCGGTGGCTGGCCGCCGCCTACACCGACACCACCCTGATCACCCAGTTCGACGGCGACGAACCCGACTGGAAGCAGCCCTCCCCCAGGCACGGCGGAGCCCCGACATCCTCATCCACCCTGCCCTCCCTCGTCATACGTATGTGGGCCGATGCCGATGTCCGCGAAGGTCACCGGGTGCTGGAGATCGGCACCGGTACCGGCTACTCCACCGCGCTCGCCTGCCAACGCCTCGGCTCCGCAGCGGTCACCTCCATCGAGGTCGACCCCCACCGGCTCAGCCAAGCCGCCGACGCCCTCTACGGCCTGGGCTACACCCCCGCCCTCGCGGTCGCGGACGGGATGTACGGGTACTGGCCCGAAGCGCCCTTCGACCGGATCGTAGCCGCCTGCTCCTTCCGAGCCGTCCCGCCCGCCCTGATCGCCCAGACCCGGCCGGGCGGGAAGATCCTGATCACCCTGTCGGGCTGGCTCTACGGATACGCACGGGTTCTGCTGACCGTCGGTGATGACGGCACGGGGGAGGGCGCGCTGCTGGGCGGCACGGTGTCCTTCATGTCCGCCCGCACCCACGCGGCCCCCGCATTCGGCAACCCCGGCCACTGGGCCGCCCACCGCGTCGACGACGACGGCCGCCCGGCCATGCATTCGCCGCAGCGGATCACCGCCGCCACCGAGGAAGCGTTCCACCTGCGGTTCCTCGCCCAGACTGCCGTGCACGACGCCCAGATGACGGTGCTCGGTGAGAGCGTGCTCCTGGCCGACACCGTCACCGGCTCCGCCGCCCTCCTCACCCCGCAGGGCAGCGACTGGGAGGTACGCGAAGGCGGACCGGTACGGCTGTGGGAGCAGGTCGAAAGCGTGCTCACCGCGTACGACGCGGTCGGCCGCCCGGGCCCGGAGACCTTCACCCTGCACGTGTACGACGGCGGGCAGCACCTGCGGAACCCGCAGATGCCCGGCCTGCCGCTCCCCAAGCCCTGACGGATGGTGGCTTCAGCCGATCGCTGGTCCGGCGTGGGCCCCGGCGTGGGCCGTCGCCGCGCGGTGATCGGCTCCTGGGCAGACGGGCAGCGCAGGCCCGTCTCCCGGAGCCGATCACCGACGTACTCTGAATCGATGAGGCGAACTCCACGTCACGCGGCACGCGTTGTCATCCTGTCCCCCGCCGGGTCGGTGTTCCTCTTCCGCGAGGACAACGTGGAGGTGGGCATCCACTGGCTGCCGCCCGGCGGTGGGATCGATCCCGGCGAGAGCCCCGAGGACTGCGTGCGGCGCGAGCTGCGCGAGGAGACCGGGTGGACCGACCTGGAACCGGAGCGCCTCCTGTGCACCTGGGAGCACGACTTCACGCACCAGGGCGTACCGGTGCGCCAGCACGAGCACATCTACGTCACCACGGGCCCGCGCCGGGAACCGGTCCTGGAGTCCCCGGGCATCCACTGGCAGTGGCTCTCGGCGGAACGCCTGGCCACCCTGGGCGAACCGGTATGGCCACCCCGCCTCGCGGACCTCCTCACGAACCCTCCGGCAGAGCCCGTCCACCTGGGCCTGCTGGCCTGAGCCGGCCGCCGACGGCGGTGGCTGCGGGAGGCGTCACGCATTCACCACCAGGCGGCCGCGCTCGGAGGGCCCGTGCGCCGGAGCCACGCTCCGTCGGATCGGCCGTCTCCCCACGGGGCGGGGCCGGGAGCACTAGGGTGTAGGGCGCCTACCGGAAGAGGATGTCTCATGACCACCGCCCCGGGGCCCGCCCACGGTGTCCCCCCGATGCCCGAGCGCAACATTCCCGCGTTGCGGGCGGCGATCGCCGCCCATGCCCCGCAACTCCTGGACGACTTCGAGGCCGACTGGCGGGCGAAGGTCGCCGACACCTACGACATGGGGGCGGCGCCGGCGTTCCTGGCCCGCTGGTGGGGCGAGTACGCCCTCGCCAAGGACCCGCACCTGGACCACCACGTGCGTGATCTGGAGCAGCGCGCGGCCGAGTGCGCGGACCCGGACCAGGCCAAGGCCCTGCTGGAAGAAGCGTCGCGCATTCACCACCAGGTGGCCGCGCTCGGACCCGGCGAGTGAGCGCGGATTTCACCGGTCCCCCATGGGCCACGGACTGGACCAAGCTGGCCGCCGAATACCGGGACACGCTGCCTGCCGACGTGCGGGACCTCATCACCGATGCGGTCACAGAGCTGAAGACGTCACATCACCCGTACCGCGACGACCATCTCGACACCACGAAGGTAAGCATCGAGCCGGTCCGCTCCACCGAACCCCGCGGCGCCCACATGCTCTACTTCGACCGAGGCCACGGCTGGCTGCGCTACACCTTCGTCCACCGCACGGCCGAGCCCCAGATCGTCATCGAGCAGATCTTCTGGCAATGACCCAGGCCGCTCGCTTCGCAGACCGTTCGGGCACGCGCCTCAGCGGGACTGCGGGGCGGTCTGGGCGGTGGCCTTGGTGTAGAGGGAGGCCGCGTAGTCGCCCAGGACCGTGCTGGTCGAAACGTCGTCGGTGTCGCCGCCCGTGAGGATGCCGACGATCTTGCCGTCGCGGGCGATCCACGCGCTGCCGCTGGTGCCGCCCGGGAAGTCCGCGCAGTCGAAGCGCTGCTGGGTCGCGCTCTCGCGGACCGCGGTCGCCGTGCAGGTACGGGGGATCTTGCGGTCGGCGGGGTAGCCGGTGACCGTGACCTCCTCGCCGGCCCGGCCCGTGGTGTCGAGTACGGCCGCGCCGGTCACGTCCTCGATCGAGCGGCCCTGGGCGTCCGGGGCGAGCGTGGCGAAGGCGAGGTCGTAGTCGTCGTCCGTACCCTCGGCCCAGCGCTCGTCCTCGAAGACCTCCTCGATCTTCCATGTGCCGTACGGTGCGGTGTCGTTGGCGTAGGCGGGGGCGAAGACGGCGGTCCCGTCGGCCTGCTTCCCGGCGAGCAGGCAGTGCCCGGCGGTGACGATGAGGTTGCGGCCGGGGCTCTGCACCACGGTGGCGGTGCAGAAGTGGTCGCTGTCCAGGCCGTTGGTGAACAGGGCGCCGGTGAAGGAGGCGGGCCCGCCCGGCGGGGGCGTGACGCCTGGCGGCAGGGTGGTCCCGGGCTGCCCGGACAGCTGGGGCTTCGGCTCGTGCGAGCGCGAGGGAGCAGTCGGCGAGAGGGAGGGCTGCGCGGCCTTCGCCTGTACGGGCGCGGTCGCCTCGGGCGGCGGCGCGAGCTTCGCGACCGCCGCGGAAGCCCCCAGTGCCGCCACCGCACACAGCACCGCCGTCACGACGCTCCGCTTGTCCACCGGCATGATGATCCTTCCGCCTTGCCCTGGCGAAGCATGCCTTGCCCGCACGGCCGGGTGCAAGGCATGTGACGACCCCTGCGTAGCCGGTCCGTCACTCCCGGCAGCCTGTCCGCGCTCGTCAAAGAAGGCACCGGCACCGCCAACCTGAGCTGCGGCTTCACCAGCTCCTCCGTGGCCGAGACCGTCACCAGCGGACACGCCTGCATTGGCCGGGCGGTCGGGCCGGTCGGGCGGCCGAGCCGGCACCGGGGCCGGACCACGGGGTCAGGCGGTCGAGCCCGGTCCCGGCCACAGGCCGTCCGGGGTGAGCCCGAGCAGGTCGATCGCGTTGCCCCGCACGATACGGTCCACCACGTCCGGGTCCAGGTGGCCCATCTGCGCCTCGCCGACCTCACGGGACTTCGGCCACGTCGAGTCGGAGTGGGGGTAGTCGGTCTCGTAGAGGACGTTGCCGACGCCGATGGAGTCGAGGTTCTTCAGGCCGAAGGCGTCGTCGAAGAAGCAGCCGAAGACGTGCCCGGCGAAGAGCTCGGACGGCGGCCTGAGCACCTTGTCCGCGACCCCGCCCCACCCGCGGTTCTCCTCCCAGACCACGTCGGCGCGCTCAAGGATGTACGGGATCCAGCCGATCTGACCCTCCGCGTACATGATCTTCAGATGGGGGAAGCGTTCGAATTTGCCACTCATCAGCCAGTCGACCATGGAGAAGCAGCAGTTGGCGAAGGTGATGGTGGAGCCGACCGCGGGCGGGGCGTCCGGGGAGGTGGACGGCATGCGGGAGGAGGAGCCGATGTGCATGGCGATGACCGTGCCGGTCTCGTCGCACGCCTGGAGGAAAGGGTCCCACTCGTCGGTGTGGATCGAGGGCAGGCCCAGGTGCGGGGGTATCTCCGAGAAGGCGACCGCGCGCACGCCGCGCGCCGCGTTGCGGCGCACCTCCGCGGCGGCCAGCCGGGCGTCCCAGAGCGGGACGAGGGTGAGCGGGATGAGACGGCCGCGGGCGTCGGGGCCGCACCACTCCTCCACCATCCAGTCGTTGTAGGCCCGTACGCCGAGGAGCCCCAGCTCACGGTCCTTGGCCTCGGTGAAGGTCTGGCCGCAGAAGCGGGGGAAGGTGGGGAAACAGAGCGCCGACTGGACGTGGTTGACGTCCATGTCGGCCAACCGGTCGGGAACCGAGAAGGAGCCCGGGCGCATCTGCTCGTAGGTGATGACTTCCAGCTTGATCTCGTCGCGGTCGTACCCGACGGCGGTGTCGAGGCGGGTGAGCGGCCGGTGCAGGTCCTCGTACACCCACCAGTCGCCGATCGGGCCGTCGTCGCCGCGGGCTCCCATGACGGGAGCGAACTTGCCGCCGAGGAAGGTCATTTCCTTGAGCGGGGCGCGGACGATGCGGGGGCCGGTGTCCCGGTACTTGGACGGGAGCCGGTCCTGCCAGACGTGGGGGGGCTCAACCGTGTGGTCGTCCACCGAGATGATCTTCGGGAAGGTCTCCATGGCGCATACGGTAGCGCCGATCTGACGAACCGTCAGCTAGTTGGTCTGTGATCGGTCATGGACGGGCTGACGTGTACGCGCGAGACAGGGCAGACTGACCCTTACACCGACGGAAGGCAGGGGGACGACAGATGGACGGCGTACCGGCCATCCCGCACCCGCGGAAACACCCCGAGGCCCGCGCGGCCGCCGCGTCCGGAGCCGACCCCACCCGCCCCGCCCGCCCCGCCGGTCCCGTACCGCCGACGGCCGCCGCAGGCGCCGCAGCCGGCCGTGGCCACGCCCCCGGCACGCCGGGCCCCGCCGCCGCAGGCGCGACGGCGGGCCGCACCACCCCGACCACAGCCGTACCCGGCACGCCCGAGCCCGCCCGAACCTCCGGCCCCGCCCAGGACACCGCCGCGACCGCCCCAGATACCGCCGAGACCACCGCAGGCGACACCGCGACCGCCCCAGGCCCCGCCCGGCCCGCACCCGGCACGGCCCAGCCCGCGACCCCCGCCCCCACCGCAGGCCACGCCGCGACCGCCCCAGGCCCCGCCCGGCCCATAGCCGCACCCGCACCCGGCACGCCCGCCCCCGCCGCGGCCCCCGCCCCCGCCGCAGGCACCGCCGCGACCGCCCCAGGCCCCGCCCGACCCGCACCCGGCACGGCCGACCCCGCCGAGACCCCCGGGCCCGCCGCAGGCCACGCCGCGACCGCCCCAGGCCCCGCCCGGCCCGCACCCGCACCCGCACCCAGCACGGCCCAGCCCGCGACCCCCGGGCCCGCCGCAGGCGCCACCGCAGGCGCCACCGCGACCGCACCAGGCGGCACCGGCAGCGACCGCGAGTCCCGGTTCGCCGTTCTCGGGCCCGTCCGGGCCTGGCGGGGCGCCGAGGCCCTGCCCTCCGGCACCCCCCAGCAGCGCGCCCTGCTCGCCGTACTCCTGCTGCGCGACGGCCGCACCGCCACCGCCCCCGAACTGATCGACGCCATCTGGGGCGAGGACCCCCCGCAGCAGGCCCTCGCCACCATCCGCACCTACGCCTCCCGCCTGCGCAAGGTCGTCGACCCCGGCCTGCTCGTCACCGAGTCCGGCGGCTACGCCATCCGGCTGCGCTCCGCCGCCACCCTCGACCTCGGCGTCGCCCGCGGCCTCGCCGCCGACGCCGAGAGCGCCCGGGCCGCCGGGGACCGCTCCCTCGCCCGTACGCTCCTGGCCCGCGCCCTCGACCTGTGGGAGGGCGAACCCCTCGCCGGGGTCCCCGGCCCGCACGCCGAGACCGAGCGCACCCGGCTCGCCGAATGGCGCCTCCAGCTCCTGGAGTCCCGCCTCGACCTCGACCTGGAGCTCGGCCACCACGCCGAGGCCGTCTCCGAACTCACCGCCCTCACCGCCGCCCACCCGCTGCGCGAACGGCTGCGCGAGCTGCTCATGCTCGCCCTCTACCGCAGCGGCCGGCAGGCCGAGGCCCTCGCCGTGTACGCCGACACCCGCCGCCTCCTCGCCGACGAGCTCGGCGTCGACCCGCGCCCCGAGCTGGCCGCCCTCCAGCAGCGCATCCTGAACGCCGACGCCGATCTGGCCCGCGCCGAAGACCCCGCCCCGGCCGCCACCGCCGCTCACGTGAGGCCCGCCCAGCTGCCCGCGACCGTACCCGACTTCACGGGCCGCTCCAGCTTCGTCGCCGAACTCGGCACGATCCTCTCCGGCGGCGCCCAGGACCAGGTCATGGCCGTCTCCGCGCTCGCCGGCATCGGCGGCGTCGGCAAGACCACCCTCGCCGTCCACGTCGCGCACGCCGCCCGCCCGCACTTCCCGGACGGCCAGCTCTACGTCGACCTCCAGGGCACCGACGCCCGCCCCACCGAACCGGAGGCCGTCCTCGGCTCCTTCCTGCGCGCGCTCGGCACCCCCGACACCGCCATCCCCGACTCCCCGGCCGAACGGGCCGCGCTCTACCGCTCCACCCTCGACGGCCGCCGCGTCCTGGTCCTCCTCGACAACGCCCGCGACGCCGCCCAGGTCCGCCCGCTGCTGCCCGGCACCGCCGGCTGCGCCGCCCTCGTCACCAGCCGCGTCCGCATGGCGGGCCTCGCCGGGGCCCATCTCGTCGACCTCGACGTGATGAGCCCCGAGGAGGCCCTCCAGCTCTTCACCCGCATCGTCGGTGAGGAACGCGTGGGCGCCGAACGCCAGGCCGCCCTCGACGTCGTCGGCGCCTGCGGGTTCCTGCCGCTGGCCATCCGGATCGCCGCCTCCCGGCTCGCGGCCCGCCGCACCTGGACCGTCTCCGTCCTCGCCGCCAAGCTCGGCGACGAACGCCGCCGCCTCGACGAGCTCCAGTCCGGCGACCTGGCGGTCAAGGCCACCTTCGAGCTCGGCTACGGCCAGCTGGAACCGGCCCAGCAGCGCGCCTTCCGCCTCCTCGGCCTCGCCGACGGCCCCGACATCTCGCTGTCGGCGGCCGCCGCCGTACTCGACCTGCCCGAGTACGACACCGAGGACCTCCTGGAGGCTTTGGTCGACTGCTCCCTCCTGGAATCCGCCGCCCCCGGCCGCTACCGCTTCCACGACCTCGTACGCCTCTACGCGCGTGCCTGCGCCGAGCGCGACGAGCAGCCGCCGAGCGGGCGCGAGGCGGCCCTGGACCGCCTCCTGGACTTCTACCTGGCCACCGCCTCCGGGGTCTACGCCCTGGAACGCCCCGGTGACCGGCTGCCCGCGCACCTGTCCGACACCCACTACCCCGGGCTGGTCTTCGCCGAGCCGCGCGCCGCCCTGGACTGGCTGTACGCGGAGGCCGGGCCGCTGCTGGCGTGCGTACGGCAGGCCTCCGCGCGGGGCGGCGACTCCCCGGTGCTGCGCCGGGCCGTGGACCTGCTGTGGGCGGCCAAGGACCTGGCCGAGTCCGGGGCCAACTCCAGGCAGTACGAGTCCGCCGCGACCGCCCTGCGCGACGCCGCCCAGGCCGCCAAGGACCCGTACGCCGAGGGCCGCGCCCGCACCACCCTCACCAACGTGCACCTGGTCGCCGGCCGCTTCGCCGAGGCCGACGACGAGGCCCGCCAGGCCACGGCCCTGGCCCGCGAGGCCGGTGACCCGCTGCCCAGCTGCTGGGCGCCCAACGACCGGGGGATCATCGCCCTCTACGAGGGACGCCACGCGGACGGCGAGCGGTACCTGCTGGAGGCCATCCAGAACTTCCGTGCCGACGCCAACAACGTCGGCGAGGCGAGCGCCCTGTGCAACCTGTCCCGCATCCACGTGGAACTGGGCCGCCTGACCAGCGCCATAGACCTCGCGCAGCAGGGCATCGCCATCTACGACCGGATGGGCCTGTCCCTGCGCCTGGCCAACGGCCGCTACGCGCTCGGCATCGCGCTCACCCAGGCGGGCCGGCTCGGGGAGGCGCTCGCACAGCTCACCGAGGCCCTGGCCCTCTTCCATGACAACCGGCAGCCGCTGTGGGAGGGCGTGACCCACTTCCGGCTGGCCGTCGCCCATCTCGCCGCGCGCCGGCCCACGCTGGCCGCCGCGCACGCCGAGCAGGCCATCGCGCTGCGCGGCATCGGCGGGGAGTGGCGGCGCGCGACCGTGCTGACCGTGCTGGGCAAGGCCCTGCGGCGGCTGGGGCAGACGGACCGGGCGCGGGCGTGCTGGCGGGACGCGGAGGCCGTGTTCCGGCAGCTCGGTTCGGCCGAACTGACCGAGGTGCAGACCTTGCTGGCCACGGAGATCGCCGCCTGACCTGCAAGAGCGCTTGCTGAACGAGGCGTTCATCGTTCGTTTATCGCCGAACGGCACGATAGGTGCATCGACCCGGTGCGTCGGGGGACATCCGGGTCGTTTGGAAGGATCACCCGTTCGGCGGTCATCGGGGGAATCGCCGAACGGGTCCCACCCATCCATCAGGAGAACCGATGACGACGAACGAGAACATCCTGCCGAACGACGGCACCATCAAGCCGCTCGACAACCACGCCTCGGGCGTCGAGATCGAGACCCTGGACAACCACGCGTCGGGCATCGAGATCAAGCCGCCGGCGGACGACCCGGCCGTGGACGAGGAGATCCGGACGCTGGACAACCACGCGTCCGGTCCGCGCCCGTAACACCGGCACGAGCACGGGGGAGCCCACGGGGGAATCGGGGGCTCGGGGGGAAATCGGGGGAGCAACGGGGGAACGGCGGTCGCGGTGGCCCGGAGGGGGAGCCACCGCGACCGCCGCACACGTATGCCCGGCCTCGGCGGCCTAGGCTGGGGGTGTGTTCTCCTCCCACGGGCCGAGCGTCCGCGAACTGGCCGTGCAGGGCCTCTCCTCCGTCGAGCGGGGCTACGACCTCCTCGCGCCGAAGTTCGACCACACCCCCTTCCGCACCCCGGACCGGATGCTCGACGCGGTCGAGGAGACCCTTGCCCAGCGGGAGGGCACCTTCGGCTCCGGCCTGGACGTGTGCTGCGGCACCGGCGCCGGGATCGGGATGCTGCGGCGGCTGTGCCGGGACCGCGTCACCGGGGTGGACCTCAGCGCGGGCATGCTCGCCGAGGCCGGGCGCGGGCACGCGGACGACGACCGCGTGGACTTCGTACGGGCCGACGCGCGGGCCCTGCCGCCAGAACTCTCGGACCGCTACGACTTGGCCGTCAGCTTCGGGGCCTTCGGCCACTTCCTGCCCTCCGAGCGGCCCGCGCTCTTCTCCGGGGTGCACGCGGCACTGCGCGAGGGAGGCGTCTTCGCCTTCCCCATCGGCGCCCCGATCCCGCCCGGCTCACCGGTGTGGTGGGCGGTGGCGGGCTTCGACGCCGCGATGCGGGTGCGCAACGCGGTGTGGCGGCCGCCCTTCGTCATGTACTACCGGACCTTCCCGCTGAGCGGGGTGCGCGCCGACCTCGGGGCGGCCGGCTTCACCGTGGAGACCGTCCCGCTCGCGCACTTCGGCCGCCTGCCCGACGGCGCTCCGCGCTGGCGGCTGGTACTGGCCCGCCGCTCCTGAGACTCGGCGGAACGACTGCGTCGCCCACGGGACACAGGGCACAATCCGTGAGGAACCGTCAGGCAGCCTGCGCACCACCCTCACTCCCTGGAGCAGCCGGTGTCGTCACAGGAAATGGTCGTCACGATCTCCCCCCAGCAGGCCGCCCACGGTGTGATCCTCCCCGTGGAGCTGCCGACCGGAACGGTCCGGCTGCGCATACCCCCCTGCCGGCACGGCGACCTCGTCAAGGTCCGTGTCGGCACCGAGGAGATGCGCTTACGCATCCACGTGTCCGGCGCGGGCGCGGCCTGGATCGCGGGGGCCGGCGGCATCACTCCCCCACCGACGGCGGACACGGTCGCACAGCGGCCCGTCCCGGCCCCGCAGACGGGCGGCGGGCGCGGCTGCCTGGTGGGGCTCGCCGTCGCGGCGGTCCTGGTCATCGGCTTCTTCCTGCTGGGCGGCGGCGACGCCGAACCCGCCGCCGACGCCGTGCCCACCCGGTCGTCCTCGTGGACTCCCTTCGCCACCCCCTCGCCGTGGACGCCGGCCCCCGAAGCCGCCGCCACCACCGCGTACGGCTCCGAGCCGAGCGCCGAGCCGAGCCCCGAGCCCAGCCCCTTCGACCGGGGCACCTGCCTCAACGGGCAGCTCCCGGATTCGACGACGCCCCGCAGCGTCAGCGGCGTCGAGGAGGTCCCCTGCTCGGCCTCCGACGCTCACTACCGGGTGATCGAGAGCATCCCCGGCACTGCGGACCTGAACAGCTGCAACGACAACCCCAGGACCCAGTACGCCTTCTCCTACCGCTACATGCGCGGCTCCACCGTCCTCAACCAGTACGTCTACTGCCTGGTGGGCCTGGGCTCCTACGCCCGCTGACCCACGGGTGCACGGCCGGGACGGGTTGGCGTCCCCACGACCCGCGCGACCGGGTGACCGGGTGGCCGGGTGGCCGACGGCGTACGGCGTACAGCGGGGCGGGGTCAGGTGCGGGTGCGGAGTTCGCGTTTGAGGACCTTGCCGCTCGCGTTGCGGGGGAGTTCGGTGACGAACTCGACCGTGCGCGGGACCTTGTAGTTGGCCATCTCGCGGCGGGACCAGGCGATCAGGTCGTCGGCGGTGAGGGTGGAGCCGGGGCGGCGGACCGCGTAGGCCCTGCCGACCTCGCCCAGGCGCGGGTCGGGGACGCCGACGACGGCGACGTCGGCGATGTCCGGGTGCAAGCCGAGGAGTTGCTCTATCTCGGCCGGGTAGGCGTTGAAGCCGCCGACGATGAACATGTCCTTGATCCGGTCGGTGATGCGCAGGTTCCCGTGTCCGTCCAGCACCCCCACGTCGCCGGTGTGCAGCCAGCCCTCCGGGGTGATCGCCGCGGCCGTCTCGTCGGGGGCCTCGAAGTACCCCTGCATGACGTGGTAGCCGCGGACCGCGATCTCGCCGGGGGTCCCGGTCGGCAGCGGGCGGCCGCTGCCGTCCAGGACCGCCACCTCGGTGTCCGGGATGGCCCGGCCCGAGGTGGCGGAGACGACCTCGGCGGGGTCGCCCCGGCGGCACATGGTGACGATGCCGCCTGCCTCGGAGAGGCCGTAGGCGGTGAGGACGGTGGCGATGTGCAGCTCCTCGCGCAGGCGCTCGACGAGCCGCAGTGGGACCACGGCGGCACCGGTGACAACCAGCCGCAGGGCGGAGAGGTCGTGCTGGTCGCGCTGGGGGTGGTCCAGGAGGGACTGGTGCAGGGTGGGCGGCCCGGGGAGCACGGAGATCCGTTCGGCGGCGACGTTGGCGAGGACGGTGTCCGCGTTGAAGACGGGCTGCGGGACCATCGTCGCCCCGCGCATCAGGCAGGCGATGATCCCGGCCTTGTAGCCGAAGGTGTGGAAGAAGGGGTTCACGATCAGGTAGCGGTCGCCCTCGCGCAGGCCGGCGAGCTCGCTCCACACGTCGTAGCAGCGCAGGGACTGCGCGTGGGTGATGACCGCGCCCTTGGGACTGCCGGTGGTGCCGGAGGTGAAGATGATGTCGGAGGGGGCGTCGGGGCTGATGGCCTCGGCGCGCTCGCGGACCGCCTCCGCGGTGATCCGGTCCCCGCCGGCGAGGAAGTCCTTCCAGGTGCGGAAGGAGTCGGGGGCGTCCTCGGCGAGGACGACGACCTCGTCCAGGTGCGGCAGCCCGGGCAGGGGTCCGCGGCCCGGCCCCTCGGCCGCGGCCCGGCGCAGGGAGGCGACGTAGGAGGTACCGAGGAAGGTACCGGTGACGAACAGCAGCCGAGCCCGGCTGCGCCGGAGGACGTACGCCGCTTCCGCACCCTTGAAACGGGTGTTCAGGGGGACGAGAACGGCGCCCGCCGAGACGGCGCCCAGCGCGGAGACGATCCAGTCCAGGGTGTTGGGGGCCCAGACGGCGACCCGGTCGCCGGGCTCCAGCCCGGCGGCGACGCAGGCGGCCGCGGCGCGCTCGACGCGCTCCCCGAGCTGCGCGTAGTCGATCCGGACGCGCCCGTCGACGACGGCCTCGCGGTCGGCGTACCGCGCGGCCGCCGACCGGATCAGCCCCGCGATGGTCCCCCAGCGCAGGTCACCGCGCGCGTCTTCGCGCGCGTCACCGCGTACGTCTTCGCGCGCGTCACCGCGTACGTCTTCGCGCGCGTCACCGCGTACGTCTTCGCGCGCGTCACCGCGTACGTCTTCGCGTACGTCCCCATGAGCCCCCTCGCGCGCTCCCTCACGCGCCCGCTCACGCGCCTCCTCGCGACCACCGCCGCGCCCGCCCTCGGCAGCACCCCCGCCCTGGGAAGCACCCCCGCGCACGCCCTGGCTCACGCCCCGACTCGCGCCCCCGGATGCGCCCTCGCTCGCGCCCCCGTGGACGTCCTCGCGCAGCCCGTCGTCGCCCATGCGTGCCACCCTCCCGCGAACCCAGTAGCTGACTATCCGTCAGATTAGCTGTAGCCTTCGCGGCTGTCAGTACTGGCGCACTCCCCGGAGGTGGCGATGGCGGCAACGCTCAAGGACGCTACGGCGATAGTCGGCATCGGCCAGACCGCCTTTGCCAAACACCTGCCGCAGTCCGAGAAGGAACTGGCCTGCCGGGCGATCCTGGCCGCCCTCGCCGACGCCGGCGTCGAACCGTCCGAGGTCGACGCCTTCTCCTCCTACACCATGGAGGAGACCGACGAGGTCGAGGTCGCCAAGGCCATCGGCGCGGGCGACGTCACCTTCTTCTCCAAGATCGGCTACGGAGGCGGCGGGTCCTGCGCCACCGTCGGCCACCTCGCCGCCGCCGTGGCCACCGGCCAGGCCACCGTCGGCGTCGCCTGGCGCTCCCGCAAACGCGGGTCCGGCCCGCGCCCCTGGAAGAACACCGCCGTCCAACTGCCCACCCCCGGCCAGTGGACCCGCCCCTTCGGCCTGCTGCGCCCTGCCGACGAGATCGGCATGCTGGCCCGCCGCTACATGCACGAGTACGGAGCCACCCGCGACCACCTCTTCAACGTGGCGATGGCCTGCCGCAACCGGGCCAACGAGAACCCCGCCGCGATGATGTACGAACGCCCGCTGACCCGCGAGATGTACATGACCTCCCGCATGATCAGCGACCCGCTCTGCCTCTTCGACAACTGCCTGGAGACCGACGGCGCCCTGGCCTGCGTGATCGTCTCCGCCGAACGGGCCCGCGACTGCCGCCACAGGCCCGTCTACGTCCACTCCGCCGCCCAGGGCCTGCCCTCCCAGCACCACGGCATGGTCAACTACTGGAACGACGACCCCCTGTCCGGGCCCGCCTGGACCGCCGCCCGGCACCTGTGGAAGCAGGCCGACTTCGGCCCCCAGGACGTGGACGTCGCCCAGATCTACGACGCCTTCACCCCGCTCATCCCGCTCTCCCTGGAGGGCTACGGCTTCTGCGGACGCGGCGAGGGCGCCGCCTTCACCGAGGGCGGCGCCCTGGAGCTGGGCGGCCGGCTCCCCCTCAACACCGGCGGCGGCGGCCTGTCCGAGGCGTACGTGCACGGCTTCAACCTGATCAACGAGGGCGTCAAGCAACTGCGCGGCGTCTCCACCGCCCAGGTGCCGGACGCCGCGACCTGCCTGGTAACGGCAGGCGAAGGCGTCCCGACGTCCGCGATCCTGCTGAGGAGCTGACCGACCGATGACCACCGCGCCCGAAGCCGCCCCGTCCGCCGCGCCCGCCGCGTCCACCGCATCCGCGGACGCCCTGCTCCTGCCCGTCCCCGACGAGGACGGCGCCCCCTTCTGGGAGTACGCCGCCCGGGGCGAACTGCGCGTCCAGGCCTGCGCCGCCTGCGGCAGACTGCGCTTCCCACCCCGCCCCTGCTGCCCCCACTGCCGGTCCTTCGACAGCGAGTGGCGCCGCATGAGCGGCCGGGGCCGCATCTGGTCCTACGTCCGGCCGCACCCGCCGCTGCTGCCCGCCTACGCCGCGCAGGCCCCGTACAACGTGATCCTCGTCGAGCTCGCCGACGCCCCGCACATCCGGCTCGCCGGGAACCTGGTGACCTCCGCCGACGCCCCGCTCGACTCCATGGACCCGGCCCGGCTGCGCATCGGCGCACGCGTCCACGTGACCTTCACCGAGGCGGGCGGAATGACCGTGCCGCGCTGGCTCCTGGAGAAGCCGTGACCGTCCGGGTGGAGCGGGACAGGGCCACCGGGGTCGCGGTGGTCACCCTGGACCGGCAGCACCGGCACAACGCCGTCGATCTGGCCACCGCCGCCGAACTGGGCGCGGCCTGGCACGAGCTCCGGTTCGCCGAGGAGGTCCGGGCGGTCGTCCTGACCGGCGCCGGTCCGGCCGCCTTCTGCACCGGCATCGACCGCGGCGTCGAGGTGCCGCAGCCCGCGTCGCCCTACTCCGCCGACGACCCGCTGATCGCGATCGGCCCCAAGTCCCGCGACCTGTGGAAGCCGGTGATCGCCGCCGTCAACGGCATGGCCTGCGGCGGGGCCTTCTACCTGCTGGGCGAGGCGGACTTCCTCATCGCCTCCGAGTCGGCGACCTTCTTCGACCCGCACACCACGTACGGGATGGTCAGTGCCTACGAGGCCGTCTACATGGCCCAGCGCATGCCCTTCGGCGAGGCCGCCCGGATGTCCCTGATGGGCACCGCGGAACGGCTCTCCGCGCGGCGGGCCCACGAGATCGGCCTGGTCTCCGAGCTGACCGCACCGGACGGACTGCTCCCGGCGGCCCTGCGCGCGGCACAGACCCTGGCGGGCTTCCCGACGGAGGCCGTGCAGGGCACCGTACGGGCCCTGTGGTCGGCGAAGCAGGCCGCGCTCCAGCAGGCCCTGGCGCAGGCCCCGGCCCTGATCGCCCTGGGCAACCTGCCCCCGGACCGCCAGGCGGACCTCTTCAGGAACCGCCGCGCGGGAACGGCGTTCCGCATGCGCTGAAGCAGCCCGTCAGCGGGACCCCCTCGGGACCCCCTCGGACAAGCGGCGGGTCACGCCACCGGGCGGGCCCGGAAACGGCGGCGGCCCCGGCCCCCGGGGAGGGGGCGGGGCCGACCGGCCGGGCAGGCGGGTGGGGATCAGGCCTCGACGACGCCGGAGGCCGCGATCTCGATCTTGCCCTTCGGGGCGCCGGACTGGGAGCCCAGGGCCTCGATCTGGTCGACGAGGGCCTGGCCCTCGACGACCTCGCCGAAGACGACGTGCTTGCCGTCGAGCCACGAGGTGACGACCGTGGTGATGAAGAACTGCGAGCCGTTGGTGTTGCGGCCGGCGTTCGCCATCGACAGCAGGTACGGGCGGTCGTGCTTCAGCTCGAAGTTCTCGTCCTCGAACTTCTCGCCGTAGATGGACTTGCCGCCGGTGCCGTTGTGGTTGGTGAAGTCACCACCCTGGAGCATGAACTGCGGGATGACGCGGTGGAAGCCCGAGCCGGCGTAACCGTAACCGTTCTGGCCGGTGGCCAGCTCGCGGAAGTTGCGCGCGGTCTTCGGGACGACGTCGTCGTACAGCTTGAAGACGATGCGGCCGGCGGGGGCGCCGTTGATGTTGATGTCGAAGAAAACGTTGCTCATGGGGTCCATCCTGTCACTCCCGGTGCGGTGCGCGACCCGGCGGGGCCGGACCCGGCCCCGGTCGGGTCACCCGCTCGTACGGGTGCCCGTGCCCTTCGCCGCGTCCAGGGCGTACACGCAGCGGTCCTTGCTGCACGCGTACACCACCCCCGCCTCCGCGACCGGGGCGCCCGCGATCTCGCCGCCCGTGGCCAGCTTCCAGCGGAGCTGACCGCCCGCCGCGTCGAGCGTGTACAGGCAGTGGTCGGCCGAACCGAAGTGCACCCGGCCGTCCGCGACCGCCGGCAGGCCCGTGATCTCGCCGCCCGCCGCGAACCGCCACTTCGGGGTGCCGGTGACCGCGTCGAGCGTGTAGAGCGCGCTGCCCGCCCCCAGGTGGACGTTGCCGCCCACCACCAGCACCGGGTCGGAGGACTGCCGTGACTCCGTCGCGATCCGCCAGCGGTCCTGGCCCGTGGCCGCGTCGAGGGCGTAGACGGTGCCCAGGTAGTCGGCGAGGTAGACCCCGCCGCCCGTGACCGCCGGACCCGGCGCGAAGGCCGGCGGGGCCAGGAAGACCGCGGGGGCCTCGAAGTGCCAGCGGACCCGGCCCGACGCCCGGTCCACGGAGATCACCCGGGTGCCGGCCGCGACGTACACGTTGCCGTCCGCGGCGGGCGTGACCCGCACCGGCACGTTTCCGCAGGAGCCGACGTCACCGATCGGGTAAGACCAGGACTCCCGGCCGCTGCGGGCGTCCAGGGCGCGCAGCCGCGCCTCCTGCCACACGTACACCGTGCCCTCGTGCAGGACGGGGGCCGCCTCCGGGGTCTCGAAGTCGCTCTGCGCGCCCGTCAGCTCCCACAGCTTCTGGCCGCTGGACGCCTCCCAGGCCTGTACGCCGCCGCCGCGCGTGGCGGTGACCACAGTGCCCCGCTCGGCGCGCAGCGCGTACACCCAGGCGTCGGTGGACAGCCGCCACCGCTCGGAGCCGTCCGAGCCGTCGAGCGCGTACAGGGACGGTCCGTCCGAGGCGTGGATCCGGCCGTCGGCCACCGCCATGGACCAGGCGACGTCACGGGTCTTGAACTGGCGGCGACCGCTGGCCACGTCCAGTGCGTGGACCTCGAAGGAGGTCACGTACAGCAGGTTGCCCGCGACGGTCGGGGTGCCCCAGACCTCGTTCGACATGCGGAACCGCCACGGCCGCCAGCGGCCGCTGTCCGGGGCCGCGCCGGGACCCGGAACGGAGGGGGTGACCGGTCCGGTGGCTTGGGCGGGCGCGGAGCCGTCGGGCGGGCGGACCCAGCCGGTCGCCGAGTCCGCCCGGGCGCCGTGCGCGGCCGACGCCGCGACAGTGGCGAACGGGCCAGGCCCGATCGGCACCGGCGAGCCGCCCAGGCGCACGGGCTCGCCCGACGGCACCGGGGACCGCGGCGGGTGGTGCGGGCGCTGCGGCACGGCCTGGCCGGTCCGCGGGTCCACCCAGCCCTCGGCGCCGCGGGGCCGGCGGTGCGTCGCCTGCTCCGACAGCGGCCCGCGGGCCGCGCCGCCGCCGCGTCCGTCACCGCCGCCGCGTCCGTCACGGCCGGGCACGGGTACGGCCGCGGCGGGCGTACGGTTCCCCGCGCGCCGGGCCTCGATCATCGCGACGGCCCGGCCCGGCAGCCACGCCGAGGCGGTACCGCTCTCGTCTCCGCCGTCGAACAGGTGCGGGGCCAGCTGCGCCTGCAGGTCGGCCGGGGTGGGGCGCAGCGAGGCGTCCATCTGCATGCAGGACTCGATCAGGGGCCGCAGCTCCTCGGGGAGCCCTTCCAGGTTCGGCCCCTCGCGCAGCAGCATGAAGACCGTCTCCACCGGGTTCGCCCCGTGGTACGGCGGGTGCCCGGTCGCCGCGAAGACCAGCGTGGAGCCGAGCGAGAAGACGTCGCTGGCGCCCTTGACGCTGCGGGAGTCCTTCGCCTGCTCGGGCGACATGTAGGCGGGGGTGCCGACGGCGACGTTCGTCATGGTCAGGCGGGTGTTCGAGACACCGCTGGCGATACCGAAGTCGATCACCCGCGGGCCGTCCTCGACCACGAGCACGTTCGACGGCTTGAGGTCGCGGTGGACGAGACCGGCTCCGTGGATGGACTGCAGGGCCTCGGCGATACCGGCGGCGAGCCACCGTACGGCCTGGGCGGGCATCGGCCCGCACTCGTTGACGATCTCCTCCAGGGAGGGCGCCGGCACGTACGCGGTGGCCAGCCACGGCACGGCGGCCCGCGGGTCGGCGTCGACCACGGCCGCCGTGTAGAAGCCGGACACCGCACGCGCCGCCTCCACCTCGCGGGTGAAGCGGACGCGGAAGAGCTGGTCCTCGGCGAGCTCGGTGCGCACCGTCTTGATCGCGACCCGCCGTCCGGACGCGGACCGCGCGAGATAGACCAGCCCCATGCCGCCGGCGCCGAGCCGTCCCAGCACCTCGAAGGGGCCGATCCGTCTCGGGTCGTGCTGCGTCAGCTGCTCCACCACTCGCCTCCACACCTCCCCGTACGGGCCACTCACCGGGCCCGCTCCCACCGGCACGGGGCCGGCCCCGTGCCGCGTCTCATCCCGGGGCGCAGCCCGGGTCGCGCAACCCCGATTCTGTCAGGCCCTGGCCGGGTCCGGCCCCGGCGCGGCGAGCAGCACGGTGTGATCTGCCCGGCGGCCGGTCCCCGGCGCCTACCCGGCCGCCTCGGTACGCGGTTGCGAGAGCAGTCCGAAGACCGCCCCCTGATTGTCCGCGACGACCGCGATCCGCCCGTAGGGGGTGTCGAAGGGGTCCGCGGTGACCCGGCCGCCGAGGCGCTGCGCCGTGGCGACGGCCCGGTCGCAGTCCGGGACGGCGAAGTAGACGAGGAAGTGCGCCGGCATGATCTCCGGGAAGGCGTCCGTGATCAGGCTGCGGCCCAGGACGGCGGTGTCCGTGCCGGGGGCCTTGCCGGGCGGCGACCAGATGCGGTATTCGACGCCGGCGTCGTCCTGGTCCTGCGGGACGTAGCCGAAGACCTTGGCGTAGAAGACGTCCACGGCGTCGCGGGCCCGGGTGTAGACCTCGCTCCAGCAGTACGTGTACGGCTCCTGCTGGGCCTCGAAGCCGTGGTGGGTGCCCGGCTGCCACAGCCCGAAGACGGCTCCGCCGGGGTCGGCGGCCATGGCGGCGGTGCCGTACGGGCCGACCGGCATCGGGTCCATCACCATCTGGCCGCCCGCGGCCCGGATGCGCTGGGCGCAGGCGTGGGCGTCGGTGGTGTAGAGGTAGACGCCCCAGACCGTGGGCATCCGGCCGTCGGGCTTGGGGGCGAGGGCGGCGACGTTGCGGCCCCGGCTGTAGGCCTGCGTGTAGTGGCCGTACTCGGCGCCCGCGCTGTCCGCGAAGGTCCAGCCGAAGAGCTCGCCGTAGAACCGCTTGCCCGCCTCGACGTCCGGAAGCGAGGCGTCCACCCAGCAGGGTGCGCCTTCCACGAATGCGGCCATGGGCCCGGTTCCTTCCGTTCTGCGGGGGTGTGTGACCTCCCACCTCTCTCAGCCATGATCCGCCCGAAAACTTGTCCACAGCCTGTTGATAAGACTATTCGGGGGAAACCTCGCGGAACCGGGCGACACGCCCGGACCGTGACCACCGGGCGGCTACCGGGCGGCTACCGGTCGGCTACGGGGCGCATCCGGCCGGAAATCCCCCTCCGTGATCGCCCGGGACTGCCTCCCGCCCAGGCCAGGGGGCCCGTAACCCCATTTGCAGGCGGCCGAATAGCGCGCCGACCACCCCTCGGTAAGCTGACGGCATGACAGGACAAGTACGCACCGTCGACGGGCGTGTCGCCGGCCGGCGCGGCCAGGCGACGCGGCAGAAGCTGCTCGACTGCCTCGGCGAGATGCTCAGCTCCTCGCCGTACCGCGACGTCAAGGTGATCGACGTCGCCCGCAAGGCCGGCACCTCCCCCGCGACCTTCTACCAGTACTTCCCGGACGTCGAGGGCGCCGTCCTGGAGATCGCCGAGCAGATGGCCACCGAGGGCGCGCAGTTGACGTCGCTCGTCGAGGGCCGGACCTGGGTCGGCAAGTCCGGATGGTCCGCCGCCGAGGAACTCGTCGACGGATTCCTGGAGTTCTGGCGTCGCAACGACGCCATCCTGCGCGTGGTCGACCTCGGCGCGGCCGAGGGCGACAAGCGGTTCTACAAGATCCGCATGAAGATCCTGAACTCGGTCACCAACTCCCTCACGGAATCGGTGAAGGAGCTGCAGGCCAAGGGCAAGGTCGACAAGGACGTCAGCCCCGCCGCGATGGCCGGTTCGCTGGTCGCGATGCTGGCCGCGGTCGCCTCGCACCAGAAGGGCTTCCAGACCTGGGGCGTCAAGCAGGCGGAGCTCAAGCCGAACCTGGCGCTGCTCGTCCACCTCGGCATCACGGGCAAGAAGCCGACCAGGTAACGGCGGACCCGCTCCGGGTCCGCCCCCCCTCGGCCGCCCCCGGCCACCCCCGGCCGGCTCCGCGCCGGCGCCACGACCCGCCCGGGATCAGCGACGCTCCAGGCGGAACAGCCGGATCTCACGCTCGATGCGCGCCTGGTACGTCGCGTACGGCGGCCAGAAACCCAGCACCGCCCGCCACACCTCCGCGCGCTCCTCACCCGCCAGCAGCCGGGCCCGTACGGCTATCTCCTCGCCTTGCCAACTCACGTTCGCGTCCGGGTGCTTGAGCAGGTTCCCGGTCCATGCCGGGTGCCCGGGGCGGCCGAAGTTGGACCCGATCAGGATCCAGCTCCTCCCGCCGTCCTCCGGCATGCACGCGAGCGGTGTGGTGCGCGGTTCGCCCGTCCGGGCGCCCTTCGCCGTGAGGACCACACCCGGCAGCATCCGGGCGCTCAGCAGCACCTTGCCGCGGGTGAGCCGGTGCACCGCCTTGTCCATGGCGGGGATGAAGTGCGGTGCGATCTTGGCGAACAGGGTGGTCGAGGAGACCTTCTGCATCAGCTTGACGCCGGGGGCCACGCGAGCCATCAGACGGCCACCTTCTCGTGTGCGGGCGGGGGAGCGTCAGGAGCCGCGGCGGTGGGTGGGGACGCGACCCCGGACGCGACCCCGGACACGGGCACGGATGCGGACGCGGATACGGACGCGGACGCGGATGCGGCCGTCGGGGCGGAGGCCGGCGCCGGCGCGAACAGGCCCGCACGGTCCGCGGCGTGCGCCCGCAGCCGGTGCACCGGGCCGAACAGCAGCTCGTCCGAGGCCGCCCGCTTGAAGTAGAGGTGCGCGTCGTGCTCCCAGGTGAAGCCGATGCCGCCGTGCAGCTGGATCGCCTCCCCCGCCGTCATCCGCAGCGCCTCCAGGGCCTGGGCGAGCGCGAGGCCTCCCTGGTCCGGGTCCCAGGCGGCGTAGTAGGCCGCCGAGCGGGCCGCCTGCACCTGCACGTACAGGTCGGCGAGCCGGTGCTTGACCGCCTGGAAGGAGCCGATCGCCCGGCCGAACTGCTCCCGCTGGCGGACGTACTCCACGGTGCGCGCGAGCGCCTGGTCCGCTGCCCCGACCGCCTCGGCGGCGAGGGCCGCGGAGGCGGTGCGCCCGGTGGCGGCGAGGGCCGCCGGCACGTCGGCCGCCCGCCCCTCCCCGCCGGGATCGCCGAGCAACTCGGCCGGCACGTCGCGCAGTTGGATCCGCGCCTGCGGGCGGGTCTCGTCGAGCACGGCCTGCCGCGACCGCACGAGACCCGGCGCGTCCTCCCGTACGAGGAACAGCAGCGTACGGCTGCGCGCGAAGCCGCCGGCGTGCGCGGGAACCAGCAGCAGCGGGGCGCTGTGCCCGTCGAGCACCTGGGCGGCCTCCCCGTACAGGCGCCAGCCGTCGCCGGCCTCGCCGGGCCGGGCCTGGATCCCGCCGGCCCGGCCGCCACCGGACCACTGGCCCACGGCGTCCTCGCCGGTCAGCGCGAGGGCGGTGGCCAGCAGCGGACCGGGGACGGCGAGGGCGGCGGTCAGCCCGCCCGACGCCAGCGGCGGGAGCAGTGCGGAGCGCTGGGCGCCGCTGCCGAGGGCCGCGACCAGGGGCGCGCACAGCACGGCGGTCGCCAGCAGTGGCGAGGGCAGCAGCGCGCGCCCGGTCTCCTCGCAGGCCAGGGCCAGGTCGGCAGGGGTGCAGCCGACCCCGCCGTACTCCTCGGCCACGGCGATGCCCGGCAGCCCGAGCTGCCGGGAGAGCTGCTGCCACAGCTCGCGGTCGTGTCCGGCAGCGGTACGGACCGCGGCCTTGACCTCGTCGGGACCGCAGCGTTTGCCCAGGATCTCGCGCAGGGTTCGCCGTATCGCGTCCTGCTCCGCGGTGAAGGCGGCATCCATCGTCGGGCTCCTCCCCGTTTCTGACGGGCCGTCATGTTAGGGCGCCGGGCGACAGAAGCACAGGGGGTGAGGGAGCCGGATTGCGGGCGTGCCCCCGGGGAGGAGCCGGGGCCGGGGCGGAGCCGGGAGCCGGGGTCGGGGTCGGGAGCCGGGGTCGGGGTCGGGAGCCGGAGTCGGGGCCGGGAGCCGGGCCGGGGCCGGGCCGGGGCGGAGCCGGGGCGGAGCCGGGGCCGGGAGCCGGGGTCTGGGCCGGGAGCCGGGGTCGGGGCCGGGAGCCGGGGTCGGGGCCGGGCCGGGGCGGAGCCGGGGGCCGGGGGCCGGGGCGGAGCCGGGGGGCCTAGCATCTGACGATACGTCAGATGTACCGTCCTCGCATGCCTGGACTCACACCTGCATCCACCCCCCGCCGACGGGTCGCGGTGGTCGGCGTCGCCCTCTCGGACTGCGGCCGGGTGGACGGCCCCACCCCCTACGCCCTGCACGCACAGGCCGCCCGGCGGGCCCTGACCGACTCCGGCCTGGACCGCTCCTTCATCGACGGCTTCGCCTCGGCCGGCCTCGGCACGCTCGCACCGGTCGAGGTGGCCGAGTACCTCGGCCTGCGCCCCACCTGGGTCGACTCCACCTCCGTGGGCGGTTCAACCTGGGAGGTCATGGCCGCGCACGCGGCGGACGCGATCGCCGCGGGACACGCCAACGCCGTCCTGCTGGTCTACGGATCGACCGCCCGCGCCGACATCAAGGCCCGGCGGCGCACGTCGAACCTCTCCTTCGGGGCGAGGGGACCGCTGCAGTTCGAGGTCCCGTACGGCCACACGCTGATCTCCAAGTACGCCATGGCGGCCCGCCGCCACATGCACCAGTACGGCACGACCCTGGAGCAGCTCGCCGCGGTCGCCGTACAGGCCCGGGCGAACGCGGCGACCAACCCCGACGCGATGTTCCGCGACCCGATCACCGTCGAGGACGTGCTGTCCGGCGAGATGATCGCCGACCCCTTCACGAAACTGCACTGCTGCATCCGCTCGGACGGCGGCTGCGCGGTGCTCCTGGCGGCCGAGGACCACGTACCGGACACCGCGAAGGCGCCGGTGTGGATCCTGGGATCGGGCACCTCCGTTTCCCACACCACCATGTCCGAGTGGGAGGACTTCACCGTCTCCCCCGCCGCCGTCTCGGGCCGCATCGCCTTCGAACGGGCCGGTCTGACCCCCGCGGACGTGGACCTCGCCGAGATCTACGACGCCTTCACCTACATGACGCTGGTGACCCTGGAGGACCTCGGCTTCTGCGGGAAGGGCGAGGGCGGGGCCTTCGTGGAGAAGGGCCGCCTGCTGCGCGACGGGGAACTGCCGGTCAACACGGACGGAGGCGGCCTCTCGGCCTGCCACCCGGGCATGCGGGGCCTGTTCCTGCTGGTGGAGGCGGTCCGCCAGCTACGCGGCGAGGCGGGAGCGGGCCAGGTCACCAAACCCGGCGGCCACCTCCCGCAGGTGGCCCTGGCCTCGGGCACGGGCGGCTGGTTCTGCTCCTCGGGCACGGTCCTGCTGGGGCGGGGATAGGGGAGCGGTGTTTCGCCGGGGCGGGGGTTCGGGCGCGGGTGGGGCACCGGGGTAAGGATCGCGAGGGTGAGGCGCTGAGCGCCTCCTCGATCCGGTGGAGACGGAGTGCAGGGGGCTCGGCGGTGCACGGTCAGACCAGCGAGGTCAGCAGGCCGCGGGGGAACCGGCCGAGCCAGAACGCAGCGGCCGACGGGAGGTCCTGGTCTTGCGTCGAGCCGTCGTGGAGCAGGTACTCGGTAGGGGCTATGTAGCCCTCGCCAGGTGCGAGGCGGATGCGGACGACGCGGATGGGGTGGCCGGCTGCGACGTAGGCCCGGAAATCGTTGGTGTGGGGGTAGCGGTGCTCATGGCCGGTGCCGTGGACCGCGCGGCATACGGTCTGGACGTCCAAGGCGCCGAGGACGATGTAGCGGGTTCCGGGCCCCAGGTTGAGGGCGATCCTGCGGCGGCCTGTGTGACGGTCGGAGCAGCGGAGCTTGTCCCAGTTGTCGAGGTGCAGGCCGATCAGCCGCCCGTCCTCGTAGTTGTCCGTGGTGGTGACCATGTCCGGCTTCGCCAGGGCCTGCCCCAGGTACACCGCGTCCGGATCGCCCAGGGCCCGGGGCAGGTCTTCGAGCGGGAGACCTGCCTGGAAGGGGGGCCGGACGATCTCCACCAGAGTGCTGTCCAGGGGCCTGCGAGGCGCTGTGAGGGACCTGACGTCTGCGGCGGTCATGGGGCGCCACTGCCCGGCCGGGACGACCGCCCCGGACTCGTAGACGGTCTCGTTCTTGAGGGTGGTCCGTACGGTGGCCGTCTCGCAGCGGGCACGGAGCGCGGCGGGGTCGCCGTACGCGATGTGCAAGGGCATGAGGGAGCCTCCTGTCAGTCGTCGCTGACGTCGAGGTCGAGGTCGGCCACCAGGGCCTCGGCGAGGTCGGCCTGCTGGGCGTGTGTGATGCGGATCTTCGAGAGATTCGCGACGCCGCGGATCGCCGAGAGGTCGTTGCCGCGAAGGTCAGCGTCCCGGTATCGGCCGGCGCCGAATTCGGTGAGCCGCAGCGTGCACCCCGAGAACACGACGTCGGTCAGGTCGCAGTCGGTGAACGTGGCCTCGGTGAGGACGCAGCCGGAGAAGACGACGGGGCCCGTCGCGCGGACCTTCTCGAAGGTGGCGAAGTCGAGCTTGCAGTTCTCGAAGAGGACGTCGTCGAGCACTAGGCCGTCCATGGCGGAGCCCATCAGCTTCGTGTCGCGGATGGTGACGCGGGTCAGCTTGCTTTCGCTCCAACGGGCCGAGCCGAGGTCGCTGCCGCTGATTTCAACCCCATGCAGATTCAGGGTTTCGAACTCGACTCGCTTCGAGCGGACTCCGTTGATGCGGCCGGTGATGAGCTGGGCGTCCGCGAGGTCGAGCGAGCGCAGGTCGGCTTCCCCATACGCGAAGTCCTGGACGATTCCGCGGGAGCTGTCGAGCGTGTCGACGCTGGAGAGGTAGAGGCCGGGCTCCTCCAGGTCGGGCGTGGTGACGGTGACGTCGCCGAACGTACGGGTGGCCATGATGCTCCTTCTCGGAGGTGCCGGGGCGGCCTCGCACTGTGGCAGGACCGCCCCCGTGGGCTACTTGTTCTTCCAGTTGTCCCAGGTGGGCCGGTTGTCGAACGTGGGCTGCGGGTTGTCCCACGTGGGCCGGTTGTCGAAGGTGATCCCGGCGGTGAGCTGGTTGTCGAACTCGTGGTTGCTCCAGTCGTTGTCCCAGCGGGCGACAGCGGTGGAACCGGCGGCCGCCAGCAGGGACCGGAATCCCTCGGCCGAGTCCATCACGAGCGTGGAGGCGTCAGCGTGCGTGTTCGCGGACATGTCGTGTCACTCCTTCGAGTAGGGCGATCTTGGCGGTGGTGCAGTACCGGGTCCTGGTCCCGTCGAACCGGCCGGCGTGCTCGAAGTACCGGTTCGCGGGGTGCGCTCCTCCGCAGAAGGCGAAGGCCGGACAGGTGGCGCGACAGTCGTCCACGCCGCTCCAGAACTCGGAGATCCAGGGTGTGCGCAGCTCAGCCTCGGCGACGAGGACGTCCAGACCGTCCTTCAGCACGTTGCCGGTGGTGAAGTCGCCGAACCGGGCGTCGGTGAATCCGGCAAGCTCGGGCGAGAGCATGACCACCCCGCCGTCGTGGGCGACGGTCGGCAGCGGGTCCCAGGGAGCCGAAGTCGGGGAGGGGTCGGTGGCATGGCCGCCGAGGACGGCACCGGCGAAGTTGAGGACCCGCTGGACTTCCCGCAGGCGTACGACGGGGTTGGATCGCCAGGCATCCGCAAGGGCGGCCCAGAACTCCACCGCCCGCCCGTGGTCGGCAGACCGGGCACCGAGGTTTACGCCCTCCTCCTCTTCGACGTTCACGCCGAGGGTGGTCACGCCCAGAGCGGCAAAGAACTCGTAGAAGCGGGAGGCGTCGGCCGGGTCGGGGTCGGAGACGACCGCGATGGTGGAGAACGGGATGCCATGCCGTTGCAGCCGTTCGATTCCCCGCATGGTGATTCGGAATCCGGGGTGGCCGGCGAGAGTGACGCGGTGAGTGTTCATGTCCTCGGGGCCGTCAATGCTGACGCCCACGGCGAAGTCGTGCTCCAGCAGGAACTCGCACCACGCCTCGTCCACGAGCGCAGCGTTCGTCTGCACGCTGTGCTTCACGCCCTTGAACGGGGCCATGAGCGCGCCGAGGCGCTCGCGGCCGGTGGCGAGCGGCTCCCCGCCGTGCCAGACGACCTCGAACTTGGGGTTGTCCGCAGCCCACGCGTTGACGGACTGGGCCACCGACTCGGCGACATCCACCGGCATCAGGTGCTTCGTCTTGCGGAACGGCAGGTAGCAGTACCTGCAATCCATTGGTAAGCACTGCGTGGTCGGCTGCATGATGACCGAGCTGGGCCTGGTCGCGAGCCGTATGGCGCTGTGCATCGTGCTCCTCTCGATCGGTTCGATCGGTGCGCCCACCCCGGACCGTAGGGGTGCGGGGCAGGAGGTTTCGGTGGTCAGTGAGGGGCGGCCGGCCGCAGGGCCTGGTGGTCGGCGACCACCCATTCCCGGCCGCCGCCCTCGGGGCGCAGGAACACTGCCTCGGGGATGACCCGACGCGTGGCCGGGTCCTCCCACTCGCCGATGAACTGAACGACCGCCTCGCGGTCGTTGGCGGAATCGAAGATGCGGGCCCCTTCGTGGAGCCAGGAGGGGCGCCTGCTCATGCCGAACCGTCCGCGCCCGCCGACTGCATGAATCGGTCCATGCCGCGATCGGCGTGGGTGCGCAGGAAGGGGCTGGGGTCGGGACTGTCGCCGAAAGGGTCGTCCCACGGGGCACACTCCGGCTGCGGCTGCACCGCGGCGCCGGGGGCTCGCCGGGGGAGCGCAGCGGGGACATCCTCGGGGGGTACGAGGGTGTCGAGGGTGGCATTCCAGCCGTCGTGGCCCCCGCCTTCCGGGGTCAGGCGGTAGAACGTGATCCCGGTGTCCTCGGGGGTGCCCATGACCACTCCCGTACGGAAGTTGGCGATGTCGTATGCGAGATCGCCGCGCAGGGGCCACCGGCGATCGGGGTCATCCGGCTGGTGTCGTACGCGGTCATGGTCAGTGCGACGTGTCGAGGTCATGTAGCGGAACGTATGCCCCCCACTACAGGCCAATATGAATGCGCGGAATACCCGCTGATCAGTCCAGCGAAAAACGTCCGGTCATGCCCCGCAGGCGCTGGCGGGTGGCGACCCGCTCGGCGTAGACGATCTTTCGCAGGGTGGCGCGGGCGACGGGGTGGTTGCGGACGAGTTGAGGGGCAATGCGCTCAGCGGTCTCCAGCTCGGACAGGGCCTGATCGCGGTTGCCGTCCCACAGCCACGCGCGGGCAAGGTCCATGTGGTGGTGCCCGAGACGGGAGTTCGGCAGAACCGCAATGTGCGCGGGGTCCGCCTCACGGTTGAGCCGCAGGGCCTTCGTCTGGTCGCTCATTTCAAGGGCCGCGCTGACGCTGTGGATGATCACGTTGCCAAGGCTGAAGGTGACCGAGTGCCGGTCGTGGATCTCGGGCCCCACATAGGCGTTGACCCGCTCGCCAGCCGTACGGGCCAGGGCGAGACGCTCGTCCGACCCGGCGCCGTTGCCGCCCCGCGCGCACGAGATCGCGGCTCGCAGGTGAAGGGCGCCCCACATGCGCAGGGCGAGTGGGTCACCGGCCTCGTACTCGGCTTCGATTCCGGCGAGGGCCTTGTCTCCGAGGGCGAGCGCGTCATCCCAGTCGGCGGAGGCCCAGGTGTCCCACATTCGCATCCACAGTGCCATCGCGGGCATCACAAGGTCGCCGGAAAGCTGCGCCGACCATGTGGCCCGCTCGCACGCCATGGCGACCAGCTCGGGATGTCCGAGAGCGTGGGCGGCGGTGTGGGCGAACTTGCAGGCGACCGCGTAGATCGCGTACGCCTCTTCCCGTTCATGGCCGGTGGACACCTCGGCAAGGGCGCGGGCCTCGCGCAGCATGTCCGGCAGCTCGCTCAGCACGGCGCCGTTCGCTGCCGCATCGCGCAGGCGCAGCAGGCGCCTCATGTCGCGCCAGAGCACCTCGGACGGGCGCGGGATTCCGTCGAAGACCGGAGCCAGGTCATAGCGGCGCAGCTCCCGCAGGATCGAAGCCGCGGACACCTGCCACTTCGTCTCGGCGCCACCACCGGTGTACGGACGCTCGATCAGCGCGTTCGGATGGCAGTGCAGGGCGGCGGCAACGGCGTTGATCAGACCGGCCCGGTCCAGCTCGATCCGGCCCTTCTCCAGCTTGGACACCCAGCCCTGCGTCCGACCGAGCGCGGCGGCGAGGTCGGCCTGAGTCATCCCCACTGAGAGCCGTTGACGCCGGACTCGCTGGCCGATCCGCTCCTGCTCCTCGATGTACCCGCTCACATCCGCCACCCCGATCTGCGACCGCTTCTGACGGGACGGTACCCCCCATGGAGCGGCTGGCGGCGGGCCTCGGCCACAGGATCTCAAAATACGGCAGGCCGCTTCCGAGCGCCTCACTGCCGCGGCCACCTCGTCGAATCCGAAGGCGAAGACCTCCCGCAGCACGGCCCGCCACGGCGATTCCTTGATCAGCTTCCCGGCCGGCATGAGGTACCTGAAGGCCTGGCCGGCGGTCGGATCGGCGAAGTAGTCGAGTCGCGCGTGGCGGTCATGGCGGATGTGACCTGCGCCTCCCCGCTGCTGTCGGGCCGCTCGGTCCCGCTTAGCCTGGACGCCATGAGCAGCGAAGGCCGGGATAGCCGTGAAGGCACTGAAGGCAGCGAGAGCGGCGTCATCGGCGACGAGGAGTTCCACGGCGTCCTGCACGCCCTGCGGGTGTGGGACGCCCCGCTCCCCCGGTTCGACACGGGGGCGGCCCCCGGTGAGCCGGTGGCGCTGTTCCGGGAGTGGTTCGTGCACGCCGCGCGGGCGGGGCAGCCGGAGCCGCACACGATGAGCCTGGCCACGGTGGACGGCGAGGGGCGGCCCGACGTGCGGACGCTGATGCTGCACGAGGTCGACGGGCGGGGCTGGCACTTCGCCTCGCACGCCACGAGCGCCAAGGGCGTGCAGCTGGCCGCGCGGCCGGAGGCGGCGCTCGGGTTCTACTGGCCGTCGGTGGGCCGGCAGGTCCGGGTCCGGGGCACGGTCACCGCCTGTGGGCCGCAGGAGAGCCGGGCGGACCTGGCGGTCCGTTCGCGCGGTGCGCTCGCGGCCGCGCTCACGGGGCGGCAGAGCGAGGTGCTGGGTTCGGTGGAGGAACTGGCGCGGGCCTCGGCGGCCGCCTGGGAGCGGGCCGGATCGGAGCCGGACGCACCGGCTCCGACCTGGACGCGGTACGTACTGGCCCCCGCCGAGGTGGAGTTCTTCCAGGGGGACGCCGCCCGCAGGCACGTCCGCCTGCGCTACCGGCGCACCGCGGGCGGCTCCTGGGTCCGTGAGCTGCTCTGGCCCTGACCCGGCCCGGTCGGCGGTCCCGACCGACATCGGCGAGCCGCCGGTGTCGGTCAGGACCGTTGCCGAGCGCGGGGCCCGGGACGGAAGACCGCCACCCACACCCCGTCCGCGGCCTCGCGGAAGGTGACCGTCAGCGGCATGCCGACGCGCAGGTCGGCCGCCGCGCAGTCCACCACCTCGGTCATCATCCGCGGGCCTTCGGCCAGGTCGACGACGGCCGCCGTGTAGGGGACACGCGTACCGAACGGCGGGAGGTCGTTGCGGTGGATCACCGACCACGTGTAGAGGGTGGCCCGGCCGCTCGCCTCCTCCCAGACCACCCGGTCCTCACCGGCCCAGCAGTGGGGGCAGAACTCGCGCGGATAGTGGTGCGCCCGCCCGCAGGCGCCGCACCGTCGCAGCAGGAGCCGGCCCTGCGCCGCGGCGTCCCAGTAGGGGCGGGTGAAGTCGTCGGCCTCGGGCAGGTCGTGGCGCACGGTGCCGCTCAAAGGAACAGTCCGATCGCCGCGTCGAGGGACCAGGTCTGCCAGGACATGGCGAGGAGCGCGACGAGGGAGATGAGCGCCATCATCGCGTTCTGCCCCTGCTCGGCCCAGTCGTGGATCATCAGCACCAGGTAGAGGAGGTTCAGGAGGAGCCCGCCGACCAGGGCCACCGGGGTCAGGAAGCCGGACACCAGGCCCAGCCCGAGGGCGAGTTCCGCGTAGACCACGAGGTACGCCATCGCCCTCGGCCGCGGTGCGACGACCTGCCGGAAGCCGCTCCCGACGAAGGCCCAGCGGTGCTTGTTCGCGACGTCGGCGGCCCAGGCGATGCCGGTGCCGCGTTCGAACCAGCCCTTCTTGTCCTTGTGCCGCCAGCTCTCCAGCCACCACAGGCCGAGGCCTATCCGGAGCACGGCGAGCCATTCGGCCCCACTGAGCCAGACGGTCTGCATCGGCAGCCCCCACTCCCCTCACCACTGATCTGACGGTACGTCAGTTCAGCGGATGCGGAGCGATCCCGCAAGGCCGCGGACCGATCCCGCAAGGCCGCGGGGCGATCCCGCAGGGCTCCGGCCGCCCACGGGTCCGCCGCCGTGACCGATCCGCAATCGATTCCCTCCTTGTCCGAGACCCATCAACCCAGCGTGGCGATACGATCACACCTCATGCCCGCAGTCCCCGCACCCCCAGTCGACATGACCACCCAGCCCCGCCCCGTGTACGTGATCGGGGCCGGCCCCGGCGGCCTCGCCGCGGCCGCCGCGCTGCGCGCCCGCGGGGTCCGCGCCGTGGTCGTCGAGAAGTCCGACGCCGTCGGCGCGTCCTGGCGGCGCCACTACGACCGGCTGCACCTGCACACCACGCGCCGGTTGTCCGCCCTCCCGGGCCTGGCGATGCCCCGCCGGTTCGGGCGCTGGGTCTCCCGCGACGACGTCGTGCGCTACCTGGAGAAGTACGTCGAGTTCCACGAGCTGGAACTCGTCACCGGCGTCGAGGTGACCCGGATCGAGCCCGGCCCCGAGGACGAGGGCGGCTGGACCCTGCACGCCAGCGGCGGGCGGGTACTGTCCGCTGCGGCCGTCGTCGTCGCCACCGGCTTCAACCACACGCCCAGACTGCCCGACTGGCCGGGCCTGGAGTCGTACGGCGGCCGGCTGCTGCACGCCGCCGACTACCGCAACCCCCTGCCGTACACCGGCCAGGACGTCCTCGTCGTCGGCGTCGGCAACACCGGCGCCGAGGTGGCCGCCGACCTCGCCGAGGGCGGCGCGGCCCGGGTGCGCCTCGCCGTGCGCACCGCCCCGCACCTGATGCGCCGCTCCACAGCCGGCTGGCCCGCCCAGCGCAGCGGGATCCTCGTCCGGCGGCTGCCGGTGCGGCTGGTGGACCGGCTGGGCGCGCTCGTGGCCCGGGCCTCGGTCCCGGACCTGTCGGCGTACGGGCTCCCGCGCCCCACCACCGGCCTCTACAGCCGGGTCAAGGAGGGGGCGATCCCGGTCCAGGACGTGGGTCTGATCGACGCGGTGCGCGCCGGGAAGGTGGAGCCGGTGGCCGCCGTGACCTCCTTCGACGGGGCGGAGGTGGTGCTCGCGGACGGCTCGCGCATCACCCCGGACACGGTGATAGCAGCCACCGGCTACCACCGCCGACTGGAGGAACTGGTCGGGCACCTCGGGGTGCTGGACGAGCGCGGCCGCCCCCGTACGCACGGCGCCCACACCCCGGCGGGGGCCCGCGACCTGTACTTCACCGGCTTCACCAACCCCATCAGCGGCATGTTCCGCGAGATGGCCCTGGACGCGGAGAAGATCGCCAAGGCGGTGGCCCGGCGGACGGTCCGCCCCTGACCCGGGCGCGCCGGCCCGCCGCTCCGCCCGTCACAGGAGATGGCCCCGGTCGTACAGCCGCCGGTGCCACCGGGCCCACCGGGCTCCCGCGGTGCGGCTGCCGGCGGGCGAACGGACCGGGCACGGGCCGGCGCCACAGCTCCTCGCCCTGCCGCTCCTCGCACGGGCGCTCCTCGCACAGGCGCCGGCACTCCTCGCGGTGGACCGCGGCGACCGCCCGGGAGGAGAGGCGGGCGATCTCGGCCTGAAGTGCACTCTGGACCCGCTCCTCGGGAGTCTGTCACCGTTCACCACACCACCTCCACCAGCTTTTTGCGCAGCCCTGTTCCTGACGGCTCGTCAGTTCAGTAATCTGACTGCACGTCAGTTATCGAGTTCCATCGAGGTTCATCGAGCAGGAGCGGGCGGAACGATGCTTGGATCTACTCACGGCACCCTCACCACCGACTTCCGCGCACGAGTCGAGGCCTGCGGGGAGACCCCCAGGACGGCCGTCCATTCCTCGGCGGCCCCCTCCGCCGACGACGCGATCCCCGTGGACGTCAGCGGACGGCCGCTGCACGCCGACGTACCCGACCTGGACCGGTTCTTCCGGCCCGAGTCCGTGGCGGTCGTCGGCGCCTCCGACGCCGAGGGCAGACCCAACACCGGCATCACCCGCCAGCTCATCGCCTGGGCAGAGCGCGTCGGCGCCCGGATCCACCCCGTGCACCCCACCCGCGCCACCGTCTTCGGGCGGGCCTGCCACCCCTGCGTCGCCGACCTGCCCGAACAGGTGGACCTCGCCGTCCTGCTGGTCTCCGATCCGCTGCCTGTCATCGAGGAACTCGCCGACACCAAGGTGAAGTTCGCGGTCGCCTTCGCCTCCGGCTTCGCCGAGACCGGCGACGCGGGAGCCGCCGCCCAGGAACGCCTCGCCGCCGCCGTCCGGCGCTCCGGGCTACGCCTGCTGGGCCCGAACACCAACCTCAACGCCTTCGAGGAGTTCCGCCACGACCTCGACGGCCCGGCGATCGCCCTGATCACCCAGTCCGGCCACCAGGGCCGGCCCGTCTACACCCTCCAGGAACTGGGCATCCGGCTGTCCCACTGGGCGCCCACGGGCAACGAGGCCGATCTGGAGACCGCCGACTTCATCTCCTACTTCGCCGAGCAGCCCGAGGTCGGCGCGATCGCCGCCTACGTGGAGGGCCTCAAGGACGGCCGGTCCTTCCTGCTGGCCGCCGACCGGGCCGCCCGCAACGGCGTCCCCGTCGTCGCCGTCAAGGTCGGCCGCACCGAGACCGGCGCCCGCATGGCCGCCTCCCACACCGGGAAGCTGACCGGCGCCGACACCGTCGTGGACGCCGCCATGCGCCAGTTCGGCGTGATCCGCGTCGACGGCCTGGACGAACTCCAGGACACGGCCGCCCTCCTCGCCCGGGCCCGCAGGCCCCAGGCCGACGGCGTCGTCGTGTACTCCATCTCCGGCGGCACCGGCGCCCACTTCTCCGACCTGGCCACCGAGGCCGGCCTGACCCTGCCCACCCTCTCGCAGGCCAAGCAGGACGAACTCCACCAGTGGATCCCGCCGTACCTGAACGTCGCCAACCCCGTCGACAACGGCGGCCACCCCGTCGGCGACTGGCGCGGCCGGAAGATCATCGACGCGATCCTCGCCGACCCCTCGGTGGGGGTCCTCATCTGCCCCATCACCGGCCCCTTCCCCCCGATGAGCGACAGGCTCGCCCAGGACCTGGCCGACGCCGCCGAGCGGACCGACAAGCTGATCTGCGTGATCTGGGGCTCCCCCGTCGGCACCGAGGACGCCTACCGCACCACCCTCCTCGGCTCCTCCCGCGTGGCCACCTTCCGTACCTTCGGCAACTGCATCACCGCCGTCCGCGCCTACCTCGGCCACCACCGCTTCACCACCGGCTACCGCTCCCCCTTCGACGACGCGCCGCGCACGCCGTCGCCCTCGTACCGCAAGGCGCAGGCCCTCATGCGGCCGGGACAGCAGCTCAGCGAGCACGCCGCGAAGCAGCTCCTGCGCGCCTACGGCATACGGGTGCCGCGCGAGCAGCTGGTGACGAGCGCCGCCGCGGCCGTGCGCGCGGCCGGGCTGGTCGGCTACCCGGTGGTGATGAAGGCCTCCGGCCCCCAGCTCGGCCACAAGACCGAACTCGGCCTGGTGAAGATCGGTCTGACCTCCGCGAGCCAGATCCGCGACGCCTACCGGGAGCTGACCGACATCGCACGCTACGAGAACGTCCCGCTCGACGGGATCCTGGTCTGCCAGATGGTGGAACGGGGCGTGGAGATGGTCGTCGGGGTCACCCAGGACGACCTCTTCGGGCCGACCGTCACCGTCGGGCTGGGCGGCGTCCTCGTCGAGGTCCTCCACGACGCGGCGGTCCGCGTCCCGCCGTTCGGCGAGGACCAGGCCCGCGCGATGCTCACGGAACTGCGCGGCCACGCCCTCCTGGAAGGCGTCCGGGGCGCGCCCCCGGCCGACGTGGACGCGCTGGTGGAGGTCGTCCTGCGGATCCAGCGCATGGCCCTGGAGTTCGGCGGCGAACTCTCCGAACTGGACATCAACCCCCTGATGGTCCTCCCCCGGGGTCAGGGCGCGGTCGCGCTGGACGCACTGGCCATCTGCCGCTGACGCTGCCCCCGCCCCGCCTGTCGAACGCCGGACGGGCCGGACACGCCGGACACGCCGGAAGGACCGGACCCGCCGGTGTCCGAAACGCGGGGGCCCGGGGGGGCAGCGCCCCCGGCACGGCGCCGCACCCGGGCTCCCTCGGGGGCGCCGCACCACCGCACACCGACCGCCCCGAACGGGAGTCCACGCATGGCCACCGCCCCCGAGGACACCGTCCTCCACCACCTCGAGAACAGCGTCTGCTGGATCACCCTCAACCGCCCCGAGGCGATGAACGCCGTCACCCGGGCGCAGCGCGAACGCGTCATCGCCCTGCTCGACGACGCCTCCGCCGACCCCGCCGTGCGCGCGGTCGTCCTGACCGCCACCGGCAGGGGCTTCTGCGCGGGCGCCGATCTGCGCGGTGGCCCCGCCACCGGCGGGGACCGGGTCGCCGGTGACGTGGCGCGCATGATCCGCCTCGGCGCACAGCGCCTGATCACGGCGGTCCTCGACTGCGAGAAGCCGGTGATCGCCGCCGTCAACGGCACGGCCGCCGGTATCGGTGCGCACCTCGCCCTCGCCTGCGACCTCGTGATCGCCGCCGAGGGCGCCCGCTTCATCGAGGTGTTCGTGCGCCGCGGCCTGGTCCCGGACGGGGGCGGCGCGTACCTGCTGCCCCGCCTGGTCGGCCCGCAGAAGGCGAAGGAGCTGATGTTCTTCGGCGACGCCGTCCCGGCGGCCGAGGCCGCACGGCTCGGGCTGGTCAACCGGGTGGTGGCGGCCGAGGAGCTGCGGGCCGCCGCCCGGGAGTGGGCCGAGCGGCTCGCCCAGGGCCCCACCCGGGCCCTCGCCATGACGAAGCAGCTGGTCAACGCCTCTCTGGACGGGGACCGGGCGGCCGCGCTGGCCGCCGAGGCCACCGCTCAGGAGATCAACATGACCACGGCCGACGCGAACGAGGGCGTGGCGGGTTTCGTGGAGCGCCGCGCACCCAGATACCTCGGCCGCTGACCACGGCCCTTCGCCGGGCTACATCCGCGGGTCGGGCTTCAGCAGCGCGAACACCGCGCCGAAGGGGTCCGCGAGCCAGCCGATCCGCCCGACGTCCGGCACGTCGGCGGCCGGCATGAGGACGGTCCCGCCGTTCTCGCGGGCCCTGGCGATGGTGGCGTCGACGTCCCCCACGTGGAAGTAGGGCACCCAGCGCGCCTCCTCGCCCGCTCCCGCTCCCGCCCCCGCGCCGTCGCCGAGGGGTGCGACCCCGCCGAAGGAGGCGTCCTCCTGGTCGCCGTCGGCGGTGCTCAGGACCCGGTACGTCATCCCAGGGGCCTGCATCTCGGCGTGGCGCCACCCGAACAGCCCGGCGTAGAAGGCGATGTCCGCGACCGGGTCCGGTACGTGCAGCTCCGCCCACACCAGGGCGTTCTCCGCGGAAGCCACCTCGAATCCCGCCGTATTACCGGGTTGCCAGCAGGCGAACTCGGCGCCCTGCGGGTCGGTGAACTGTGCCAGCCACCCCTCGCCCATGACGTCCATGGGTTCGGTCCGCACCCGCCCGCCGCCCGCCCGGACGGCCTCGGCGGTGGCCTGGATGTCCGGGGTCATGAAGTGGTGCATCCACGCCGACCGGGCGCCCTCCTCGGTGAGCGGCCCGAGGGCGGCGACGGTCTTGCCGTCCCGCTGGAAGAAGCCGTACCCGCCGGCCTCCGGTCCGGCGGAGGCGAACTCCCAGCCGAACACGGCGCCGTAGAACGCGGCGGCCGCGCCGGTGTCGGGGCTGCCGAGGTCGAGCCAGTTGGGTGATCCGGTGCGGAAGTCGGTGCCGAGCATGGGCCCTCCTGGGGTACGGCGACGGTACGGGGTCGCTGCCACGATGCCGAGCCGCCTCCCCCGGCCGTGCCCACGCCCCCGCCCACCCACCCGGTTTCACCCGCCCGGGTGAAACCGGCACGCCGATCCGGCGCAGGGGGCAGCACCGACGAAGCCCTGTCCCCCCACCCCTTCCCATCTGACGACCCGTCAGCTTCAATCGGGGGTGTGATGGGACATGCAGGGATGGCGGCCACCGTCGTCCGATACCTCAGGTCAGTCGGCTCCCCCACCTCCGCCTCGGCGCAGCGGGAGGCAGGGCCCGTCGACGCCCTGCCGCGTCCCGACCTGCGGGCCGTCGGCGAGGACGAGCGCGCTCCGGTCGGCCCGGCCGAATTCCGCGCCGTGCTGGGGCACTTCGCCAGCGGGGTCACGGTCATCACCGCACCACCCGGCGAGGACGCGGACGGGCCGTCGGGCTTCGCCTGCCAGTCCTTCGCCTCGCTGTCCCTGGACCCTCCCCTGGTCACCTTCATGGTCGCCCGTACGTCGACCACCTGGCCGCGGATCGCCCGCGCCGGGGTGTTCTGCGTCAACATCCTGGGAGCCGAACAGGGCGACCTGTGCCGGTCCTTCGCCGTCAGCGGTGCCGACAAGTTCGCCGGGGTGACCCACACCCCGGCCCCCGTCACCGGATCCCCGCAGCTCGACGCCGTGCCCGCCTGGATCGACTGCCGGATCCACGCCGTCCACACCGGCGGGGACCACCTCATCGTCGTGGGCCGGGTCGTCGCCATGGGCGCGGCGGGGGAGGGCGATCCGCTGCTCTTCCACCGGGGCCGCTTCGGCCGCCTCGCCGGCTGACGAGGCACCCGCCCGCCGGCTGACGGGGCACCCGCCCGCCGACGCCGGAACACCGGCTGCCGGAACACCGAATGCCGAACGCCGCATGCCGGTCCCCCCTGGGGCGGACCGGCATGCGGCGTTCCGGCAACCGGGTGGTGTCCCGGGCCCGCCGGAATCAGAAGGTGAGCACCCCGCGCGCCACCCGCCCGTGGTGGGCGTCGTCGACGGCCTTGGCGAAGTCCTCGACCGGATACACCTCCGTGACCAGCTCGTCCAGCAGCAGCCGGCCCTGCCGGTACAGCTCCGCGTACAGCGCGATGTCCCGCTGCGGGCGCGAGGAACCGTACCGGCAACCCATGATCGTCTTGTCGAGGTACATGGACGAGACGAGGAAGGACGCCTCCTCCTTGAAGCCGGGCACGCCCAGCAGGACCGCCTGACCGTGCCGGTCGAGCAGGTCGACGGCCTGGCGGATCAGCCTGACGTCGCCCACGCACTCGAAGGCGTGGTCGGCGCCGGCCGGCAGGATCTCGCGCACCGCCGCCGAGGAGTCGGCCACCGCGGACGCGTCGATGAAGTGCGTGGCCCCGAACTGCCGGGCCACCGTCTCCTTCGCCGGGTTCGCGTCCACCGCCACGATCGTCGTGGCCCCGGCGATCCGGGCACCCTGCAGGACGTTCAGCCCGATCCCGCCGGTGCCGATGACGACGACCGTCTCGCCGTTGCCGACACGGGCCCGGTTGAGCACCGCACCCACACCCGTCAGGACGCCGCAGCCGATGAGCGCCGCCGACGTCAGCGGGATGTCGGCCGGGATCTTCACCGCCTGCACCGCCCTGACGATCGTCCGCTCCGCGAAGGCCGAGTTCGAGGCGAACTGGAACAGCGGCGCGCCACCCCGCGAGAACGGCTGCCCCGGCATCCCGATCGCCTTGCGGCACATCGTCGGCCGGCCCCGGTCGCAGTCCGCGCACGCCCCGCAGTTCGCCAGCGTCGACAGCGACACGTGATCGCCGGGGGCCACGTGCGCGACCCCCTCGCCGACGGCCTCCACCACGCCCGCGCCCTCGTGCCCCAGCACCACCGGCGGCGGGAACGGGATCGTCCCGTCCATCACCGACAGGTCGCTGTGGCACAGCCCGGCCGCACCGATCGCGACGAGCACCTCCCCCGGCCCCGGATCCCGGATCTCCAGGTCGTCGACCACCCGGGCCTGCTTGCCGTCGAACACGACGCCTCTCACCTGGACTCCTTAGGCAGGCCGAGCACCCGCTCGGCGATGATGTTGCGCTGGATCTCGTCCGAACCGCCGTAGATCGTGTCGGCGCGGGTGAACAGGAACAGGCGCTGCTCCTCGTCGAGTCCGAGCTCGTACGGGACCCCGGCCGCCCAGGCCCCCGGCCCGGCCGCGGCCGCCGCCCCCCGGACCTCCACCGCGAGCTCCCCGAGCCGCCGGTGCCAGCCGCCCCACAGCAGCTTGGCCACGCTCGGCGCGCCCGGACCGCCCTGCGTGCCCTGCGTGCCCAGGGTCCGCAGCGCGTTCCACCGCATGGTCCGCAGCTCGGCCCACTGCCGTACGAGACGGTCTCGGACCACCGGGTCGGCCGCACCCGAAGCCGCGTACAGACCGAGGACCCGCTCCAGCTCCGCCGCGAATCCGATCTGCTGGACCAGCGTGGAGACGCCCCGCTCCAGGGCGAGCAGGCCTATGGCCACCGTCCAGCCGTCCCCCTCCCCGCCAACGACCTCCGCCGCGACCGCCCCGTCGAAGAACACCTCGTTGAACTCCGACGTCCCGGACATCTGCCGGATCGGCCGGACCTCCACACGGCCGGGCTGGTCCATCCGCACGAGCAGGAAGGACAGCCCCCGGTGGCGCTTCGACCCCGGCTCGGTGCGGGCCAGGACGAAACACCAGTCGGCCTCCCGGGCGAGGGAGGTCCAGATCTTCTGCCCGGTGACGCGGAAGAGCCCGTCGGCCGGGTCGCGCACCGCGGTGGTACGGATGCCCGCGAGGTCGGAGCCGGCGCCCGGCTCGCTGTAGCCCTGGCACCACAGTTCCTCGCCCCGTGCGACGGCGGGCAGGAAGCGGCGCCGCTGCTCCTCGCTGCCGTACGCGATCAGCGTGGGCGCGAGGAGGTTCTCCCCGATGTGGCCGACCCGGCCGGGGGCGCGCAGCGCCGCGTACTCCTCGGCCCACACCACCTGTCCGGTCAGCGACAGCCGCCGCTGCCCGTACGCTCCCTCCGGCGCGTCCCAGCCCTGCCCGATCCAGCCGCCACGGCCGAGCTCCCGCTCCCACGCGCGCCGGGCCTCGACCCCCTGGTGCTCGCTGCCCGGCCCGCCGAGGCCGACGGCCTGCGCGTACGGGCCCACGAGGTGCTCGGCCAGCCACGCCCGAGCGTGACCGCGCAGCTCCTCGTCCTCGGCCCCGAAGCCGAAATCCATGCCGCGCCCCCCGTCAGGCGTTGGGGCGGTCCTTGGCGGCCGCCGCCCTGGCCATGGCCTCCAGCTGCGCCAGCATCGGCATCGGGTCGGTGCCGACCGTTCCGGGAAGGAAGTCGGCGATCTTCTCCGGGGTCCAGGAACCCTCGGCGTAGCCGGCGCGCAGCTCGCGCGGCTGCGCCCAGACGGCGATCTTCGGGCCGGCAATCGTGTAGACCTGCCCGGTGATCCGCTCGCCGCCGACGGCGACGGCCCTGTCGGAGAGCAGGTAGGTGACCAGTGCCGCGACGTCCTCGGGCTCGCCGATCTCCTTGAGCTCCATGGGGACGTTCGCGGACATGCGGGTGCGGGCGACGGGTGCGACGGCGTTGGCGGTGACCCCGTACTTGGCCAGGCCCAGCGCGGCGGAGCGGACGAGGGAGATGACCCCGCCCTTGGCGGCACTGTAGTTGGCCTGGGCGACCGAGCCCTGGTGGTTGCCGCTGGTGAAGCCGATCAGCGTGCCCGAGCCCTGGCGGCGCATGACGGCGGAGGCGGCACGGAAGACGGTGAAGGTGCCCTTGAGGTGGGTGGCGAGAACCGGGTCCCACTCCTCCTCGGACATGTTGAAGAGCATGCGTTCGCGCAGGATGCCGGCGACGCAGACCACGCCGTCGATGCGTCCGTACCGCGTGAGCGCGGTGTCGATGACGCGCCGGCCGCCCGCCATGGTGGAGACGTCGTCGGCGACGGCGACGGCCTCCCCGCCGGCGGCCTGGATCTCCTTCACGACGCCGTCCGCGATCTCGCTCGTGGGCTCCGTACCCTCGATGCCGACGCCGTAGTCGTTGACGACGACCTTGGCGCCCTCGGCGGCCGCGGCCAGTGCCACGGCCCGTCCGATGCCCCGGCCGGCGCCGGTGACGGCGACGACCCTGCCTGCCAAGAAGTTCCCCACGTCCGGCCCCTTCCCGCGTTTTCTGACGGACCGTTAGATTCTATGGGTAGTCAGATGTACGTGCACAAGCCCTCGTTGCCGCATTCACGCAAGGAGCTGTCGACGCCCATGACCCTGCCCGCCGAGTTCCACGACATCGCCAAGCGCGTCAACAACTGGGGGCGCTGGGGCGCCGACGACGAGATCGGCACCTTGAACCTGATCACCGACGAGGTCGTCCGGGGTGCGGCGGCGGAGATCCGCAGCGGCCGCCGCGTCCCCCTCGCCCTGCCCCTGAAGGAGGACGGCGTCCAGGTCGGCATGATCCCCGGCCGGATCAACCCCCTGCACACGATGGTGCAGATCAACCAGGAGCTCTTCGGCCCGGGCACGGTGGCCTGCAGCGACGACGCCGTCAGCATGGGCCTCCAGGCGGGCACCCACTGGGACGCCCTCACCCACGTCTCGCACTCGGGCCGGATCTACAACGGCCGCCCCGCCGGCACCATCACGGCCCACGGCCGGGCCGAGTTCAGCGGCATCGACAAGGCCACCCCCATCGTCTCGCGCGGGGTCCTCCTCGACGTGGCCCGCGCGAAGGGCCTGGACCGCCTCCCGGGCGACCGCGCGGTGACCCCGGCGGACCTGGCGCAGGCCGAGGAGTTCGGCCGGGTCACGGTCCGCCCCGGCGACATCGTCCTGGTCCGCACCGGGCAGATCCAGCTCTACCTGGCCGGCGACAAGCACGGCTACGGCTTCCCGTCCCCCGGGCTGTCCGTCCGCACGCCGGAGTGGTTCCACGCGCGGGACGTGGCGGCCGTCGCCAACGACACCCTGACCTTCGAGATCTTCCCGCCGGAGATCGAGAACCTGTGGCTGCCGGTGCACGCCCTCGACCTGGTGGAGATGGGCATGCACCAAGGCCAGAACTGGAACCTCGAAGAACTGTCCACAGCCTGTGCAGGAGAGGGCCGGTACGCCTTCCTCCTGTCCGCCATGCCCGAGCCCTTCGTCGGCGGCACCGGCACCCCCGTGGCCCCGGTGGCCGTCCTCTGAGACCCGCCGCCACCGTTCGGGCCCGGGAACCCCGCAGCGGCGCGGGGGCGGCCCGTTCGTCGCCCTCCCGGTCCCGGCCCTGTTCGTCGACCCCGACCCGCCCAAGGGCGCCGACGCGTACAAGCGGACGGGCTGCTCCGACTCCGGTGCCACCTTTCAAGGCCATCGACACCAGGGAAGCCAGCATCCCGCCGGGCTCGATCCAGCGACCTCCGCCCCGGCGCGCTCCGGGTGGCGGAGCCCGGACCTCCGAGCCGCGGAGCGCGCCGCGGCGTGCTGCGGGTGGCGGCGGCACGCATGCACGCCCCGAGCACGGCACCCGCCGCCTGCCCCACCCCGCACCCCGGCTCAACCAACGAGTCGGAACCACACCACCTTCTCGCCCTCCCCCGCGACCACCGCCCAGTCGTCGGCGTACGCCCGCAGCAGCGCCAGTCCACGGCCCCCCGTATCGAACAGCCCGCCGCCAGGACCTTCCCGCGCCAGCCGCCCGACGGGCCCGCGGTCACACACCTCGACGGTGACTCGCCCACCCGTGATGGCGACCTCGACGGCGATCACGGCCGTCGGCGTATGCCGGTGCGCATTGGTCACCACCTCGGAGGTGCACAGCCGCGCCGCCTCCACGAGGTGCTCGCACCCCGCGCCCCGCAGGATCAGCGCCACCCACTCCCGCGCGATCCTGGGCGTATCCGCCCTGCTGGGCGCCACCATCCGATAGCTGAGCCCTAAGTCACTCACGTTCGTCACGTTCATCTCCCAACGTGGTACGGATTCGCGTCGCTTGCCGCGCGTGGCATTGGCCGCCCCCAGGTGACGTACGCCCAAGGCGCGTGTCAGCGGCTGCACTTCGCTCCCATCGGCGTGCGACGCGGTGCTGAACACGACTGTAGCGGGCTCAGTAACAACTGTTTTACGGTTTCGGATAATAGATGCGACGCAGTGGACCCTGCGCAAGCCAACGCGTCACACTGGGATCCGACAGGAGGGGACGCCGATGCCACCGAGGAAGGCTCCGACCGCGCGACAGCGGAGGCTGGGTGCCGAGTTGCGGAAGATCCGGGAGCAGGCAGGAATCTCACTCACCGAGGCGGCGACGCAACTCAGCACCGACCGAACCGCGATGAGCAACATCGAGAGCGGTCGGTTCGGCGTCAGCAGCGACCGCATCCGCACATGGTCCAGCCATTACGGATGCCCGGACCAGGCCTACGTCAACGCCCTGGCCGCCATGGCCGAAGAACGCGGCCGCGGCTGGTGGGACGACTATCGCGACGACCTCTCCGCAGGGCAGCTGGACCTGTCCGAGCTCGAACATCACGCGGTCGCGCTCCGCACCGTGCAGATCATGCACATGCCGGGCCTGCTACAGACGGAGGACTACGCGCGGGCCGTATTCGAGGAGGCCGTTCCGCCTCTGCGACCGATAGACCTCCGCCGGCGGCTCTCCCACCGGATGAAGCGCCGAGATGTCCTCGACCGTCCGGACGCCCCAGCCTGCACCTTCCTGATTCACGAGGCGGCCCTGCGCATGACGTACGGCGGGCGGGGGATCGCATTGCAGCAACTTGACTACCTGCTGAAGCAGTCGGAGCGGGACAACTTGACCGTGCGGGTGATTCCCTTCCGGGTCGGCGGCTTTCCATACGCGGGAAGCTCGACACTCTATGCGCACGGCCCGGTCCCTCAGCTCGACACGGTGCAGACGGACACCGCAACCGGCCCCGCGTTCCTCGATGCCGAGACGCGGCTCGCCAACTACCGGGCGGTCCTGGACCGGACCGAAGAGAAGTCATACGACCCCTCACGGTCGCGTGACTTCATCCGTGAAATGGCGCAACAAGTATGAAGGCGTGGAAACAATGGACATTCAGTGGCGCAAGTCCTCGAAGTCGACCGACGCGGAAGGCAACTGCCTCGAAGTGGCCGTCGTCGGCGGCGAGGTTCTCATCCGGGAGAGCGACGACCCCGGCCTGATCATCAAGACCTCGCGCGCCAAGCTCCGGGCATTCATCGACGGAGCCGCCGCCGGCGAGTTTGACGACCTCGCATAAGCGGTCCGCTACCAACGGCTCCCTTCCCCCCTCGTGGGAGGGGAGCCGTTTGGCTGCCGTAGCACGCGTTGGCATACGTCGTCTCACTCTTTAGACGTACAACAGTTGATACGGAGCCTTGGCTGGCGCTACCTTCCAAGCACGCCACCTCCGGAATCGCGCATCACGTACTGCGGACCGGAGGGAGGCGACTCCCGTCAATTCTGCGCCAGTTGACGGGGGAAGCACCGCCGCCCCCTCCCCGCCGCTCGTCACGGCCCGGAGGGGGCGGCCCCGCCGCACCGGCAGGAGTGACCGCATGCTCGCGCGACACCACACCCCGCACACCACCCCGGCCGGGGCCACCGTCCGGGACGCCACCGTGGCGATCCACTACGGGTACTGGTTCGAGGCCCTCTGCTACGAGAACGCCTACGACCAGGTGCCCGAACTCCTGGACCGGGCCATGCTCGACACCCCCGAGGAAGCCGTTCGTCTGATCCGGATCCAGATCCGGACCACCCACCCCTTCACCCTGTCGCCGGCCGAGGTGGACCGCGCACTCGCCTGGTCGGACGGCGGCGGCCGCATCCCGGCCCTCGCGGCCCTGCACCGCGGCGAAGTCGCCGGCTTCAGCATCGTGCTGCGCACCGGGATCCGCGCCGAATGGCGCGTACGCCCCGTCGACTACCTCTCCCTGACCGCCACACACCGCTAGGGACCGGCGACAGCCCACCGGCGCCGTTTCGGCCGCCGCAGCAGCAGCCCGCCCGCCCGCCCCGTCCAGCGGCTGCATCCGGTGTGTGAGCGGAGCCCTCGGAGCATCGTGCGCAGCTAGGGATCCAGCTGCCCAGGAGCGTCGAAGACCGTCCGGCCACAGCGATCCGGAACCAGCGAGCCGACCAGCTCCTGCTCGTTCCGAGGAATCTCGAAGTCAACCGCTGACGGACGATCTTCCCCGAAGACTTCCACCCGCGACCAGCGTGAGCACCCCGAGAGCCGGTCACACCAGCCCCTTGACCTGCGAATTCAAGTTGGCGGGGGCTCGCCGATGCCCCTGCCCCGAGCCGCTCGTCACCGACGCAGGCAGCATGACCGGCCGGGCCGGCCGCCGAAAGAGGTGGAGGGGGTCCTCAGCCTGCGACATACCGCTGATGACGCAATGGGATGTTCGGGCCGATTCATCAGGTCACACTGGGCCTCATCGACCGGGACTTCAACCGAAGGCCTTGTGAACAGGCGCCGGTGTCTCGCACCCGCGACTGACCGGAAGTTGGGGAGTGGTCAGCGCACCCCGGCCGAGGGGGCGGCTGCCGCCGTTGAGGAGGAACTGATGGGAGTCGGCATCTCCGGCATCGCCGCGGTGACCGTACTGGTCAGCGACCTCGCACGCAGCACCCGCTGGTATTGCGACGTGCTCGACCTCGCCTTCATCAGGGAGTTCTCCGTGGACAGCGCCCTCTGGGGCGTGGTGCTGCTCGACGCCGACGCGAACTTCGTGTTCGTCCTCCAGGACATGGACACCACCCCAGGGGTGCGAGACCTGCGAGGCACCCGCCCAGTGGTACTCGCCGCCCCGTCGCGGGCGTCTGTCAACACCATCGCCGAACGGCTTCACGACATGGGGCTGAGCCCACGGGGGCCGGTGACCGACCCGGACGGGACGTTCGTGGACGTGACCGACCCGGACGGGATCATCCTGCGCTTCCGGCACGTGGCAGACGACGTGTCATTGAGTTTCCAAGGTGTCGCCTACGGCGCCGACGGCGGCATCACCGGCACCTACGACCACCCGCATCTGCAGTTGCCGCCTCGTGATGCCCCCTGATCCCGGCACGCCGCGGAGAGGTTGCGACACCCCGCCGAGCTTCGTCGGAGAGCCGCACCGGACATGGACCGTAATGCATGACGTCGTTACGGAAGACTACGTTCGAAACTCTCCACGACACCGGCCCGGAAGTGCATGGCGTACGGCTGGCCGAGCCGCGGCTGATCCCTTCCCGTGAGGGAATGGCGGGTGGCCGTCCGCGACGCTTGCGCTCGGGCGGCCACCCGCCGTTCCCCCTGCCCCGGAGGCTGCGGGTGGCGGCGGCGCGCGTGCACGCCCCGAGCGCGGCACGGCAGCCGCCACCCCGCGACCCGCACTCGTCAAGGCGTGCCCTTGGCGTCCCCTCGCGTCGAATCGCTCCACACCAGGGTGATCAACAGGTGACGAACCGTCAACACCTCGTTAGAGGTACACGTGCGGTTCCCGTACCGCAGTGTGAACTTCGGACGAGCGGCACGGAGCCGCCTCGGCCGGGGCGGCACCCGTCACGGCGCCGTTCGTCGCGGCGTCCGACTCCGCCTTCCGCCCGCGGTCGATCTCGCACCAGATCCGCTTGCCCGCGCCCTCGCGCTGCCAGCCCCACCGGTCCGCCAGACCGTCCACCAGCTCCAGACCGCGCCCGCCGGTGTCCTCCCCGCAGGCCTGCCGGCGGGCCGGCGCCCGGTCGCTCGCGTCGGCCACCTCGACCCGCACCCCCGGCCCCCCGAACAGCATGCGCAGCACGGCCGGACAGCCCGTGTGCACGACGGCGTTCGTGACCAACTCGGAGATCAGCAGGATCAGCGTCTCGGCGAGCGGCTCGTCATCCCCTATGCCGGACCCCGCCAGTCGGGACCGCGCCCACCGGCGCGCCCTGCCGACCTCGGCGGGATCCGCGCCTACCTCCAGCTGAACCTGAAGCACCTGCACCGCTCACACCATCCGAACCGGCGGACACTTCGCCTCGCGACGGGGCGGGATCACCAACCGTGACCCCCTTGCGTAGCAGCATGGTTGACATACAGTCACCACAACAAGCGCTTCGGGCATATTCCCGCGCGAAGGAGTAGGCGTGGTGCATACTGTGCGACGCTCCCGCCGCTCAACCACTCGCATTCGTCGGAGCGTACCGGAGCAGGTCCCCGACTCCCGGCCGTAAGGCGACGGGCGAAGGACACGAACCGATATCAACTCTCTGTAATCAGACATGCGTCCCGCGTCGTTGCTCCCGTACCCCCTTCCCGCTACCCGGCCCGCCCGGCCGTCACACGCAGCCACCACGACAAACCCGGCTACCGCGCCGGGTCCAGCAGCTCCGCCGCCAGCAGTTCCTCCGCCTCCGCCGCCGTACGCCACTGCTCGGCCCGCACCCAGGCCCGCTTCAGGTGCAGGTGCACGTCCGCCTCCCATGTGAAGCCCATCCCGCCGTACACCTGCAGACAGTCCCGGGCGCCCAGCACGGCGGCCTCGTCCGCCAGCAGCTTCGCCGCCGCCACCTCCCCCGGCCCACCCGTCACCGCCGCCGCGTACACCGCCGTACGGGCCACCTCCGCCCGCACCAGCATCTGCGCGCACAGGTGCTTGACCGCCTGGAAGGCCCCGACCGGCTGCCCGAACTGCTCGCGCTCGCCCGCGTACCGCACCGCCAGCTCCAGCGTCCGCAGCGCGCTCCCGACCTGGAGCGCCGCCGTCAGCAGCGCCCCCTCGGACACGTACGCGGACCCGGGCTCGGACCTGGGCGCGGACCCGGGCGCGGACCGGGGCTCGGACCGGGGCTCGGAGCCGGGCGCGGACCGGGGCTCGGAGCCGGGCGCGGACCGGGGTGCGGACCCGTACGCGGACCCGGGCGCGGGCCCGGCCCCGGGGGCGTCGGCGCCGTCCCGCCGCCGGACCCGGTGCAGCGGGGTCAGCGGGTCCGCCGCGCGCACCGGCTCGCCGTCCGGGAGCCCGTCCGCGCCCAGCACCGCGTCGGCCTCCCCCAGGTACGCCACCAGGTCCCCGCCCAGGTCGAAGGCGGTCACCACCGCCGTCCCCGCCGCGGCCCCCGGCACCACGCCGGCGGCGAGGTGCGTCGCCACCAGCGGCCCCGGCACCAGGGCCCGTCCGGCCTCCTCGAAGACGATCGCCGCCTCCGGCAGGCCCAGCCCCACACCGCCTTCGGACTCCGGGAGCCGGAGCGCGAAGAAGCCCGCCCGGCCCAGCTCCCGCCACAGCCCGCGGTCCACGGACGTGCCCGAGTCCACCGAGGCGCGCAGCGCCTCCCGCCCGTACCGGCGCTCCAGCAGGTCCCGTACGCCCGCCCGCAGGTCCCGCTGGTCCTGCGTCGGCTGGAAGTGCATCCCGCTCACCGGCCTTTCGGGAGGCCGAGGATCCGCTCGGCGACGATGTTGCGCTGGATCTGAGAGGTGCCCGCCGCGATCGTGTACGAGAGGGACGAGAGCCGGTCCAGGGCCCACTCCTCGTCCAGCGACAGCGACGCCGCTCCCAGGACCTCGGCCGCCACGTCGTACAGCTCCTGGCGGGCGTGCGAGTAGGCGAGCTTGAAGACCGAGCCGCCGATGCCGGGCACCCCGCCGGAACGCTCCGACTCGCTGACGTTCCACTGGGTCAGCCGCCACAGCGCGCCGAACTCCCCGGACAGCCGCCCCAGCCGGCGGCGCAGCACCGGGTCGTCCCAGCGGCCGTTCGCCTTCGCCGTGCGGGCCAGCTCGCCCAGGGTCCTGCGGCACGCGACGACCTCGCCGACGAAGGCGGTGCCCCGCTCGAAGGACAGCGTGACCATGGTGACCCGCCAGCCGTCGTTCTCCGCGCCCACCCGGTTGGCGACCGGGACCCGCACCTCGTCGAGGAACACCTCGGCGAACTCCGTCGACCCGGCGAGCGTACGCAGCGGCCGCACCGTCACCCCGGGCGCGTCCATCGGCATGGCCAGCCAGGAGATCCCGCGGTGCTTGGGAGCCCCGGGGTCCGTGCGTACGAGCAGCTCGCACCAGTCGGCGACCTCCGCGTGCGAGGTCCAGATCTTCGATCCGGTGATCACGTAGTCGTCGCCGTCGCGGACCGCGCGGGTACGCAGGGAAGCCAGGTCGGAGCCCGCCTCCGGTTCGCTGAAGCCCTGGCACCACACCTCGTCGCCGCGCAGTACGGGCGGCAGCCAGCGCGCCCGCTGTCCGGCCGTGCCCTCGGCGGCGATCGTCGGGCCGGCGTGCAGCAGCCCGACGAAGTTCGCGCCCACGTACGGGGCCCCGGCGCGCTCCGTCTCCTCCAGGAAGATCAGGTGCTGGGTGGGGGTGGCGCCACGGCCGCCCGCGTCCACCGGCCAGTGCAGCCCCGCGTACCCGGCCTCGTACAGCCGGCGCTGCCAGCTCAGGTCGTAGGCGCGCCGGCCCGGCCAGTCGTCGGGGGAGGGCCGGGCGGGCAGCTCGGGGAGGGTCTTGGCGAGCCACTCGCGCAGCCGCGCCCGGAAGTCCCGCTCCGTCTCGGTGTACGTCAGGTCCATCAGCGGCCCTTGTTCCGGTCCGGGTTCCGGTCCCGGTCCCGGTCGAGATCGAGGCCGAGCATGCGGATGGCGTTGCCGCGCATCAGCTTGTAGACCGTCTCCTCGTCCAGTCCCCGCACGTGGTCGAGGGCGACCTCCTTGGTGTGCGGGAAGGTCGAGTCCACGTGCGGGTAGTCGGTCTCGAAGGTCGCGTTGTCGCGGCCGACGACGTCGATCGAGGCGATCCCGTGCTTGTCGCGGAAGAAGCAGCAGAAGATCTGCCGGTAGTAGTACGCCGACGGCGGCTCGGGGATCAGGTCGCGCACCCCGCCCCAGGCCCGGTGCTCCTCCCACACGTCGTCCGCGCGCTCCAGGGCGTACGGGATCCAGCCCATCTGGCCCTCGCTGTAGGCCAGCTTGAGCGTCGGGAACTTCACCAGCACGCCACTGAAGAGGAAGTCCATCATCGAGGCCATCGCATTGTTGAAGCTGAGCGACGCCTGGACGGCGGGCGGCGCGTCCGGGGAGGCCGCGGGCATCTGGGAGCTGGACCCGATGTGCATGTTGACCACCGTGCCGGTCTCCTGGCACACGGCGAAGAAGGGGTCCCAGTAGCCGGAGTGGATCGACGGCAGCCCCAGGTGGGTCGGGATCTCGGAGAAGGTCACGGCGCGCACCCCGCGGGCGGCGTTGCGCCGGATCTCGGCCACCGCCAGGCCGATGTCCCACAGCGGGATGATGCACAGCGGGATCAGCCGGCCGCCGCTGTCACCGCACCATTCCTCGACCATCCAGTCGTTGTAGGCGCGTACGCAGGCGAGGGCCACCTCCTTGTCGTGCGCCTCGGCGAAGGTCTGGCCGCAGAAGCGCGGGAAGGTCGGGAAGCACAGGGAGGCCTCGACGTGGTTGAGGTCCATGTCGGCGAGGCGCGCCTTGGGGTCCCAGCACCCCTGGCGCATCTCCTGGCGGGTGATCCCCTCCAGCGTCATATCGTCGCGGTCGAAGCCGACGGCCGCGATGTTGCGCTTGTACGGGAACTTCAGGTCCTCGTAGATCCACCAGTCGGTCGGCGGTCCGTCCGGATCCATGGTGATCACGTACTTGCCGCCCGTGTACTGCAGCTCGCCGATGCCGGCCGTGAGCGCCTTGGGGCCGCGGTCGCGGTACCTGGCGGGCAGCCAGACGTCGAACAGGTGCGCGGGCTCGATCACATGGTCGTCGACGCTGATGATCCGAGGCAGTTCCATGGGCTCCCCAATCCGGTGCCGATGCGTGCCGATCCGACGCCGATCTGATGTTGATCTGATGGATCGTCAGAAACAAGCTAGCCCCGCCACCCCTGGACCGACAAGCGTCGGCGCCCTACGCTCTGCGCTTGATCTGACTAACCGTCAGTTAATCGGCCAAGGGGAGGTCCGGGATGACGGACACCGCGACTGCGACAGAACTGAGCCGCTCCCGCACCCTGTGGGAACTCATCACCCGCCGGGCCGCACTCACCCCGGACACCACCGTCCTGATCGAAGCCGCCGAAGACCCCGCCGCGGACCGGCACCTCACCTTCGGTGAACTGCGCGACCGCGCCGAACGCGTCGCCGCAGGCCTCCACGACATGGGCGTACGCCCCGGCACCGTCGTCGCCTGGCAGCTCCCCACCCGCATCGAGACCGTGCTGCTCACCTTCGCCCTCGCCCGGATCGGAGCCGTCCAGAGCCCCGTCATCCCCTTCTACCGGGACCGCGAGGTCGGCTTCGCGCTCCGCGAGTCCAAGGCCGACTTCTTCGCGGTCCCGGGCGTGTGGCGGGGCCACGACTACCCCGCCATGGCCCGGCGGCTCGGCGCCCGCGGCGTCTTCGACGCCTACGACTCCCTCCCGGACGGCGATCCGGCCGTACTGCCCCCGCCGCCCGCCTCCGGAACCGACGTCCGCTGGATCTACTGGACCTCCGGCACCACCTCCGACCCCAAGGGCGTCCTGCACACCGACCGCTCCCTCATCGCCGGCGGCTCCTGCCTCGCGCACGCCCTGCGCCTGACCCCCTCCGACGTCGGCTCGATGGCCTTTCCCTACGCGCACATAGCCGGACCGGACTACACGGTGATGCTGCTGCTCTACGGCTTCCCCGCGGTCCTCTTCGAGAAGTTCGCGATGCCGGACGCCCTCGACGGCTACCGCCGCCACGGCGTCACCGTCGCCGGCGGATCGACCGCCTTCTACTCCATGTTCCTCACCGAACAGCGCAAGGCCCCGGACGTCCCCCTCATCCCCACCCTTCGCCTCCTCGCGGGCGGGGGAGCCCCCAAACCCCCGGAGATCTACCACGCGGTGGTCCGCGAACTCGGCTGCCAGCTCACCCACGGCTACGGCATGACCGAAGTCCCCATGATCACCATGGGCGCCCCGGACGACACCCCGGAAAACCTCGCCACCACCGAGGGCCGCCCCCCGCAGGGCATGTCCATCCGCATCACCACCCCCGACGGCACCCCCCTCCCCCCGCACACGGACGGGGAGGTCCGCCTGCGCGGCGAGGCGGTCTGCCAGGGCTACCTGGGCCGCGACCCGTCCACCGAGGTCTTCGACGCCGACGGCTACCTGATCACCGGCGACCTCGGCCACCTCACCCCGGACGGCTACCTGGTCCTCACCGGCCGCAGCAAGGACGTCATCATCCGCAAGGGCGAGAACATCTCCGCCAAGGAGATCGAGGACCTCCTGCACCGCCTCCCGGGCGTCGCGGACGTCGCCGTCATCGGTCTCCCCGACCGGACCCGCGGCGAACGCGTCTGCGCCGTCGTCGAACAACCCCCGGGAGCCGCCCCCCTCACCCTCCCCCAGGTCACGGCCTACCTCCGCGCCGAAGGCCTCGCCACCCACAAACTCCCCGAGCAACTGGAGCTCCTGGCCGCCCTGCCCCGCAACGAAGCCCTGCGCAAGGTCCTCAAGTACAAACTCCGCGAACGGTACGCGTAGGGCGCGGGCGCGGCGGGGCGGGGCGCGGCGGGGGCGGGGCGGGGCGGGGCGGGGCGGGGCGGGGTCGGAGCACGGCGGAAGCCGGCGGGGGTGGGGGCGGAAGGCGCGGGGTGGTGTCGGAGGGCGGGATGCACTCGGGCGGTATCGGAGCTGTTCTGGGGTTTTCCCGTCCGTCCGATGGTTTTCCGGGTCGTGCCGGTCCCTCAAGGGCGCTCGTACCTCGCGTCGCTGCGCGATGGCCTCCGGCCACCCTTGACCGCCCGTCCCGCCCCGGAACTACGAAGGACAGCCGGAAAACCCCAAAAGAACGAGCCGGGCCTCAAGAGGAGAGGCGGCCACATCAGCGATGCGCGGGGCGGCCGGGGGAGCGCCCCACATCGCTACGCGCTCCTGTCCGACCGCGTCCGCAGGCCTCTTGGGCTGGGCATAAGCCGCCATCGATCGCTACGCGCTGCCCTGGGACGGCGTCCGCACCTCTCCTGGGCGAGTGTGAGCCGCCATCGAGCATCAGACATGACCAGAGTTCGGCGTCTGCGAGTCGGCGGCAGGTCCATCCCGGAGGAAGGGACAAACAAGGGACCTACCCCTCCACCTACTGCCGCGGGGAATTGTCGCTGTCGATCTGGTCGACAACACGCGCACGTCAGCACCGCAGCCTTCACCCAAAGGCCCACCTGTTGGTGGCTCAGGCGGGGCTGGCGGGACTGCCCCCTATAGAGGTCAACCAAGAGCCTTCTCGATGGCCTCGAAGATGTCGGCGTCGGTTTCCTGCTGCCAGGAGGGCAGGTCAGGCCAGTCGGCCACGTAGCCCGGCTTCGGTTCCTCGAAGTGCTTGAACATCTGGGCTGTCCAGCACGTCGCGACGAACCGGCTCTTCTGCTCACGGGACAGCCTCGATGTGCGGCCGCTGCTGATCTCGATGAACTGACGGACCTGGTCGAACACTGAGCCTGCGGCCTCACGCTCCCACTGCGGGGTGTCCTCCCACGGGGTGACATAGCCAGGCTTCGGCTCCCCAGGGAAGTGCTGGTGCACTCCCGAGATCCATGCCTCCCGGAACAGTCGTGCACCCTCGGTCTGCGACATGCCTACCCTCTCGTCACGGAGTCCTGAACGTGGCGATCTCCACCCCAAGCTCCGCTACGCGGTGGTCACGGCTCAAGGGACCGAACTCGTCGCACAGAGCCTGAAGTCTACGGGCGACGTACCCGGATTCTGAGGCCCGGGCCAAGCTCATGGCCTCCCGCCCGTACTCAAGTACCTGATCTGGATCACGCCGCTTCGCGCCGATCGCGGCCAAACTCGCCAGCACAGCCGCTCGGCGCCGGTACGACTGCCCCGTCGAAAGACCCGTCTGCGCGAGCGCCGCCTTCAAGGCCTCCTCCGCCAGGTCCAGCCGCCCGAGCTGCACGTACCGCGCTCCGCGTTCCTCGGCGAGGCGTGTTCCGTCGAAGCGGAGCCATCCGCCGTTCGTACACTCCGCAGCGAGGTCCCTTACCTCCTCGGCGCGCGCCAATGCGGCCTCACAGGCTGAGAGGTCCCCTAGACCGGCGTACGCCTCCGCTTGGACCGAGGCGACCCAATGCCGCGTCGAAAGCCCCTTGTCCCCGCGGCCGGCGAGGCGCTCGGCCGCGCCCAGCATCTGCGCCGCCTGGCGGTAGCGCCGCTCGGACATGTCCAGGTACGAGTGGCGTACGAGGGCACAAGCCCATAGGTCGTACGTTCCTGCTTCCTTGCTGGCCGAAGCCGCGAGTGAGTACGAGGCTGCGGCTTCCGTGTACCGATTTCCATCGAAAGCGACTTCACCGGCCATCTGGAAGAGGTCGGCCGCCGCTCCAAGGAGCGTGCGAGAACTGCCACGACTGTCGTCCAATGCTTCGTTCAGTCTTGCCATCTGGTCACGGATGACGGGGTAGACCGAACTCTTCGACCGGGCCAGTTGGTAGACCTGCCACAGATGGTCATTCATCCGCTCGAAGCCTGCGGGCGTCCCCCTCAGCACCCCAGCAGCAGCGGCTTCAGCCTCGTGGGCCGGGAGGGCCGTCAACGCCCCAGAGACCGTGAGGATGCGCAGGAACTCGCGGCGTATCATTTCGTCTTCGTCTCCCGCCCTCGGGTGGTCGCTGACCTGGTGCCCTGAGGTCTCCTGCATTCCGGCTCGCTGCACTGTCAGGAGGGAATCAAGCTCTTGGAGGCTGAGTTCGAGGGCGATGGCCAATCCTCGCCGCTGGGGTGGCTGCGGCTCGATCCTGCCGCTCTCCCAGCGCCCGACCGTCGTGCGGTCCACGCCGAGTAGTCCGGCCAATGTCTCCTGACTGTAGCCCAGAGCCTTACGCCGTTCGGCCAGTCCCATGACGACCCCTTCCCGCGACTTCGAAGCCTGCGGCACCCGTGCACGGATCTGATCCAAGAATGCGGCATTCATGCCGTGGAGTCCGTCGACTTCCACCGCTTTCCTGGTAGTTGCAGAGAGCGGCCCAGGCACGACGCAGCGAAGGGGTGCGGATATGGGAACGCAGTACGGCGGCCATGGACACGCCCACGAGCAACTCTCTTGGACTCAAGCCGCTGCCCGGTGTGCGGGGGGCGCGCTGTGGAGACCAGCAAGTACATCCTCGGCAGGAGGTCGGACGCAGTGGGAAACGATCACACGAGTAGGCGGCGCCGGGCATGGGTCGGTGATCTCGTCGAGGACGAGAGCGGTCGCGAAGCGATCGTCACCGACGTGACGGCAGGCACCGTATGGACGCTCCGCACCCCTGACGCCCTCCTCTCAGACCAGTGGATCACCACTGATCCCGGGAGCCTGCTCGTCCTCAAGACACGTGCACAGCGCATGGCTGCCCACGAAACGCACTAAGGAGAACCTCATGTTCCGTCACGCCGACCGTCTGCCCACTGGTGACAGCCTGCCCATGGGACACGTGACGCCCGTCCCCTGGGGCGTTCAGCGGATGGCTCCCTACCCGGTCATGGCACCCGGATACCACCACGTCGAGATCGACGCGCACACCCAGACCGCCCGCTACTACGGGCCCGAAGGCCAGCCGTTGATGATGCCCGGACACGGAACCAGTACGGGCACCAATCCAGCGACCAACACGGGAAATCCGTCCGACGGCAGCAGCGGCGGCGGATCGGGCGGCGGGGACCAGGACACCGGGAACGACAGCGACCAGTGAGCCGCTCCGGCCCGGTGCTGGTCGTCACCATGAAAGACGACCCCACAGCCGACCTGGTGATCCACGAGCTGCACGACCGGGGTGTTCCCGTCGTGCGGCTCGACTCCGGGGACTTCCCCGCCACCCTGTCGTTCGCCGCTTACGTCACCCCTGATGGCATCGAGGGGTCCCTGGCCACCCCGACCCGGACCGCAGACCTGACCCGGATTCGTTCCCTCTACTACCGGCGGCCGTCGGGATTCGCGTTCCCGCACCTGTCCGAGGCAGACGCGCGGTTCGCACTCACCCAAGCCCGGTACGGGCTCGGAGGCGTCCTCGCCTCCCTGTCGGGCTGTCTGTACGTCAACCACCCCCACCGCATCGGCGACGCCGAGTTCAAGCCCTCCGGTCTCGCCGCTGCCACGACAGCCGGTTTCCACGTGCCGGCCACTCTCATCACATCCGATCCGAACGCCGCCCGCGAATTCACCAGCACACACGGGCCGGTGATCTACAAGCCGCTTTCAACGCCTCTCTACCGGATCGACGGAGTCTCCTGCACCGTCCAGGTGAAGGAGGTGACGGCGGCTGAAATCGACGAGCGGGTGTCCGGGACCGCCCACCTCTTCCAGCGCGTCGTGCACAAGACGGCCGATGTGCGGGTAACCGTGATCGGTGACCGTGTTTTCGCGGTCCGTATCGACTCCGACCTGTTGGACTGGCGAACCGACTACGACCGCCTGGCCTACAGCGTCGTGCAGCCCCCACCCCAAGTGGCCACGAGCCTCTTTCGATACCTGTCGCTGTTCGGGCTGGTCTTCGGAGCTTTCGACTTCGCCGTCGACCGGACGGGGACATGGTGGTTCCTCGAATGCAACCCCTCCGGCCAGTGGGCCTGGCTGGAGCCCGAGACCGGCTTGCCCATGGTCGCGGCCATGGCCGATCTTCTGGAAAGGAACCGCTCGTGAACGATGAGGCCCGAGGGCTGAGGTTGCAGCTGACCGAGCAGCTCGTCGCCGCCGGCCACCTGCGTACGGCAGCATGGCGACGGGCCGTCGAAGATGTGCCACGTCACGAGTTCCTGCGCGGCGGATACTTCCAACGGATCGACGTACCCGGCCGCCCCACCGCGTGGACGCCCGTGCTGCCCGATAGCCCGCAATGGCTGAGGTCCTGCTACACGGACGATTCCCTTGTCACTCAGATCGCGGGCACGATCGTGCCTGGTGACATGCGGGGAGAGATCACACGTCTGCCGACGTCGTCCGGCACCCTGCCGTCCCTGGTGGTGCGGATGCTGGAGGACCTCCGTGTCGAGGACACGAGCCGCCTTCTCATCGTCGGGGTCGGCACCGGCTACTCCAGCGGCCTCGCCTGTCAGCGTCTCGGCAGCGAACGTGTCACGGCTGTGGAAATCGACCCCGACGTCGCCTCCCGCGCACGCGGAGCACTCGGGCAATGCGGCTACGCGCCCACCGTGGTCGTGGGCGACGGTCTCGCGGGCTGGAAGGACGGCGGCCCGTACGACCGGATCGTCGCCTACTGCGGAACGGTCACCCTGCCCTACGAGTGGGTGGATCAGGCACTCCCCGGAGGAGTCATCCTGGCCACCGTAGGCGGGTGGATGTACTCCTCCGAACTCGCTCGTCTCACAGTCGGCGAAGACGGCACCGCAACAGGCCGACTGCTCGACGGCAGGAACTCGTTCATGCTCGCCCGCCCACAGACACCACCGCCCATCGGGCTCCTCCCCGACCTTGATCAAGCCGACGATCACCCCACGGAACTCGCGGCCCACGTACTCGACGACTGGGACACCCGGTTCGTCGCTCAGCTCGCCGCTCCACGTGCTCAGCGCATGACCTTGCAACGCGCAGGCACCACAGAACACGTACTCCTCGATGTCGAGGCGGGGGCATGGGCGGTACTGCGGCAGGACGGCGGCAGGTGGCTTGTACGCCAGGGCGGGCCGGACAACCTGTGGGACCGGATCACGGACCACATCGCCCGCTGGCACCACGACGGCTCGCCCACGCTCGACCGGTTCGACATCACGGTCACGCCCGAAGGCCAGGCGATCACGTGGCAACGCTGACCGCTTCTGCCCCACCGGCCGCTGACCAGCCACAGAGACGCGCGGACGCCGTCGGGCAGGAGCGCGTAGCGATGTGACGCGCTCCGGGCCGCACCCGGACAGCGCCGTAACCCCCCGGCACGTCACCGACCACCGCCCCGCCGAAACCCCGCCCCCGTGCACCGCCCCGACGCAGGGGACGGGCGGGCGGCCACCGGCCCGGTGGCCGGGGCCGCGGGGGTGAAGGCGCCGGGCGGGTGGGGAACCGTACGCCCTACAGGCGGCTCAGGGACGCCGCCGCGAAGAGGACGTCGCGGATCGCCTCGCGGTCGCCGTGCTGGCCTGCCGCCACGTCCTCCGGGGAGATGTGGCCGGCGGCCAGCTGGCAGAACTCGATGCCGTCCAGGGCGATCTCCGCCACCGTGCGCTCCGGCGACGGCTTCGCCCCCGGCGAGTCCAGCGCGATGTCCCAGCCACCGCCGCCCGCCCCCTCGATCTCCAGGTGCAGGGTCCGCCCGGGTGCTCCCGCCGCGACGAGGCTCCGCGCCGGGGCCGCCAGGCCCGCGCGGCGGCGCTCTGCCAGCGCGCCCGGCAGCAGCCGCGCCGCCAGGTCGATCATCCGGTGCAGGTGCGGCCCGGACGGCGGCTCGTACGGGTAGTCCACCGCGTTCGCGATGTCCCACGCGTGCACCCAGCACTCGAAGGCCCGCTCCAGGAAGGCGTCACCGAGCGGGAGTGCGAAACCGCCGTAGTCCACGGCGAGTTCGGCGACACCCCGGCCCGCGAAGGACACCGTACGGACCAGGGTGTGGCCCTGCTTCCGCCACGGTTCGCGCACCTGGCGCGTCGTCGGATTCGCCGACGCGCCCCAGAAGTACTCCGTCCGTACGGTCGGACCGCCCGGCGGCGCGTCCGCCCCCAGCGGATCGTCCAGCCCGAGCGCGGTGGCAATCATCCCGTCGACCGTCATGAGGTGTCCGATCACGCCCGCCACGGTGGTCCGATGGGACCGGCGCCGTTCCTCCTCGAACCACTTCAGGCGTACGGGGGTGTGCCACTCGGAGTCGCCGAAGTCCTGCAGCAGGGCGTCGAGCCGCGCGGTCTCGGTGTCGTACGGACTCGCCCACGCCGGCACCGGGATGCGGGCCGGGCGCTTGCCGAGGCAGTCCTCCAGGACCCGCGAGCGCAGCAGCGGCTTGAGGTCGAGGCTCTCCTCGGGGTGCAGCAGTCCGACCGCGTCGCGCAGCCGCAGCGCCTCCTCGGCGCAGGGCGCGCATTCGGTGAGGTGGTCCTCCACCGCCCGGGTCTCCTCGGCGGAACACGCGGCCAGCGCCCACGCGCCGAGCAGGGACTTCAGCACGGCGTGCGAGGGCGGTGGTGCGGGTTCCGGCGGCAACGGCAGCGGCCTCGGGGCGTGTCCCGGGTCGAGGTCGTCGGCTGCCCCGCGCGGGCCCGGTATCCGCGCCCGGCCGCCGGGACGCTCGTATCCGTCGTCGGGTGACTGGGCGGGGCCGTTCATCGGGATGTTCCGTATTCGCGCGGGCCGTAACCGGGCTGGGCGGTGTCCTCCTGCGGGAGGGCGTTGGCGGTCGACAGGAGCTGGAGCCCGAGCCGCAGCCTGCGGCGCGCCTCGTCCTCGCTGATCTGGAGGTCGGCGGCCGCCTGCCGGTAGTCGCGCCGCTTGAAGTACGCCAGTTCCAGCGCGGCCCGCAACGGCGCGGGCATGGAGGTGACGATGTAGTCCGCGCGGGCGGCGGCGTTGGCGCTGCGCACCTTCTGCTCCAGCTCCTCGCGGGAGCCCCGGCCCAGTTCGGCCTGGCGCAGCCGGGCCACCGCCTGGCCCTGGGTGATCCGGGCGACCCAGGAACGCATGGAGCCCTGCTTGGGGTCGTAGGCGTCCGGGTTCTCCCAGATGTAGCCGAAGACCTCGCGGGTGACCCGGTCCGCCGCCTTCTCGTCGCCCAGCACGCGGTGCGCCAGGCTGTGCACGAGCGAGGCGAAGCGGTCGTAGAGCTCACCGAGCGCGGCGGCCTCGCCGCGGGCGAGGCGCTGCTGCATGCGGCGGTCCCACCGCGGTGGTACGTCCTTCGGCATAAGTGCCCCCAGCCGTGTGTCGACCCATCGAATGTAGTGGGCACATGGCCGATCGCGCCTGTTTTGGACGAAGCTCCCTTCGGATGTGGGCACTGCGTGATAGGGGCGTCGCAGGGCGTGAACGGTGGTGCGGCCGAGGGCACATGGGTACACGCGTACGCGCCCCGCCGCGCTCCCCGTGCGCGGGTTCGATGCGGCCGCCTGCTTGACCGCTTCGCTTAACGTGCAGGCCACATAGGCCTTACGCTCCTGCCTTGTCTTGATCTGAACCCCACGCACACGTGAAGGTGGAACGCCGCATATGGACAGCGCAGAATACGAGCGCAAGATCGCCGCCCGATTCGCCACCTTCGACCAGGACGGGTCCGGCTTCATCGACCGGGAGGACTTCAGCGCGGCCGCGAAGGCCGTCCTGGCCGAATTCGGTACCGCCGCACGGTCGGAGAAGGGCCAGGCAGTCTTCGGCGGCGCCGAGGCGTTCTGGCAGGGCATGGCCGGGATCGCGGACGTCGACGGGGACCAGCGGGTGTCCCGCGAGGAGTTCATCACCGGGGCGGCCAAGCGGCTGCGCGACAACCCGCAGCGGTTCGCGGAGATCGCACGGCCGTTCCTGCGCGCCGTGATCGCGGTGGCGGACGAGGACGGCCTCGGCGCGACGCCGCCGGCCGCGGCCAGGGTGCTGCGGGTCCTCGGCACGCCGCCGGAGCTCGCCGAGCAGGTGGCGGTCGGCCTCGACACCGACGGCGACGGCCGCATCTCGGAGGACGAGATCCTGGCGGCGTTCGCGGCGTACTGCGGCGTGGAGGCCCCGGACGCGTAGTGCCTGCGGCGGGCTCGCACGCATCCGGGGTGCCGCCCCGAAACCCCGCACAGCGGTGACGGGCGGGGCCGGGCGAGCGGGGCCCGCGGAACCGGGAGCGGGCCCGCGGAACCGGGCCCGCGGAACCGGGAGCGGGGTCCGCGGAACCGGGCCCGCGGAACCGGGAGCGTGGGCCCGCGACCGTACGTCCGCCCCGCGCCCCCCCGGACGGCCGGGGTCCGGGCGTCAGGGTCCGGGCGTCAGGCGAAGACCACCGTGCGGGAGCCGTTCAGCAGGACGCGGTGCTCGCTGTGCCACTTCACCGCGCGCGCGAGCGCCTGGCACTCGACGTCGCGTCCGACGGCCACCAGCTGGTCCGGGGTGACCTCGTGGCCCACCCGCTCGACCTCCTGCTCGATGATCGGCCCCTCGTCGAGGTCCGCCGTCACGTAGTGCGCGGTCGCGCCGATCAGTTTCACACCGCGCGCGTGCGCCTGGTGGTACGGCTTCGCGCCCTTGAAGCTCGGCAGGAACGAGTGGTGGATGTTGATGATCCGCCCGCTCAGCTCCTTGCACAGGTTGTCCGACAGCACCTGCATGTACCGGGCCAGCACGACCAGCTCGACGTTCTCGGCCCGTACGAGTTCCAGCAGCTGCGCCTCGGCCTGGGCCTTCGTGTCCTTCGTCACCGGGATGTGCACGAACGGCACGTCGTACGAGGCGACCAGCTCGGCGAAATCGGTGTGGTTGGAGACCACGGCCGCGATCTCGACCGGCAGGGCCCCGATCCGCGACCGGAACAGCAGGTCGTTGAGGCAGTGCCCGAACTTGGACACCATCAGGACGATCCGCATGCGCTCCTCGGAGCGGTGGATCTCCCAGTCCATCTTGAAGGACTCCCCGATGGCGGCGAAGCTCGCCCGCAGCTTCTCCACCGTCACGGCAGGCTCGGCCTCGAAGTGCACCCGCATGAAGAAGAGCCCGGTCTCCCGGTCTCCGAACTGCTGGCTGTCCACGATGTTGCAGCCGGTCATGAAGAGGTAGCTCGACACGGCGTGCACGATGCCCTGCTTGTCGGGGCAGGACACGGTCAGGACGTACTGGGGCTGCTGCTGGGCCTGGGCCTCGTTGTGCGGGTCGCTCATGACCGCACAGCCTTTCACACCGCGCGGGTGAGGATCTTCAACACTTCCAGCGAGGTGGGCCGTGCGTCCGGGTCGTCCCCGTCGGCCTGCGCGAGCCGTACGTGCGCCTCGCGCGCGGCACGCACCGCCTCGGGCCACGCGTGGTGCTCCAGGTAGACCGAGACGGGGGCGTCGGGGCCGACCTGGTGGAGGATCCGGAGCACACGCAGCACGGCGAGGTCGACGAGGGCCGCCTCCTGCGAGTCGCGGAAGATCGTGCCGACGTACTTCTCCGCCGACCAGCTGTCGAGCCAGGTGTCCTCGACGAGCCGGTACACGGCGTCGGTGACGTCGCCGTACCCTTCGCCGCCGGCCAGCCAGGTGTCCTCGTGGAAGGCCGGGTCGGAAAGCATGTGCAGCGCCGAGCGCACGTTGCTGCGCCAGCGCCACCACGGCATGTCGTTCAGGGGCATGCCGCCCATGGTGGAGGAGCGGCCGCCGCGTTTGGAAGAGTTCTTCGAACCTTGGGCGAATGTCACGCTTGCGATCGTACGTTCCTGTTGAGTGCGATCTTGAAGCGCCCGCAAGGGACCGCGCCCCGGCAATTCACCTCGACGTCACTCGATGTTGCGTCCCTCTCACTCGGCAGTTATTCGTGAGGCGGAATGGTGCATGGACATGACCATCTCGCGACGCGCAGCATCGCTCTCCCGCACCTTCGTGGCCACGGCGATGGGTGCGAGCCTCGTGGCCGGATGCGGGGCGCTCCCCGGAGGCTCCGCGGCCTCCGGGGGCCCTGGAGCGACCATCACCGTCATGACCTTCGCCCCCGAGGGGACCAAGGCCACGAACATGCCGGGCATGACCGGAATGGCCAAGGCGTACGAGCGCTGGGTGAACGCCAACGGCGGCATCAACGGCCACAGACTTCGCGTACTGACCTGCAACGAGAAGAACACCCCCAGCGGCGCCGCCGACTGCGCCCGCAAGGCCGTCGCGGAGAAGGCCGTGGCCGTCGTCGGCTCCTACAGCCAGCACGGACGCGCCTTCATGGCCCCGCTGGAGACGGAGGGCATCCCCTTCATCGGCGGCTACGGCGTCTCCTCCGAGGAGTTCCAGTCCCCGCTCTCCTACCCGGTCAACGGCGGCCAGGCCGTCCTCATCGCCGGCGCCGGCCACCAGCTGGGACGCGTCTGCGACCAGGTGGCCCTCGTCCGCCCCGACACCATCCCGGGCGACATCCTGCCGGTCCTGCTCAACGCGGGACTGCGGGCGAACAAGATGGCCGACGCGGCCGACATCCGGGCCGCGGAGGACTCGGCCGACTTCATGCCGCAGGCCACCGAGGCCCTCGCGCACACCACCGGCACCGGCAAGGAGAAGGAAAAGGAGAAGGAGAAGGAGAAGGAGAAGGAGAAGGGCTGCGTCACCGCGATCCTCGGCGAGCGCACCGAGACGTTCTTCGACGCCTTCCGCCGCACCGAGCCGCAGCGCAAGAAGCCGCAGATCTCGTCCGTGCTGGGCAGTGTCAGCCAGTCCCTGGTGGACCGCACGGGCGGCCGGGAGAGCCCCTTCGAGGGCGCGTACCTCACGAGCTGGTACCCGGTGTCCTCCGATCCCGCCTGGGAGCCGATGCGCAAGGTCGTCACCGAGTTCGCCTTCGGCGACGACACCGTCGACCCCGACGACACCGGGGCGCAGACCACCTGGATCGCGTACACGGTGCTGAGCGAGATCGTGAAGCGCTTCGAGAAGGGCGAGGACATCGACGCCGGCAAGGTCAAGCGGTCGCTGAACGAGGCCCAGCCGGTCAGAACCGGCGGCCTCACTCCGGACCTGAGCTGGCGCTACCAGGACATGCGCGCCGTCGCCGGCTTCCCCCGCATCGTCAACGGGCAGGTCACCTTCCAGATCGTGCAGTCCGGGCGGCTCGTGGCGCAGCCCGGCGAGCAGAGCCTCGACATGACCAAGACGCTGGAGCAGGCCCCGCGCACGGCCTGACGGGGGCCGTCAGAGCTGGGACTTGTCGCGCTTGGTGAGTCCGTACTTGGCCGCGATCGTGTTCCACATGGTCGCGGCCGACTCCTTGGCCCTGGTCGCCTCGCCGCTCGACCTGTTGCCCGCGGCGGCGTTCTTGTTGGCCTTGGCCCTGCCGTCCTTGCACTTGTCGTCGTCGTCCACGTCGTCGGCCCAGGCGGCGTAGCTGTTGTCGGCGTCCGCCGACGCCTGCCAGGCCTTGGTCAGGGCGGCGGACAGCTTCGCGTGGTTGGGGAGCTTGTCGAGCTTCAACTCCTGCAGCCGGGTGATGAGTTCCTCGCGCTGTCGGGCCGCGTCACGCAGGTCCGAGGCGGCCTGGTCCAGGTTGGCGCAGTCCTTGACGTCCTCCACGGCCTTGATCACCGCTTCCCGGCTGTCGCCGCTGTCCGCGAGGAGCTTGTCCAATTGGACGGCCTGGGGGCGGGCCGGGTCGACCGGAGCCTCGGCGGGCCCGGCGGAACCGCCGCTCGCGGTCGGCGCGACGGGCACGGCACCCGGGTCGCTGTTCCGGGGCTTGCCCTCGGGGAGCAGCGTGCCGACGCCGAGGCCGACCACGGCGAGGCCGATGACGACGGCGCCGATGATCGCGGGCGAGACCTTGCGGGAGGGCTCCGCCGGCGGGGGCGGTGCGTACTGCTGGTGCGGGTGCTGCCGGTGGGCCGGGGGCGGTACGGGGCCCTGCCCGCGCGGCGGGTGGGGCCGCTGCGGGGGCCGGCCCCGCAGCACGGGCTCCTGCACGGGCGGCAGTTGCTGGGTGTGGCCGGCGGAGTCGTCGCTGCGGAACAGGCCGTCGAAGCCTTCGACGGCGGAGGCGGCGGCGGGGACCGGCGGGATGTGCTGCGTCGCCGCCTCCGCGTGCGCGGGGGCGGCCGGAGCCGCGGGGCCCGGGCCTGCCGGCACGGGGGGTATGTACTGCGTGGCGGCCTCGTCGTGGCCGGGGTGCGCCGGGACGGGCGGGATGTACTGGGTCGCCGCCTCCGCGTGCGCGGCGGGGGCCGGCGGGGCCGCCGGGGCGGCGGGGCCGGCCGGTACGGGCGGGATGTACTGGGTGGCGGCCTCGGGCAGCGGCGGATAGCCGTAGCCGTGCGGTGCGCCGGGTCCCTCGTAGCCGGGCCCGACCACGTGCCCGGGCGGGACCTCCGCGGCGGGGTAGGCCTGCGGGTAGCCGTAGGCCGCCCCGGGGTGCGCCTGCTCCGGCTGCCCCGGGTACGCCTGCTGCGGCTGCCCGGGGTACGCCTGCTCCGGGTACGCCTGCTGCGGCTGCTCTGAGTACGCCTGCTCCGGCTGCCCGGGGTACGCCTGCCCCGGGTACGCCTGCTCCGGGTACGCCTGCTGCGGCTGCCCCGGGTACGCCGGATGGCCGGACGCCGGGTCCGGATCCCACGGGGCACCGGGCTGAGGGGTGCCCCCTTGTCCGCTCTGCGTCACCGGGACTCCTTCTCCGACTCGCCCGACCGTACGGAACCGTCCGGCAACGCTACCTGCTCGCGGGGCCCGGCGGGGCGGGGCCGGGAGGGCCGGGACCGGGGGTGGGACGGGGCGCCGTCCGGGACTGCATGATTCGTGGCGCCCTGGGGCGGTCCAGCCGTACTGGTACCGGCCGCGCCACACATCACGTTTTGCGTCCCGACCGGCACCCCTCCCCCGTCCCTTCTCGCCGGCCCCGTCCGTCACCGCCGGCCCCGTCCGTAGCCGTCAGGCGACCCGGGCGGCGAACTCCCGGACCGACGCCTCCTCCCGGAACGGCTCCAGCCGGGACCTGAAGTCCTCCAGGTACTCCTTCCCCCGGTTCGAGCGCAGCCCCTCCAGCAGCTCCGCCCCTTGCGTGGCCGTCCGGCAGGCCTGTTCCACCTCCCGCTGCTGCACCTGCGCCGCGGCCAGCAGCAGCAGCCCGATGGCGCGGCGGCGCGCCTTGGCCGCCGGGAGGCCCCGCAGGGCCTCCTCGGCCTGCCTGGCCGCCGCGTCCGCCTGTCCCAGGTCCCGGTGGCAGTGGGCCAGTTCGTCCGCGAGGTAGGCCTCGTCGAAGTGGCGGATCCACACCGGGTCGTCGCCCGACTCCGGCTCCGCCCGCTCCAGTGCGCTCAGTGCCCGGGCGGACAGCACCCCCGTCGCCCGGCCGTCGCCCAGCAGCGCGTGCCCACGGGCCTCGGCGGCGTAGTACATGGCCTCGACCCGTGGGGTGACCTGCCCGCGGGTCCCCTCCTGTGCGGCCCGTGCCAGCTGCGCGATCTCCCGCGGGTTCCCGAGCTCCGCCGCGAGGTGGCTCATGGACGCCGCCAGCACGTAGCCCCCGTACGCGCGGTCCCCCGCCGCCTGGGCCAGTCGCAGCGCCTGGATGTAGTAGCGCTGCGCCAGGCCCGGCTGGCCGGTGTCCACCGCCATGTAGCCCGCCAGTTCCGTCAGCCGGGCCACCGCCGCGAAGAGGGCCCGGCCGACCGGTTCCCGGTAGGAGCCGCCGATCAGCCCCGACACCACCGAGTTGAGGTAGTGCACGACCACCGGCCGCACATGGCCGCTGCCGAAGCGGTGGTCGAGTTCCTTGAGGGCCTCGGTGGTCGCCCGTACCGCCTCCACGTCCGACATGCCGACGCGTGAGCCTCCGCTGCGGGCCACCTGCTGGTCGGCACCGGTGATCAGCCAGTCGCGGCTGGGTTCGACGAGGGCGGAGGCGGCCACGCTGGATCCGGAGAGGAAGTCGCGGCGGCCGACGTCGCTGCGCCACAGCTCGCAGACCTGCTCGATCGCACCGACGACGGTCGGGGAGAACTGCAGGCCGACGCCGGAGGCGAGGTTCTTCCCGTTGGCCATGCCGATCTCGTCGATGGTGACGGTCCGGCCGAGTTTGCGCCCGAGGGCCTCGGCGATGATGCCGGGTGCCCGGCCGCGCGGCTGCTGGCCGCGCAGCCAGCGGGCCACGGACGTCTTGTCGTAGCGGAGATCGAGGCCGTGTTCGGCCCCGCACATGTTCACGCGCCGGGCTAGCCCGGCGTTGGAGCACCCGGCTTCCTGGATGAGCGCCTGCAGCCGTTCGTTCGGCTGGCGGGCGACGAGAGGCCTGGCTGCCATGAAAACCCCCTGCTGACCGCGGGTGATCCGTTGGAATGATCACTTCCCGCCTGATGTGCGGAGAATCTTCCGCTCTGCGTCGTGTCGCTACCCAGCAACAGCGCCCCGGCCTCCTACGCGCCCCCACGCGTGCATCAGTGCGCCCCGCATGCAGGATCGATGCTCCGCTCGCGGGCGGGTTTACCCCCGTAACCCCGGGTGACCCGGGCAGTTGTGATGGGCGTGGAAGAGACCATGGGAGTCACGGAGACCGCACCCATCCCCAAGCAGCGCGGCGAGCAGCTGTTGGACCATGCCGTGCGGTACGTGGAAGAACGGCACTGGGATGTCTTCGCCGGCACCTGGTTGGAGCCGGGGGACGGCCGGGAGCTGTGCTCCTGCGGGGACTCGGACTGCCCGGCACCCGGTGCGCACCCGGCGGTGAAGGACTGGGCCTCGCACGCCACCGGCAGCGCGGTCCAGGTGCGCCGGGTCTGGGGCAGGCAGCCGCAGGCGTCGATCCTGCTGCCGACGGGCCGGACCTTCGACGCGCTGGACGTGCCGGACTCGGCCGGCTTCCTGGCGCTGGCCCGGCTGGAGCGGATGCAGCGCACCCTCGGCCCCGTCACGCTGACGCCCGACCACCGCATGCTGTTCTTCGTGCTGCCGGGCGCCGGGGTCAAGGTCGCGGACCTCGTACGGAAGCTGGGCTGGGTGCCGTCCGCGCTCGACCTCGCGGCCCGCGGTGAGGGTGAGTACGTCGCGGCCCCGCCCACCCGCTTCGGCGGCCGGGGCGCGGTCCAGTGGGCGCGCCGTCCCACGCCCGCGAACCGGTGGCTGCCGGACACGGAGGAGCTGATCGACGCGCTGGCGTACGCGTGCGGCAGCGAGGCGGCGGCGGAACGCAAGCGGCGCCAGGGGTGACACCGCGCCGGCGGTGCCGCTGCGGCCGCCCCTGTGCGCAAGCGCCCGGAAACTCATGACATAAGTAACTGACGAGGCCTCTCCCCCTCCTCCTATCGTGAGGAAGGAACGACCAACGGGGACGTGTGACGAGAGGCGGGCGCATGCCGGACCAGGGCAATGCGACGGGTGGAACGCACGGGACGGACGGCGCGCGAACCGCTCCGTCCGCCGTGCGCGTGGAAGGTCTGTGGAAGCGGTTCGGTGAGCAGGTCGCCGTCGCCGGCATCGACCTGGAGCTGCCCGCGGGGAAGTTCATCGGCCTGGTGGGGCCGAACGGCGCGGGCAAGACGACCACGCTGTCGATGGTGACCGGACTGCTGCGCCCCGACATGGGGCGGGTCGTCGTCGCGGGCCACGACGTATGGGCGGACCCGACCGAGGTGAAGGCGCGGATCGGCGTACTGCCCGAGGGGCTGCGCCTCTTCGAGCGGCTGTCGGGGCGTGAACTGCTCGGCTACATGGGCCGCTTGCGGGGGCTTGCGGGGGACGAGACCGACAAGCGGGCCACGCAGCTGCTGGAGATCCTCGACCTCGCCGGTTCGCAGCACAAGCTGGTCGTCGACTACTCGACCGGCATGCGCAAGAAGATCGGCCTGGCGGCGGCCCTGCTGCACAACCCCGAAGTGCTCTTCCTGGACGAGCCGTTCGAGGGCGTCGACCCGGTGTCGGCACAGACCATCCGCGGTGTGCTGGAGCGCTACACCTCCTCCGGTGCCACGGTCGTCTTCTCCTCCCACGTGATGGAACTCGTCGAGTCGCTGTGCGACTGGGTGGCCGTGATGGCCGCCGGCCGGATCCGCGCCGCGGGCCCGCTGGCCGACGTACGGGGCTCCGCGCCCTCCCTGCAGTCCGCCTTCCTCGAACTGGTCGGCGCGCACGGGCGGGACGCGGCCGGGGAATCCCTGGACTGGCTGGGCGGCAACTCCGGGACGGTCGCGCGATGAGCGCGCCCGCCGCTGCCGCCGGGGCCTCCGGCGCCGGGATCGCCCCCGGGGCCGCCGGAGCGTCCGCGTCCGCCGCACGGCCCGCGCTGACCCCGGTCTTCCTCCGCATCAAGCTGTCGCTGCTGCGCAACGGGCTGAAGGGCTCCTCGAAGCGCAAGGCCGCCTACTTCTCGACGCTGGCCTTCGCGCTGGTGGTCGGCTTCTTCATGACGCTCGGCCTGGGTCTGCTGCACGGCAACGCGCACGCGGGCACCGTCGTGGTCCTGCTGGCCGGGATCCTGGCGCTCGGCTGGGCCTTCATGCCGCTGTTCTTCCCGGCCGGGGACGAGACGTTGGACCCGAGCCGGCTGGTGATGCTGCCGCTGCGCCCGCGTCCTCTCATACGGGCCCTGCTCGCCACCTCGCTGGTCGGGATCGGACCGCTGTTCACGCTGTGCCTGGCGGTCGGCTCGGTGACAGCCGTCGCGCGCGGTGCCGCGGGGGCGGTGGCCGCCGTGATCGCCGTACCGCTCCTGCTGCTCGGGTGCGTGACCCTCGCGCGGGCCGTGGCGACGGCCAATGTGCGGCTGCTGACCAGCCGCAAGGGGCGCGACCTGGCACTCCTCAGCGGTCTGGTGATCGCGGTGGGCGCGCAGCTGGCCAACTTCGCCAGCCAGAGCCTCTTCCAGGCGGGCGGCGTGACGGCGCTGGAGCCCGTCGAGGCGGTGGTGCGGTGGCTGCCGCCGGCGACCGCCGTCGGCATGGTGGACTCGGTGGGCGAGGGCGCGTACGGCAGGGCGGCGGCCCAGCTGGTGCTGAGCGTGGCGGCCGTGACCGCTCTGCTGTGGTCCTGGGAGCGCAGCCTCACCAAGCTGATGGTCACACCGGACGGTTCGACGATCGCGGCCTCCGGGCCCGTGAAGAACCGCGGCGGTGCCGACGGCGGCTTCTGGTCGCTGCTGCCCGGTGGCCGGACGGGCGCCTCCATGCAGCGCACCCTGCGCTACGCCGTGCGTGACCCGAAGACCAAGTCGGCGTTCGTGACCGCGCTGGCGATCGGTGTGATCGTGCCCGTCTTCAACGCGTTGCAGGGCACCGGGTCGGTGTACCTCGGCAGCTTCGGCGCGGGCATGCTCGGTGTCCAGATGTACAACCAGTTCGGGCAGGACACCTCGGCGTTCTGGATGGTCGCGCAGACCATCTCCAGCACCCGTGACGCATACGTGGAGCTGCGTGCCCGTGCGGCCGCGCTGGCTCTGGTCATCCTCCCGTACACGGTCCTCGTCACGGCGGTCACCGCCGCCCTGGTGGACGACTGGCAGGCCTTCCCGGCCGGGGTGGGCGTGGCCCTCGCCCTGGTGGGCTCGATGCTGTGCACGGGGGCGCTGGCCTCGGCCCGCTTCCCGTACTCCATTCCGACGGACGGTGCCTTCAAGAACGTCGCCCCGGGACAGGGCGGGCTCGCCTGGGGCGGGATCGCCGCCGGAATGCTGATGTCGGCGCTGGTGAGCGCGCCGGTGATCGCCCTGACGATCTGGCTGAACATGGCCGAGCACCGGGACGTCTCGTGGATCGTGCTCCCGGTCGGGGTGGCCTGGGGCTGGCTGGCCGCCTGGGCGGGGCTGCGGCTCGCGGCGCCGACGGTGGCGCGGAAGCTGCCGGAGATCCTGGCGGCGGTGAGCAAGGGCTGACCGGCCGCCGCACCGGAACGGGCCGGTCCCCGCTCCCCCCGGGAACCATGACGGGCGCCCTGACACCCCCCGAACACCCCGCTGACATCCCCCTGACCTGACCGGTCCGGCCCGGTCCGGTGTTCGCTGGTCAGGGGGTGGGGGCGGGGATGTCGTCCAGGAAGGGTTCCAGGGCGGCGCGCCAGGCCGCCGGCTGGTCGTAGTGGAGGTAGTGACCGGCATCGGGGATCTCCGCGTACCGGCCGGCCGGGAGGACCCGGACCATCTCCTGGGCCTCGGCGCGGCCCAGCTCGCCGTCCAGGCCGCGGACCACGAGGGTGGGGCAGCGGACCTGGGCCAGCTCCTCCCAGTGGGCGTCGTGGACCCAGGTCTCGCGGGCCCTCAGCATCTGGCGGCGGGAGAAAAACGGGCGCCAGCCGTCCGCGGCCTCGTGCATGACCTCGGCGAAGAAGGCGCCGCGGCCGGGGTCGGGCCGCTCCACGCGGGGGTCGTCCTCGCCGAACCAGCGGCGGGCGGCGTCCTGGCTGGGGAAGGGCAGGGGCCACAGGCGGAACCAGTCCTCCCATTCGCGCTGGGAGGCCGCGCCGAGGGCCGAGGCGCGCATGTCGCAGATGACGAGGGCCGCGACCAGGTCGGGGCGGCGGGCGGCGAGCTGCCAGGCGGTGAGCGCTCCCATGGAGTGGCCGATCAGGGTCACGGGGGCAAGGCCGAGCTGTTCCACGGCGGCCTCGGCGTCGGCCACGAAGGCCTCGCGGCCCAGCGCGGTGTGCGGGGCGGCGCCGGCCGGCGGGCGGGCGCTGTGCCCGTGGCCGCGCTGGTCCAGGGCCACGACGCGGCGCCGCTCGGCGAGCCAGTGGGCGGTACCCGCCCAGTGGGAGGCGCGGCCCATCAGGCCGTGCAGTAACAGCACACCGGGGCGGGGGTCCGCTTCCGCTGCGGCGGCCGGTTCTCGGAACTGCCAGGCGGCCAGACGGACACCTTCGGCTCCCGTCACATCGATGCGCTGTACCACCGCAGATGCACCCCCTTCGCTCCCCGCCAGACTATCGAACCCCCATTCGAAAACGGGGTTCTCGCCCACAACACCGCTCTTTCGAGTGACCTTGCTCAAGGATTGGCCGCCGCTGCCGATGGAGATCCTTTCAACAGGGAGGCGGGCCGCTCGGGGAAGACGGTCCGAAGGGAAGACCTTGAGAGCTCGGGGCTCCAGGTCGCACAGGGGAGGACCGGTCCCGGCGCCGCGAGGCGCCGGGACCGCCCACATCGAGACCGGTACGTACGGGCGAGGACCCCGCGGACTGCACAGGATGCACGGGCTGCGCGGGCTGCAGGATCAGCGCCCCAGGATCAGCGCCTCAGGATCAGCGCTTCGCCACGAACACGTGCGAGGCGATCTCCGCCTCCAGCTCGGCCGCCTCACCACCGCTCCCGACCAGGACACCGCCCGGGGACTCGGTCACACTCACCACCGAGCCCGGCTGTACGCCCGCACGACGCAGCGTGTACATCAGCTGGGCGTCCGTCTGGATCGGCTCCCCGATGCGCCGCACGACCACCGTCTTGCCCTCGGTGCCCGGGTCGAGCTCGGACAGGCTGATCATGCCGTCCTCCAGGAACGGCTCCGCCTCGGCCTTCTCCCCCAGCTCCTCCAGCCCGGGGATCGGGTTCCCGTACGGCGACTCGGTCGGATGGCGCAGCAGCTCCAGCACGCGCCGCTCCACCGCCTCGCTCATCACGTGCTCCCACCGGCAGGCCTCGGCGTGGACCTGCTCCCACTCCAGGCCGATGACGTCGACGAGCAGGCACTCGGCGAGCCGGTGCTTGCGCATGACGCGCGTCGCCAGCCGCCGACCCTCGTCGGTCAGCTCCAGGTGCCGGTCGGCGGCGACGGCCACCAGGCCGTCCCGCTCCATACGCGCCACCGTCTGGCTCACCGTCGGCCCGCTCTGGTCCAGCCTCTCGGCGATGCGGGCGCGCATGGGTACCACGCCTTCCTCTTCCAGCTCGAGGATGGTGCGGAGATACATCTCCGTGGTATCGATCAGTCCGGACATTCGTGCCCCTCGGATTGCGTGCGCTGGCCCTGCCCCCAATTCTGACGCATCGGGCCGACAACCGTCCCGTGCCGAGGGCCAATACCGCCCGCGGACATCCTCCCGCCCTGGGGACACGGGATTGACGGCCGTATTGACAGGCCCTTGGTCCAGACCGCACGGTGAGCGGCGGACACGGACGCACCCCACCTCTGGAAGGGCCTTCGGCGCATGAGCGAGAGCAAGCTGGCCGGTCAGTTCTTCGACGCCGCCATCGGCCTGCTGGAGCGGGTACGGGACGAGGAGGCCCCGCACATCGCCGAGGCCGGCACCCTCGTCGCCGACGCCGTCGCCGCCGGGAACCGCCTCTTCGCCTTCGGCGCCGGACACTCCTCGCTGCCCGCCCAGGACGTCGTCTACCGGGCCGGCGGCCTGGCCCTGATGAACTTCCTCGCCGTCCCCGGCACGGCCGGCGTCGACGTCATGCCCGCCACCCTGGGCAGCGCCCTGGAACGGGTCGACGGCCTCGCCGGAGCCGTCCTCGACAGCAGCCCCGCCTCCGACGGCGACGTCCTCGTGATCATCTCGCTCTCCGGGCGCAACGCCCTGCCGGTCGAGATGGCCATGAACGCCCGCGCCATCGGCCTCAAGGTCATCGGCGTGACCTCGGTCGCCTACGCCACCGGCACCAGGTCCCGGCACGCCTCCGGCACCTTCCTCAAGGACCACTGCGACGTCGTCCTCGACAGCAAGATCGCGGTCGGTGACGCCGAGCTGAGCCTCGACGGCATCGACGCCCCCTTCGCCCCCGCCTCCACCGTCGTCACCAGCGCGATCATGCAGGCGGTCATGGCGACGGCCGCCGGGGAGCTCGCCGCCCGCGGCCTGGAGCCCCCGCTGCTGCGCTCGGGCAACGTCGACGGCGGCCACGAGTGGAACGGCCGCGTGATGCAGGAGTACGGCGACCGGATCTTCTTCCGCCACTAGGGCCTGTATTGAGTTGCCCCGCGGCGTCGCGACGCCCGGTGCGCACCCTCGGCGCACGAGCCGAATGTCCTAGTAGCTCCGCTACGAGGATATTCGTCCCGCACGCCGAGGGCACGCACCGAACGCCGCTCCTTGCTCCACGGGGCAACTCAATACAGGCCCTAGCGTGTAGAGGACGCGGCTGCCGTCGCCGAAGACGATCTGCGCGACCGACCGGCCGCCGTTGTGCGTGTCGCCCTCGCCGAGCGCGAGCCGCTCCGCCCTGAGGCCCTGCGGCCGTCCGGCGATCAGCCCCGGCAACGCGGCGAAGTGGTCGCCTACTTCGCGCAGCAGGGCGAGGACGTACCGGGCCGCCGCCTCCAGGCTGCGGTCGACCTGGTGGAAGAGCTGCGGGTAGGCGGCGAGCAGGTGCCGGTGTCCGGCCTCGCTGTTGGTCCACCGGCGGAAGGAGGCGTACCGCTCCTGCGGGGTGTCACCGTCGAGGAGGTCCTGCGAACGGTGCCGGCGGAGCTCCTCGACCAGGGTCCGGACCATCAGGGTCGGCCCGTGGCAGGGGTGGTGGGGTCGCCCGTCGCGGGGGCGGTGGGGGGTGTCGCCAGGTCCAGGTCCGCCGCGACACGGGCCGCGACCTCCTCCGCGTACGCCGCGTCCGCGCGCTCGAACGCCACCCGCGAAGGCCCCCGCAGGAACGTCAACGCGCCCAGGGTCCGCCCCCGGCTGCGCAGCACCGTGCACAGCACGTGCGCCGCGCCCTCGGGCCACTGCCGGGCCCGCGCCCACTCCGCGTCCGCCTCACCTCGCGGGGCACTGGTGCGCACCGAGCCGATCCGGTCCAGCGCCTGCAGCGCCGGATGCCCGGCCGGGTACCGCACGGGGATCGAACCGGGCCCCGGCAGCGCGGGCGGCGACGCGGCGCACCGTACGAGCCGACGCCGCTCGGAGTCGGCCGCGGGGTCCAGCACGTCCAGCAGCGCGTGCTCGGCGAAGCCGGCGAGCGCGAAGTCCAGGCGTACGCCGGCCGCCTCCACCGGGTCCTCGCACTCGGCGGCGGCCCGCCCGGCACGGTGGAGCTGATGGGACCGGAACCGCGCCTGCGCCGCGTCGAGCTGCTCCTGGCGGGCCTCGGTGACGTCCTGGATCAGCCAGCCGACCCCCAGCGGCACCGGTTCCTCCGCGAGCGGCGAGGCCAGCCGCAGGAACCCGCACCGCCAGCACCGGCGCCGCACGCCCTCCGCGGTGCGCACCGCCACCCACATCTCGACGGGCGCGGGCGGCGCCCCCTCGGCGAGCACGTGCTGCAGCGCCCCCTCCAGCTCTTCGACCCCCTGGGTCAGCAACTCCCCCAGGGGCCGGCCGAGCAGGGCGGTACGGCCGGTCCCGAAGGCCCGCGCCGCGTGCGCGTTGACCACGGCGGGCCGCAGGTCGACGTCGACGAGGACGACACCCCAGGAGGCGTCCTCCATCAGGGCCTCGCTCAGCGCGATGGACCGCTCCAGGTCGATCTGCGCGTGCACCTCGCTGAAGGCGCAGTACACCCCCGCGGGGGAGCCGTCCGCGCCCGGCACCCCGGCGGACTGCGTCCGCACGAGGACGCGCCCGCCGTCCTTGGTGAGCAGCGCGAACTCGTGGACCTGCCGTCCGGGCACGTGCTGGGCGGACATCAGCCTGTCCTGCACGTCCTGCGCGTCGGCGGCCCGCACCGCCCACCCCTCGAACCCCTTGCGCCCCACGGCCTCCCCGGCCGACCAGCCCAGGATCCGCTCGGCCTCCCGGTTCCAGTGGGTGATCACCCCGTCGGAATCGAAGGCGCACAGCGCGGCGTCCATCCCGTCCAGCAGCGCGGCGAGCAGATCGTCGGCGGTCTCGTCACGTCCGGAAGCACTCACCTGGAACCCCCAGCAGGTGTTCGCGTATGCGGCACGTCAGATCATTGAACTCGAACGTGACCCACACCACACCGCATTCAGGGAAATCGACGTGTGCCGCCACATCTGACGCAACACCGCCCCACCGGTCACACGTTCGAGCGATCTCGCCCGGACCAGCGGCCGGCACCGCATCACGACGCCGACCGGCCGCTCTGACGTCCCGCACCGGAAATTCGATTGAGCACGCAGCGCGGGCCTGCCTAGAGTGGGCCCACGCTGAAAGGAGGTGATCCCGGAAATGTACGAACTCCGGACGCGCGAGGTGGCTGCGGGCTAGGGCCCGTCGTCAGCAACGCACCCAGTGCGGTGCCCGGCGGATCGCCCGGCACCAATCCCGAGCAGTCACCCGACCCGCGGGCTCGCCGGTACGTCCGGCCGGCTCCTCTCACTGCAGGAGAGGAACCCGAGCCCGCGGGTCGTCTGCGTCTATGTCCACGTCTGCACGCCCGCTACGGGCACAGACGCTCCAGGCGCCACTTCTCGCCCTCCAGCACGTAGTGGAGCCGGTCGTGCAGCCGGTTCTCGTGGCCCTGCCAGAACTCGACCTCCTGCGGCACCACCCGCAGCCCGCCCCACTCCGGCGGCACCGGCACCTGCTCGCCCTCCGGATACCGCTCCGCGAGCTCGGCGTAGCGGCGGTCCAGCTCCGCCCGGGAGCCGATCACGCTCGACTGCTCGCTCGCCCAGGCCCCCAGCTGCGAGCCGTGCGGCCGGGACCGGAAGTACGCCGCCGTCTCGTCGCGGCCGATACGGGCCGCCGTACCGGTGACGATCACCTGACGGGCGATGGGGTGCCAGGGGAACAGCAGCGCCACGTGCGGGTTCCCGGCGAGCTCCCGGCCCTTGCGGGACGCGTAGTTCGTGAAGAAAACGAAGCCCCGGCTGTCGAACTGCTTCAGCAGCACCGTGCGCGAGCTGGGCCGGCCGTCGGGAGTGGCCGTCGAGACGACCATGGCGTTCGGTTCGAAGAGGTGCGAGTCGGCCGCCTGCTGGAACCACCGGGCGAACTGCTCCATCGGGTCCTCGGCGAGGCTGTCCTCGTGGACGATCTCCGAGCGGTACTGCTTGCGCATCATGGCGGGGTCAATGTCCTGATCGGTCACGCGAGCCATCCTGCCGCAGGTGGACCGGTGACGGTGTGCCGTATGTCACGCTTCCGCAGCCGGGGCGCAGCGGCCAAAATCTTGGGGCCGGTCCGAAGGTCCCCGCACGGGTGACCAACGGCCGTGCCGGGCATCAACGGGGATGACCGCGCCGGACCGCGAGTCACGCCGGGAGCCGCGCGTGTTCGCACTATCTGAGGAGCCGCCTGATGTCCGACTTCGTACCCGGGCTCGAAGGGGTCGTCGCGTTCGAGACGGAGATCGCCGAACCCGACAAGGAAGGCGGATCGCTCCGCTACCGGGGCGTCGACATCGAAGACCTGGTCGGCCACGTCTCCTTCGGGAACGTCTGGGGCCTGCTGGTCGACGGTGCCTTCAACCCCGGCCTGCCGGCCGCCGAGCCCTTCCCCATCCCGGTCCACTCCGGTGACATCCGCGTCGACGTCCAGTCCGCGCTCGCGATGCTCGCCCCCGTGTGGGGCCTGAAACCGCTGCTGGACATCGACGTGCAGACCGCCCGCGACGACCTGGCGCGCGCGGCCGTGATGGCGCTGTCGTACGTCGCCCAGTCCGCCCGCGGCCAGGGCCTGCCCATGGTCCCGCAGCGCGAGATCGACAAGGCCGAGTCCGTCGTCGAGCGGTTCATGATCCGCTGGCGCGGTGAGCCGGACCCCAAGCACGTCAAGGCCGTCGACGCCTACTGGACCTCCGCCGCCGAGCACGGGATGAACGCCTCCACGTTCACCGCGCGCGTCATCGCCTCCACCGGTGCCGACGTGGCCGCCGCCCTGTCGGGCGCCGTCGGCGCCATGTCGGGCCCGCTGCACGGCGGCGCACCGTCCCGCGTGCTCGGCATGATCGAGGAGATCGAGCGCACCGGCGACGCCGTCGCGTACGTGAGGAAGGCCCTCGACAAGGGCGAGCGCCTGATGGGCTTCGGGCACCGCGTCTACCGCGCCGAGGACCCCCGCGCCCGCGTCCTGCGACGCACCGCCAAGGAGCTCGACGCGCCGCGCTACGAAGTGGCGGCCGCGCTGGAGAAGGCCGCCCTGGAGGAGCTGCACGCCCGTCGTCCCGACCGGGTCCTCGCCACCAACGTGGAGTTCTGGGCGGCGATCATGCTGGACTTCGCCGAGGTCCCGGCGCACATGTTCACCTCCATGTTCAGCTGCGCCCGTACCGCCGGCTGGTCGGCGCACATCCTGGAGCAGAAGCGCACCGGCCGGCTGGTCCGCCCGTCGGCCCGCTACACGGGACCGGGCCGACGCGACCCGCAGGAGATCGAGGGCTACGCGGACATCGCCGAGACCGCCTGACCGGCCCCGGCCGCCCGTCACCGCGGGGCGCCGCGACCCGGAGTCCTCCGGATCGCGGCGCCCCCGGCACGTTCTGAGACCCTCCGCCGGAGCACCCGCGCACAAGGTCCCCGCACCTCGTCCCCGCACCCCGGCCCCGGCCCCGGCCCCGGCAGCCTCAGCCCAGGGCCGCGTCCAGGATGCGCGACCACTGGGCCACGACACGGGCCCGGCGGGCCTCGTCGTCGGTCAGGACGTTCGCCAGACCCAGGCCCCGAGCCATGTCGAGGAGGCCCTGCACGGTCTCCCGTACCCCCGGCACCGCCTCGTCGGCGCCGAGCAGCTCCACGGCGATGCGGTGGGTCTCGCGGCCGACCCGGGCCTCCAGCTCGGTGACCCGCGGGCGCAGCTGCTCCTCGTTGGAGGCGGCCACCCACAGTTGGAGCGCGGCCCGGAAGAGGGCGCCCGTGTACAGGTCGACCAGCGCCTCCACCACGGCCGGGCGGGCGGCCGGGCCGGCCTGGAAGAGGTCGCGCAGGGCCGTGGAGCGTTCCTCGGCGACGTACTCGACGGCTGCGGTGAACAGGTCCTCGCGGGTCGGGAAGTGGTGCTGGGCGGCCCCGCGGGACACGCCGGCGCGCTCGGCGACGACGGAGACGGTGGAACCGGCCCAGCCGTGCTCCGCCAGGCAGGACACGGCCGCCTCCAGGAGGTGGCGGCGGGTGACGCGGCTGCGCGCCTGCTTGGGGCCCGTCTCGGCCGTGGTCGTGCCGGTCACAGCGCCCATGACGGGTCCCGGCGCTCGAAACGGGCGGTGATGCCCTCGCGGGCCTCGGCGGAGGCGAAGTGGTGCGCGGACAGCTCGGTGAGCGCGGCGCCGTCCTGCGCGAGAGCCGCACGTACGGGCGCGGTGACCAGTCGCTTGGTCGCGGCGAGCGCCTGGGGGCCGGCCTTGCGCAGGCCCGCGAGGACGGGCGCGAGGGCCTCGTCGACGTCGTCACCGTGGAGGGTGAGCAGGCCGATCCGTGCGGCCTCGGCGGCGTCGAACGCCTCGGCGGTCAGGAAGTACCGGGCGGCGGCACGAGGGTCGAGGCGGGGCAGGAGCGGTGCGGAGATGACGGCGGGGACCACGCCCAGGTGGGTCTCGGTGAAGGCGTACGAGGACCGGGGCCCGGCGGCGGCGATGTCGCACACGCCCAGCAGGCCGAGGCCGCCGGCCCGGACGTGGCCGGTGACGCGGGCGACGACGGGCCGGGGCAGCTCGGCGATCTCGCGGAGCAGGGCCACGAAGTCGGCCGGGGCGGAAGGGGACTTGAGGTCGGCCCCGGAGCAGAACGTACTGCCGGTGTGGGTGAGGACGACGGCGCGCACGGCCGGGTCCGCGCCGGCCACGGCGAAGGCGGCGCGGAGCTCGGCGACGAGCTCCGCGGAGAGCGCGTTGCGGTTGGCCGGGGAGTCGAGGGTGAGGGTGGTGACTGCGGCCGCCGTGGTGGCGTGGACGGGTGTGGCCATGGCTCCTCCGGAGCGGTCGGCGGGATGGGCGGGGTCCTCCGGGGGAGGGTATGCGGTGGCCCCTGCGGGGTTGCTGCGCAGGGCTCGGCGGTGTCCTGAGCGGGGTTGCTGCGCAGGGCTCGGCGGTGTCCTGAGCGGGGTTGCTGCGCAGGGCTCGGCGGTGTCCTGAGCGGGGTTGCTGCGCAGGGCTCGGCG
>NZ_JBIVFO010000014.1:0-123 GCF_044748225.1 Streptomyces sp. NPDC090021 | reverse complement strand
CGGTGTCCTGAGCGGCGGTGTCGCGGGCCGGGGGTGTGTGGGTGTGGGGCGGTGCCCCGCAGGAGGGTCTCCTCGGCTCGGCGCGGACTGCACATCACGGCCAGGCGGCCCAGGTCGCGCCTC
>NZ_JBIVFO010000013.1:157416-181153 GCF_044748225.1 Streptomyces sp. NPDC090021 | reverse complement strand
GCCCCCCCCACCCCCCCCCCCCGGGTGCCGGGCGGGGGGCCATTGCCCCCACCCCCGGGGGGCACCCATTTCCCTTCGCACCCAATCTTGCGGTTTTGGGGGGGGGGGGGGGGCGGCCGCCCCCCCACGCCCGATTCCTCTTATCGGAGGTCCGCCTTGGACGCCTTCTCTACGGTCATCCGCATCGCGTCGCACGAGCAGCACACCGAGGCCGAGACGTCGACCTTCATGAGCGACCTGCTGGGCGGACGGCTCGGCGTGGACGCGTACACGCGCTACACCGAACAGCTGTGGTTCGTCTACCGGGCCCTGGAGGAGGCCGCCGAGTCCCTGAAGGACGATCCGGTGGCCGGCCCCTTCATCCGGCCCGAGCTGATGCGCGTCGCGGAGATAGAGCGGGACCTCGCCCACCTGCTGGGCCCCGCGTGGCGCGAGAACGTGGTGGCGCTGCCCTCGACCGAGGCCTACGCCGCCCGGGTGGCCCAGTGCGCGGCCGAGTGGCCGGGCGGCTACGTCGCCCACCACTACACCCGCTACCTGGGCGACCTCTCCGGCGGGCAGATCATCCGCGACAAGGCGGAACGCACCTGGGGCTTCGAGCGCAAGGGCGACGGCGTCCGCTTCTACGTCTTCGCGGACATCTCCAACCCGGCGGCCTTCAAGCGGACCTACCGCGAGCTGCTGGACGCGATCGCAGCCGACGACCTGGAGAAGCAGCGCATCATCGACGAGTGCAAGCGCGCCTTCGACTTCAACGGAGCGGTCTTCCGCGAGCTGGGCGAGGAGTTCCGCCTCACCGCGTAGCCCCCGCGCGCGGCTCCACGAGTACGACCACGAGTTCAGCCACGAGTACGGCCGCGAGTACGACCGCGGGGCCGGGCCGTCAGGCGGCCGGCGCTCCCCCTGGCGAGGCGCCGCCTGCGCTGCGCGCCGGTCCGCGGCGGGATCCAGGCGGCGGCCACCGGCGCGAACGGGACGACGGAGAACAGGGCGTACGGGCCCGGCGAATCGGGCCGGTACGACAGTGCCCGGCCGAGCCTCGCGGCGGCCGGGCCCAGCACGCTGAAGAGCGCCGCCACGGCCAACGGGCCCGGCCCGTCATGGCCGCATCGCAGCGCGGCGCCCGGCGCCCGCGTCAGCGCTCACGCACCCGCTTCACCAGTGCCGGACACCCGACTACGCCCGGGCGGCCGGTGGCTGGGCGAAGCGGACGCGGCCACCCACCTCGATCGTGCCGTCGGCGCCGGGGGCGGTGAGGATCTGGGAGCCGGCGCCCTGGGTGATGTTCAGGGCGCGGTCCAGCTGTGCCGTCAGCAGGATCGCCGCCGAGCCGGTGGCCTCGTCCTCGGCGATGACGCCGTCGGGGCGGCGTGGGAAGCCCCGGGCCCGGACGCGGCCCGCGGCCTCGTCCTCCCACGCCCAGGCGTACAGCCAGCCCTCGCCCGGCGGTGGCGCCGGAAGCGCCTCGACCTCGGCGACGCTCCCGAACTGCTGGGTGCGCTTGCCCTCGACCCACTCGGGCCGGGCGGTGATCCAGGTGAACTCGCCGTCGTCACGCGCCCACACGGATCCGACGGGCGGCTGGAGCTCCTCGATGTCCAGCAACCACGCGACCCCGACCAGTGGGTGTCCCGCGAAGGACATCCGTGTGCCGGGGGTGCGGATGTCGACGACCCCGCGCTCGGGGTCGTCGACGAACACCGTCTCGCTGTAGCCGAGTTCGGCGGCCAGCGCCTGCCGCGACGCGTCGTCGGGGCAGGTCCGGCCGTCGCGCACGACACCGAGCAGGTTGCCGTACCGGCCGTCACCCGCGCAGAAGACCCTCAGTACGTCGAGATCGTTCACGCCGGAATTCAAGCACGGTTCAGACCTGGGCCGTACGGCGCCTGCGTGCGAGGAAGATCGCGCCCGCGCCGGCCGCGATCACGGCACCGGAGGTGGTGAGCAGGGCTCCGGCCGGGATCTCGGCGCCGGTGTCGGCGAGGTTGCCGCCGACGGAGCCGCCGCCGACCGAACCGCCGCCCGAGCCGCCGCCCGCGGTGCCGCCCGTGCCGCCGGTGGTTCCACCGGTGGTTCCACCGGTGCCCGCACCCGTCGTGGCACCGGTGGTGGCGCCCGTGGACGGCAGGGTGGCGTCCTTGTCCACGGCCACGGAGAGGGTGAGCGGGTCGATCGGGTCGCCCGCCTGGTACATGGAGCCGGTGGTGTCGTTGGCGAAGGCGGCCGCGCCGTCGGCGGTGAAGGCGGCCGGTACGGCGTTCAGCGCCAGTACGCCGTTCTTCGTCCTGTAGTCGGTCTTCGACAGGTCGAGCGTGGCGAAGGCGATTCCCGTCCTGCTGCCGGCGGCGTTCTTGACGTCGAGGTAGAGCATGCCGGTCCTGCCGGTGGCGTCGACGCGGGGGTTGGCGAAGGTCATGTCGATGCCGTGGGCCGCGTACTGGAAGCGGAGGTCGCCCTCGAAGGAGGCGTTCAGCTTCTGCTTCTTCGCGTCCAGCTCGCCCTTGCCGAAGGCGAAGTCGAAGAGGTCGCCGTTCTTCGCGGCGCCGCCGGCCGGGGTGATCGAGCCCGCGCCCAGCACGTAGCGGCGGAAGGACTCCTTCAACCCCCACGTCAGCTTGCCGTTCAGGACCTTCTGCGTGCCGTCGGCCGGGGTGGTGGGGCTGGGGTCCTTGGTGGGGACGGGGTCCTTGGAGGGGGTCGGCTTCGTCGGGGTCGGTTCGGGGGCGGGCTCCTCGAACTTCAGGACCGCGGTGAGCGGATCGCCGGCCTTGTTCTCGTAGCCCGGGGAACCGAACGTTTCCGCGGCCTCCTTGGTGAGGGTCGTCGCGAGAGCGGTCATCGACCGGCCGGCGAAGGCCACGGTCGCCAGCGGCACGTCCTGGGCCGTGGCGCCGGACGTGGTGACGTCCGCCGTCAGCTTCTTGGTACCGGTGTCGATACGGATGTCGGAGAGCTTGACCTCGAAGCCGTGGCCCGTCGGCGGGGCGGGCGAGGAGAAGGTGACGCTGCCCTTGAAGGCGGCCTTCACCACGTGGCCGCCGGCCGGATCGTACTGGCCCGTGGCGTCGATGAACCTCAGGGTGCCGTCGGCGTTCTGCACGGCGCCGTCGGCGACGGCGACGGTGCCCTTGGCCATGCCGGTCACGTAGGCGCGGTAACTGGCGAGGACACCCCAGTCGAGGGAGCCGCCGACGATCTCCACCGGCCCGGTGGGGGGACCGCCGGCGGCGGTGGCCGGCAGCGCGAGGGCGGTGGCGCCGAGGGCGGCGGCGGTCAGGACGGCGGCCGCGAGGGAGACGGGGCGGCGGATGGGCGACATGACGGGGAACTCCTGGAGGACGGAAGGAAAGAGGTGACGGGGTACGCGGGTCGCTACTGCGGCGCGCCGGTGGCCGGATCCGCGGCGCCGGCCGGGCCCTGGTCCGGAGCCGAGCCCGCTCCCGCGGCGCCGGCCGGGCCCTGATCCGGAGCCGCGTGCGCGGCAGCGGCGGGGTTCGCGGCCGATCTGGCCGGGGCTGCGGGGGTGGCAGCGGCCGGGGCTGCGGGGGTGGCAGCGGCAGCGGGGGTGGCAGCGGCCGGGGCTACGGTGGTGGCAGCGGCCGGAGCCGCGGGGGTGGCAGCGGCAGCGGAGGGACCGGGGGCGGTCTTGCGGCGCTTGCGGATGGTCAGGGTGGTGGCGGTGGCGGCCAGGAGGAGGACGGCTGCGGCCAGGGCGGCGTAGCGGGCGGCGTTCGAGGACTTCTCGGACTCCGCGGCCGTGGCCGGGGCGGGAGCGGGGGCCGCCGAGGGCGCGGCCGTGGAGCCCAGGTCGGGCAGGGCCGGCAGCGCCACGGTGGCGTCGAGGGCGACGGCCAGCGAGACGGGGTCCATCTCGGTGCCGGCCTTGTACATGGAGTTGAAGGCCTGCGAGCCTCCCTCGGTGAGGGTGGCGGGGGCCTCGGCCAGGGTGACCAGCGCACCCTCGGTCTTCAGTCCCTTGGCGTCGAACTCGACCAGCGGGACGGCGTTCTTCGTCCCGCCCGCCGTGGTGACGTCCGCGGACAGCACGCCCTTGCCGTTCTCCACCTTCACGCCCACCTTGCCCAGCGTCAGATCCAGGTGGGCGCCGGTGAACCGGACCGTGCCGGCGAAGGCCGCGTCAAGGGTTCCTTTCTGGCCGTCGTACGCACCCTGGCCCTGCGGGAAGCGGAACAGCGCGCCACCGTCCTGCGCGCCCTCGGCGAGGGTCCACCTGCCCTGTCCGATCGAACCGGTGACGTACTCGCGGAAGGTGCGCCGCACCCCCCAGTCGACGGCGGCGTCGGCGAATGCGCCCGGCGCCCGTGACACCTGGGCCGAGGCGCTCGGCTGCGCGGCCGGCGGCTGCGAGGACTCCGCGGCCGGGGCCGTGCGTACGTCGGCCGAGAGCGACAGGGGGTCGAGCCGCGCGCCCGCCGGGTAGTACCCGGCGAACGCCTGGGCGCCCTGGGCGGTGAGGGTGACCGGGATGTTCGTGAGGGTCAGCGGGGTGGCGCCGCCCTTCATGTCGATCCCGCCGAGGCCGAGCGTCGCGAAGGGCACCTGGCTCTGGTCGCTGACCGTGCCGGTGTCCTTGGCCTTGCTGGAGACGTCCACGTAGAGCGTCCCGGCGCCACCGCTGATCTTGACGGTCGGTCGGCTGACGGTCATGTCCAGCTCGTACACGCCGTCCGGCTTCTGGTGGCCCTGGAAGGTCACTCCGCCGGAGTACGCGGCTTCGAACGTGCCGGTTCCGGGGTCGTAGGAGCCGGTCGCCGAGTGGAAGCGGAACAGACTGCCGCCGACCGTGGCGGCTCCGCTCTTCAGCTTGAAACCGCCTTTCGCCACCGGACCGGTGACATAACTCTGGAAAGACGACTTGATGCCCCAGTCGAGCCGACCCCCCTGCACGGTGCCCGCGCGAGCGGCGGTCACCGGGAGCAAGGCCCCCAACAGCCCCGCCAGCAGGGCGATGGTGAGCGCACGGACGGGTCTCGCGGGCATGAATGCCCCCTCCAGGGTCTAGCAAGCAAGGTTAGGCTAACCTAAGCTAAGTCCGGGCCGGATGAAAACCCCCCGGCCCTCAGAACCTCAGTCGGACGATCAGGACGGTGCCTTCGTGCCTACGCCCGCCGCGTCACACCGCTTTCCCCGTCTCGCCGTTGCCGTGGCAGCACTGGCACTCGCGCTGACGGGCTGCGGAGGTACGGCCACCCCTCCGGGCCCATCCGCCCCCGCCGCCTCGGCCGCTCCGGACCGGGTGGAGCCGCTCGCCGCGACGCCGCAGCCCGCCCTGCCGGTGACCGTCACCTCGGCCGACGGCGCGCAGGTGACCGTCACCTCGGCCGACCGGGTGATCCCGCTGACCGGCAGCCTCAACGAAATCGTCCACACCCTCGGCCTCGGCGGACAGGTCGTCGCCCGCGACATCACCGCCACGTTCGAACAGGCCGCCGCACTGCCGGTGGTGACACGTGGCCACGACGTCTCCGCCGAGAGCGTCCTCTCCCTCCGCCCGACGCTCGTCCTGGCGGAGACCACCACCGGGCCCGCCGAGGCGATCCAGCAGATCCGCGACGCCGGCATCCCGGTCCTCGTCGTCGCTCCCGCCAAGGGGCTGGAGGACGTGCCGAAGCGGATCGACACCGTGTCCGCCGCACTCGGCGTCAAGGAGGCCGGCGCACAGCTGAACCAGCGCACCGCCGACCGGATCGCCGCCGTCCGCAAGAACGTTCCCGCCACCGCGGGCAAGCAGCCCAGGGTGGCCTTCCTCTACCTGCGCGGCACCGCCTCCGTCTACCTGCTGGGCGGCTCGGACTCCGGAGCGGCCTCGCTCCTCGAAGCGGCCGGCGCGGTCGACACCGGGAAGGAGTCCGGCCTCGGCAAGGACTTCACCCCGATCACCAGCGAAGCCCTCGCGGCCGCCGCCCCCGACGCGATCCTGGTCATGTCCAAGGGCCTCGAATCCGTCGGCGGCGTCGACGGCCTGGTGAAGATCCCGGGCGTCGCGCAGACCCCGGCCGGGATGGACCGCCGCGTGGTCACGGTCGACGACGGCGTCCTGCTCAACTACGGCCCCCGCACGGACCAGGTGCTTTCCTCCCTGATCACCCAGCTCTACGGCAAGGGAGTCTGAGGTGCCCCTCTCCTACGACTCCGCGGCGGACGGCGGTGTCTCGTCGGGCACCACGGCCGCGCCGCCCGACCCCGCCGGGGCCGGGGGAGTGCCGGGGCGATCCCCGCAGGGCGCCGAACGCACCACCGCCGCGCCGCCCGACCCCGAGAACCGTTCGGCACCCGAGGAAACGCCCCGGCGCGCACCCGCCCCCACCGAAGCCACCCCGGCCCCGGCCGAAGCCACCGCCACCGCCACCGAAGCCACCAAGCCCGCCGAGCCCGCCGGGGCCACCAGGCCCGCCGGGGCCGGGGGAGTGCCGGGGCGATCCCCGCAGGGCGCCGAACGCACCACCGCCGCGCTTTCCGGCCCCGAGAACCGTTCGGCGCCCGAGGAGACGCCCCGGCGCGCACCCGGCCCCACCGAAGCCACCAAGCCCACCGGGGCCACCGGGGCCACCGGGGCCACCGAAGCCACCAAGCCCGCCGGGGCCGGGGGAGTGCCGGGGCGATCCCCGCAGGGCGCCGAACGCACCACCGCCGCGCCGACCGACCCCGAGAACCGTTCGGCACCCGAGGAGACGCCCCGGCGCGCACCCGGCCCCACCGAAGCCACCCCGGCCCCGGCCGAAGCCACCGCCACCGCCACCGCCACCGAAGCCACCAAGCCCACCGAATCCGCCAAGCCCGCCGCAGGCGAACGGCGCGGACGCCGCCGGGCCCTCCTCCTCACCCTCGCCCTCGTCGCCGTCCTGCTCCTCCTCGCCCTGGTCTCCGCCGGCACCGGCGCCTACCGCATCCCCACCGCGGACGTGCTCGCCTCCGCCCAGCACCGCCTGGGCCTCGGCGGGGCGCCGCTCGACCGGGTCGGCGAGAGCGTGCTGTGGAACGTACGCCTCCCCCGCGTCGTGCTCGCGCTGCTCGTCGGCGCCGGCCTCGGCTGCGCGGGCGCGCTCATGCAGGGCGTCTTCGGCAACCCGCTCGCCGAGCCCGGCGTCATCGGTATCTCGGCGGGCGCCGCCGTCGGCGCGGTCGCCGCCATCGGCCTCGGCCTGAGCTTCCTCGGCAACTGGACCATCACCGCCTGCGCGTTCGTCGCCGGCCTCGTCACCGTCAGCTGCGTCTACCTCCTCTCCCGCAACGGCGGGAAGACCGAGGTCGTCACGCTCATCCTCACCGGAATCGCGGTCAACGCCTTCGCCGGCGCCCTCATCGGCCTGTTCGTGTTCTTCGCGGACAGCGGCCAGGTCAACCAGATCACCTTCTGGCAGCTGGGTTCCCTCGCCCAGGCCACCTGGCCCAAGGTGCTCGCGGTCCTCCCCTGCGCCGTCGCCGGGCTGCTCATCGCCCCCTTCTACGCCCGCCGGCTCGACCTGCTCTCGCTCGGCGAGCGGCCCGCCCGCCACCTCGGCATCGACGTCGAACGGCTGCGCCTCGCCCTCATCCTGGTCGTCGCGCTGCTGACCGCGGCGGCCGTGGCCGTCGCCGGTGTCATCACCTTCGTCGGTCTGCTCGTCCCGCACCTGCTGCGCATGGCCAACGGCCCCGGGCACCGCTTCCTCGTCCCCGGCAGCGCCCTGGCCGGCGCCGTGGTGCTGGTCGCGGGCGACCTCGCCGCCCGGACCCTCGCCCAGCCCGCCGAACTCCCCCTCGGCGTGCTGACCGCCCTGATCGGCAGCCCGTTCTTCTTCTGGCTGCTGCGTCGCACCCGCCGCAAGCAAGGAGGCTGGGCGTGACCCCCACGACCGGCACCACCACCGCCACAGGCCACACCACCACAGGCCACACCGCCCCAGGCCCCAGCGCCCCCAGGACCGGCGGCCCCCTGACCCGCCTCCTCGCCCGCGGCCGCCGCACCGTCCCGGCCCGCCCCGCCCCCGGCACGGCCCTCGCCGAGGCCGTGGACCTGCACATCCGGCTCGGGCGGCGCGAGATCCTCGCCGGCATCCACCTGACCGCCCGGGCCGGCGAGGTACTGGCCCTGGTCGGCCCCAACGGCGCGGGCAAGTCCACCCTCCTCGGCGCCCTCGCCGCCGACCTGCCGGCCGGCTCCGGCGAAGTCCGCGTCGACGGCCGCCCGGTGGGCGACTGGAGCGCCCCGGACCTCGCCCTGCGCCGCTCCGTCCTCCCCCAGTCCGCGGCGCTGTCCTTCCCCTTCCCCGTGGAGGACGTCGTCCGGATGGGCCGCGCGCCCTGGGCCGGCACCCCCTTCGCCGAGGCGGACGAGGAGGCCGTCGCCACCGCGATGGCCGCCGCCGAGGTCACCGCGTTCGCCGCACGTCCCTTCTCCGCGCTCTCCGGCGGGGAGCGGGCCCGGGTCGCACTGGCCCGCGTACTGGCCCAGCGGGCCCCGCTGCTGCTGCTCGACGAGCCCACCGCCGCTCTCGACCTGCGCCACCAGGAACTCGTCCTGCGCATCTGCCGGGAGCGGGCCGCGGCCGGAGACGCGGTCGTCGTCGTCCTGCACGACCTGGGGCTGGCCGCCGCCTACGCGGACCGGACCGCCGTCCTGCACGGCGGGCGGATCGCCGCCGACGGCCCGCCCGCCGAGGTGTTCGAGGACGCCCTCCTCAGCCGCGTGTACCGGCAGCCCGTCGAGGTGCTCCCGCACCCGCGCACGGGCGCCCCGCTGGTGGTCCCCGTACGTGCCGCGGGACACGTTCCGGACGGCACCCCGGGCGGGGCCCCGGAGCGCACCGGCATGCCGGACGGTCCGCCCGTTTGACCCTTGCTTGACCGGAACATGGGCTTGTCGTGGAGGGTCCGTGACGGCCTCGTGTCCCGAACCGGAACGTGAGATCCGAATCACTGCCCGAGGGGGTATGAGTCAAGTAAGGCTCGGTTAAGTTAGGTCAGCCTCACCGGCCTCTCCCCCCTGGGGACGGCCCTCGTCCGACGCCCAGGAGCCCCCTATGCGCCCCGCCCGCCTCACCGTCGTAGCCGCCTCCGTGGTGGCCGCCCTGACCGTCGCCACCGGCTGCTCCCAGAAGGGCGACGCGGGTGGCGAAGGGGCGATCCGCGTGGCGGCCTCCGACAGCGCATGCGACGTGTCGAAGACGGAGTTCCCGGCCGGCAAGGTGCAGATCGACGTCGAGAACAAGGGCTCCAAGGTCACCGAGGTCTACGTCCTCTTCCCCGACGCCCGCATCGTCACCGAGCGCGAGAACATCGGCCCGGGCACCAAGGCCTCCATCACCGCCGAGATCAAGGCGGGCGACTACGAGATCGTCTGCAAGCCCGGCATGAAGGGCGACGGCATCGCGCAGAAGGTCAAGGCGACCGGTGCCCAGGGTGGCGGGGTGAAGCGCAGCCCGGAGGCGGACGCCGCCGTCGCCGCGTACCGCGCGTACGTGGTCGCGCAGGCCGAGGAGACCCTCCCCAAGGCGCAGGCCTTCGCGGACGCGGTCAAGGCCGGCGACATCGAGGCCGCCAAGAAGGCGTACGCCCCTTCCCGCATCGGCTGGGAGCGCACCGAGCCGGTCGCCGAGTCCTTCGGCGACATCGACCCGAAGGTCGACGTCCGCGAGGACGGCCTGGAGGCCGGCCAGGACCCGGCGAAGGACTGGACGGGCTGGCACCGTCTGGAGAAGTCCCTGTGGGCCGACAACAAGATCGACGACAACGACAAGAAGCTCGCCGACACCCTGATCGCGGACCTGACCGACTGGCAGAAGAAGGTCGGCCAGGCCGAGATCACGCCCACCTCGATCGCCAACGGCGCCAAGGAACTGCTCGACGAGGTCGCCACCGGCAAGGTCACCGGTGAGGAGGAGCGTTACTCCCACACCGACCTGGTCGACTTCAAGGCCAACGTCGAGGGCGCGCAGAAGGCGTACGAGCTGCTCAAGCCGATCGCCGAGAAGAACGACCCGGAGCTGTCCAAGCAGCTCGACACCCAGTTCGCGGCGCTGAACACCCTTCTGGACAAGTACCGCGCCGACCAGGCCTCCTACGAGTTCACCTCGTACGACAAGGTCGGCGAGGCGGAGCGCAAGGAACTCTCGGACGGCGTGAACGCGCTCGCCGAGCCGCTCTCCAAGCTCGCCGCCGCGGTCGCCAGGTGACGGACACGAGGGAAGCAGAAGGGAAAGGGAGCAGACGATGACCGAGTCGGACGCGGCGTCCGGACAGCCGCAGCAGGACGGCGGCGCCCCCGCAACGGCCGCCCCGGGGACCGCCCCCGGGACCACCGCCCCCTCCCGTCGTGCCGTGCTCGGCTGGGGCGGGGCCGGGCTCGCGCTCGGCGCCGCCGCGGCCGGCGGTGCGGCCGTGGCCTTCGGCGGCGGCTCGGACCTGGTCTCGGCGGCGGCGGCCGGCGCGGCCGTGCCCTTCCACGGCGAGCACCAGGCGGGTATCGCGAGCGCCGTGCAGGACCGCCTGCACTTCGCGGCCTTCGACGTGAAGACGAAGGACCGTGCCGAGCTGGTCGCGCTCCTGAAGGAGTGGACCGCGGCGGCCCGTCTGATGACGGCCGGCCTGCCGGTCGGCGACGTCTACGAGGGCCTGCCGGAGGCCCCGCCGACCGACACCGGTGAGGCCCTCGGACTGAAGGCCTCCCGGCTCACCCTGACCGTCGGTTTCGGGCCGGGGCTGTTCGCCAAGGACCGGTTCGGGCTGGAGGGCCGGCGCCCCGAGGCGCTGGTGGACCTGGAGCTCTTCCCCGGCGACAACCTGGACCCGGCCCGCTCCGGCGGCGACCTCTGCGTCCAGGCGTGCGCCGACGACCCGCAGGTCGCCGTGCACGCCATCCGTCAGCTGGCCCGGATCGGCTTCGGCCGGGTCGCGGTGCGCTGGTCGCAGTTCGGCTTCGGCAAGACCTCCTCGACGACGCCCGAGGAGCAGACCCCGCGCAACATGATGGGCTTCAAGGACGGCACCCGGAACATCTCGGGCACCGACGAGGCGGCCCTGGACCAGCACGTGTGGGTCGGCGCGGGCGACGGCAGCGACTGGCTGACGGGCGGCTCGTACCTGGTGGCGCGCCGGATCCGGATGAACATCGAGACCTGGGACCGGACCTCGCTCCGGGAGCAGGAGGACATCTTCGGCCGCGACAAGGGCGAGGGCGCCGCCGTGGGCAAGTCCAGGGAGCGCGACGAGCCCTTCCTGAAGGCGATGAAGCCGGAGGCGCACGTCCGTCTCGCGCACCCGGACAGCAACAACGGTGCGACGATCCTGCGGCGCGGCTACTCCTTCACCGACGGTACGGACGGTCTCGGCCGCCTCGACGCGGGCCTGTTCTTCCTCGCCTACCAGCGCGACGTCCGCACCGGCTTCGTCCCGATCCAGCGCAGCCTGGCGAAGTCCGACGTCCTCAACGAATACATCCAGCACGTGGGTTCGGCCGTCTTCGCCGTCCCGCCGGGCGTCCGCGACAAGGACGACTGGTGGGGCCGGGCGCTGTTCGCCTGAGTTCCCGCCGGAGAGGAAGAACCACCGTGTTCGGCAACTATCTGATCGGCCTGCGCGAGGGGCTGGAGGCCAGCCTGGTCGTCTGCATCCTCGTCGCGTACCTGGTGAAGACGGACCGCCGGGACGCCCTGCGTCCGGTGTGGCTCGGTATCGGGATCGCCTGCGCGCTCTCGCTCGGCTTCGGTGCGCTGCTCGAATTCGGTTCGCAGGAGCTGACGTTCGAGGCGCAGGAGCTGCTGGGCGGCAGCCTGTCGATCATCTCGGTGGGGCTGGTGACGTGGATGGTCTTCTGGATGAAGCGCACCGCGCGGCATCTGAGGGCCGAGCTGCACGGCAAGCTCGACACGGCCCTCGCCATGGGCACCGGCGCGCTGGTCGCGACGGCGTTCCTGGCGGTCGGCCGGGAGGGCCTGGAGACCGCGCTGTTCGTGTGGGCCTCGGTGCGGGCCAGCGGCGAGGGGTCCTCGGCGCCGCTGATCGGTGTGCTGCTGGGCATCGCGACGGCGATCGTGCTGGGGTACCTCTTCTACCGGGGCGCCGTGCGGATCGATCTGGCGAAGTTCTTCCGGTGGACCGGCGCGATGCTGGTGGTCGTGGCCGCGGGCGTGCTCGCGTACGGCGTCCACGACCTTCAGGAGGCCCGCTTCCTGGGCGGTCTGAACGACAGGGCCTTCGACGTGAGCACGGCGGTTCCGCCGGACAGCTGGTACGGGACGCTCCTCAAGGGCGTCTTCAACTTCCAGCCGGACCCGACCGTCCTGCAGCTCACGGTGTGGGCGCTGTACCTGGTCCCCGTACTGGTGCTGTTCTTCGCCGAGCGCGGCGGCCGCCCGGTGGGGGCGGGCCCGCAGGCGTCGGACGCCCCGAAGCCCGCCCCCACCGCCTGACGGTTCACCAGAGCCGGTCGATGTTCCCGGGGTGCAGCGGGACGCGCACGCCGGTGAACGCCGCGCGGTCCCGGGCCGGGGCGCCGGTGAAGAAGGCCGCCATCACGGCCTTGTCGAACCCGGGGGCGTCGGTGGCCAGCGGGTCCTCGGGGGTGCCGCCCACGAGGACCGTGCCGGGCAGCGGCGCGAAGCCTGCGGCCTCGTAGAACGCGGTGAGGTGCCGGTCGCAGCTGAACAGTGCCAGGTCCACGGCCGGGTCAGCGGCCAGTTCCGCCCGGGCCGCGGCCACCAGGCGCCCGCCGAGCCCCTGCCCGCGCACCGTGGTCCGTGTGACGACGGAGCTCAGACCGGCGGCGCGGTACGTGCGCCCGCCGAGCCGGATCTCCTTGCGGAGCAGGGACAGGGCGGCGGCGACCGTCCCCTCCCCATCGACGAGGAGGAGGGTCCGCGGCGCGAGCGCCGGGTCGTGCCCCGGGGTGGAGCCGGGCCAGGCCTGTGCTTCCAGGTCGGCGACCTGGACGGCCAGCGCCGCGGGCACGTCGGCCTCGGCGCAGCCCAGCACCCGCAGCGCCGCGCCCCGGGGAGCGGTGCCGCTCACGCGATGCGTACGGCGGTGCCGCCGACGCGCACGCGGGGGTCGCCCGCGTGCAGTTCGACCGTGAGGAGGCCGGGGCGGCCCATGTCCGCCCCCTGGTGCAGGGTCAGCACGGCCTCCTGCGGGACCAGGCCGAGCTCCCGGGCGTACGCGCCGAAGGCGGCCGCCGCGGCCCCGGTCGCCGGGTCCTCGACGACGCCGCCGACCGGGAACGGGTCGCGTACGTGGAACTCGTGCGGGCCGGCCCGGTGCACCAGCTGGACCGTGGTGAGGTCCAGGCGTCGCATGAGCGCCTCCAGCCGGGCGAAGTCGTAGTCGAGGTCGGCGAGCCGGGCCCGGGTGACGGCGCCGAGCACCAGGTGGCGGGCTCCGGCGTAGGCGATCCTCGGCGGGAACCGCGGGTCGAGGTCGGTCCGCGGCCAGCCGAGCGCGGCGAGGGCCTCGGCGAGGTCGTCGGCGGCGATCTCCTCCGTGTACGGCTCGACGCTGGTCAGCGTGGCCCGCAGGCGGCCGTCCTCGGCGGTGACGGACACCGGCACGGTGCCCGCGCGGGTGGCGAGGAGGAGTTCGCCGGGTCCGATGCGCTCCGCCAGTGCGACGGCGGTGGCGACGGTGGCGTGCCCGCAGAAGGGGACCTCCGCCTTCGGGCTGAAGTAGCGCACGGTGAAGGCGCGGCCCTCCGGGCCGCCGAGCCCCTCGGGCGGGGCGGTGAGGAAGGCCGTCTCGCTGTAGCCCAGTCCGGCGGCGATCTCCAGCATCGCGTCCTCGTCGAGCCCGGAGGCGTCGAGCACGACCCCGGCGGGGTTGCCGCCGTCCGGGTCGCCGGAGAACGCGGTGTAGCGCAGTACCTCGGTATCGGTCATGCGTTCATGATCGGCGCCGCCGCCGGGTCGTGGCAATGGGGGCCGGGAGGGGGGCTCAGCCCCGGCCGATGTACGGCATGGAGGTGGCCATCACCGTCGCGAACTGCACGTTCGCCTCCAGCGGCAGCTCGGCCATGTGCAGGACCGTGCGGGCCACGTCTTCGGCGTCCATGACCGGTTCGACGGCCAGCTGCCCGTTGGCCTGGAGGATCCCGGTCTGCATCCGCTCGGTCATCTCGGTGGCCGCGTTGCCGATGTCGATCTGGCCGCAGGCGATCCGGTGGGGCCGCCCGTCCAGCGACAGGGACTTCGTCAGGCCGGTCATGGCGTGCTTGGTCGCGGTGTAGGCGATCGAGTTCGGGCGGGGCACGTGGGCGGAGATGGAGCCGTTGTTGATGATGCGGCCGCCCTGCGGGTCCTGTTCCTTCATCTGCCGGAAGGCGGCCTGTGCGCACAGGAAGGCGCCGGTGAGGTTGACGTCGACAACCGAGCGCCAGGCCTCGTAGGTGATGTCCTCCAGCGGGACGCCGCCGGGCCCGAAGGTGCCCGCGTTGTTGAAGAGCAGGTCGAGGCGTCCGTACCGGGCGCGCACCGACTCGAACAGCCGAGTCACGTCGGCCGGGTCGCTCACGTCGGCGGGCACGCACAGCACGTCGGCGCCTGGTCCGGCCGCGGCGGCGGTGGCCTCCAGCGGTTCGGCCCGGCGCCCGGCCAGGGCCACGGACCAGCCCGCCGCGGCCAGGGTCAGGGCCACAGAGCGGCCGATTCCGGAGCCGGCGCCGGTCACCACGGCGATCTTCCTCGTACGTTCGTCCATGGGGCCGCAGGCTACGTCACAGCACGCTCCGGTCCCCGGACGTTCCGATTGCTGAGAACATGGGTCGGTCAGGGGTGCATATGAGCAGATGAGAAGAGTGGAGTCCCGTATGTCGGAGAGAGGCCCCGCGACGGCCCCCTCGCACGACTCGTCGCCCGAATCGCCCTCCGCCCCCACCGCGTCCCTGGCGCGAGCACGCCGCACAAGCCTGCTCGTCACCTTCATACTCGGCGGGCTGACCGCCCTCCCCCCACTCTCCATGGACATGTACCTGCCGGCCCTGCCGCAGGTCACCGACGCCCTGAAGAGCCCCGCCGCGACGATCCAGCTGACCCTCACCGCCTGCCTCGCCGGCATGGCCCTCGGCCAGCTCGTCATCGGCCCGATGAGCGACAGGTGGGGCCGCCGCCGGCCGCTGCTCGTCGGCATGGTCGTCTACGTCCTGGCCACCGCGATCTGCGCCCTCGCCCCGACCGCCGAGCTGCTGATCTCCTTCCGGCTGCTGCAGGGACTGGCCGGGGCCGCCGGCGTCGTGATCGCGCGCGCCGTCGTACGCGACCTGTACGACGGCGACGAGATGGCCCGCTTCTTCTCGACCCTGATGCTCATATCGGGGGCCGCCCCGATCGTCGCGCCTCTCATCGGCGGCCAGGTGCTGCGCTTCGCCGACTGGCGGGGCGTCTTCGTCGTCCTCACGGGCGTCGGCGTGGTCCTCACCCTGATGGTCTGGCGAGGCCTCGGCGAGACCCTGCCGCCCGAACGGCGGCACACCGGCGGCGTCGGCTCCGCGCTGCGGACCATGCGCGGGCTGCTCGGCGACCGGGTCTTCACCGGCTACACCCTGACCGGCGGCTTCGCCTTCGCCGCACTCTTCGCCTACATCTCCGCCTCCCCCTTCGTGGTGCAGGAGATCTACGGGGCCTCGCCCCAGACCTTCTCCCTGCTGTTCGGCCTGAACTCGGTCGGTCTGATCCTCGTCGGCCAGATCAACGGCAAGCTGCTGGTAGGCCGGGTCAGCCTGGACAAGGTGCTGGCCCTCGGGCTCGCCGTCGTCACCGCCTCCACGGTGTCGCTGCTGCTGATGACGACGGGAGTCTTCGGCGAGGTCGGGCTGATCCCCATCGCCACCGCGCTGTTCGTCCTCATGTCGGCGATGGGCATCGTGCTGCCGAACACCAATGCGCAGGCGCTGATGCGGACCCCGCACGCGGCCGGATCGGCCTCCGCGCTGCTCGGTACCTCCTCCTTCCTGGTCGGTGCGATCGCCTCGCCCCTGGTGGGCATCGCGGGCGAGGACACGGCGGTGCCCATGGCCCTGGTGCAGCTGGTGTGCGCGGTGCTCTCGGCGAGCTGCTTCCTGGCCCTGTGCCGGCCCTGGCAGCAGCGGGGCGCTGCGGCGGCACCCGCCCCGGCCGGGAACTGAGCCCAGAGGGGGGGGGCGGGCCCGGCGGGCGGCGCCGGGCCCGGCCCACCGTAAACTCGGCAGGTGAACGCCTCCGCCCCCACCACCGCCGAGACCCTCCGCAGCACGCTCGGCGGGCTGCTCGACGGACTCCCGCCCCGGCAGGCCTCGGCCGCCGTCGAGCGGCTCATCGCCAACTACCGGGGGCGGACCCCCACCGACGCGCCCGTCCTGCGCGACCGCTCGGACGTGGCGGCGTACGCGGCCTACCGCATGCCCGCCACCTTCGAGGCCGTACGGGCCGCACTGGACGGCCTGGCCGAGGCGGCGCCCGGCTGGGCGCCCGCCTCGCACGTGGACGTGGGCGGCGGCACCGGCGCGGCGACCTGGGCGGTGGACGCCACCTGGGACGGCCCACGGCGGACCACGGTGCTGGACTGGGCCGAGCCCGCGCTGGCCCTCGGCCGGGAACTCGCGGCGGCCTCCGGCTCCGATGCGCTGCGCGGCGCCGAGTGGCGGCGGGCCGTCATCGGTTCGGGGATGACCGTCCCCGACGCCGACCTGGTCACGGTGTCGTACGTGCTGGGGGAGCTGACCGAGCAGGCGCGCACGGCCGTCGTCGCCGAGGCGGCGCGGGCCGGGCAGGCGGTGGTGCTGATCGAGCCGGGCACGCCGGAGGGGTACCTGCGCATCCGCGAGGCCCGTGACCAGCTGATCGCGGCCGGGCTGCGGGTCGCCGCCCCGTGCCCGCACGACGGGACCTGTCCCATCGAGGTCGGCAAGGACTGGTGCCACTTCTCGGCGCGGGTCAGCCGCTCCTCCCTGCACCGGCAGGTCAAGGGCGGCTCGCTCCCCTACGAGGACGAGAAGTTCAGCTACGTCGCCGCCACCCGCTTCCCGGTGGAGCCGGCCGCCTCCCGGATCACGCGCAAGCCGCAGATCCGCAAGGGGCTCGTCCTGCTGGAGCTGTGCGGCCCCGAGCACGGTGACGGGGCGGGCCTGACCCGGGTCAACGTGACCAAGCGCCACGGCGATCTCTACAAGGCCGCGCGGGACGTCGACTGGGGCCGGGCCTGGCCGCCGCCCCCGGCGGACCAGGTCCCGCCGGCAGAGCAGCGCCGGCCGGCGGGACCTTGACGGCAGGGCCCGGCTCCGCCGGATCCGGCGGGTCCGGTCGGACCCGCCGGTCCCCCGCCCCTACGGGCGCAGCTCCTGGGTGCAGCACTTCACGCTGCCGCCGCCCTTGAGCAGTTCACCGAGGTCCATCGGGACCGGTTCGAAGCCCCGGTCGCGCAGCGGGCCGAACAGGCCGGTGGCCGCCTGCGGCAGCAGTACGTGCCGGCCGTCGGACACCGCGTTCATGCCGAGGGCGGCCGCGTCCCGGCCGTCGGCGATCAGCGCGTCCGGGAAGAGCCGCCGAAGCACGCCCCGGCTGCCGGGCGAGAAGGCCTCGGGGTAGTACATGACCTCGTCGCCGTCCAGGACGCTGAGCGCGGTGTCCAGGTGGTAGAAGCGCGGGTCCACCAGGTCGAGCCCGATGACGGGGCGGCCGAAGAACTCCTGGGCCTCGTCGTGCGAGAGCGGGCTGGAGCGGAAGCCGCGGCCAGCGAGGATGAAGCTCGCCGTGACGGCGAAGTCGCCCTCGCCCTCGTTGACGTGGGAGGGCTCGTGGATCTCCCGGTAGCCGTGGCCGCGGAACCATGCGAGGTGCCGTTCGGCCTCGGCGGCGCGTTCGGGGTGGGCGAAGCGGGCCCCGAGGACCCGGCCGTCGACCACCAGGGCCCCGTTCGCCGCGAACACCATGTCGGGCAGTCCGGGGTCCGCCACGAGCGTCTCGACGGTGTGGCCCAGGGACAGGTACCGGTCCCTGAGGTCTTCCCACTGCGTCTGGGCGAGGGGCAGGTCCACCGGTTTCGTGGGATCCATCCACGGATTGATGGAGTACGTGACCTTGAAGTGTGCGGGTGGGCACATCAGGTAGCGCCGGGGTGTGGCGTCTCTGCGCAAAGAAGGCTCCTCACGACTTTCACGACTCGGGACGAGTGCTGGAGTGAATCGTCTCCCCTGGACGTGGCCGACGCAGTGGACCGATGGGGTGGTTTACCGAAACAATGGAAAAAGGGGAGACGAGACGTCTCGCTTGGTATTTTCGGAGCATGACGAAGACCCCTGACGCCACGCGCCGCAGCGACCGCTCCCGGCGCGCCATCCTCGATGCCGCGCTCGCACTGGTCGGCGAGGTCGGCTACAACAAGCTGACCATCGAGGCCATCGCGGCCCGCGCCGGCGTCGGCAAGCAGACCATCTACCGCTGGTGGCCCTCGAAGGCCGCCGTCCTCCTTGAGGCCTCCCTCGCCCTGGCCGGGGACGCCGAGACGGACGCCGAGTGGACCGGCTTCCCCGACACCGGGGACCTCGCCGCCGACCTGAAGCACGTGCTGCGGGCGACCGTCGACGAGTTCAACGACGAGAGGTACGAGGCCCCCGCGCGGGCCCTGACGGCGGCCGGCGCCACCGACCCCGAGCTGGGCGCGCAGTTCACCGAGCAACTGCTGGAGCCGCAGCTCGCCCTGTACGAGGCCCGGCTGCGCACCGCCCGCGAGGCCGGGCAGCTCGCGCCCGACACGGACCTGCGGCTGACCGTCGAGATGCTGCTCGGGCCTGTGACGTACCGCTGGCTGCTGCGTACGGCGCCCCTGACGCACGCATTCACCGACGCGCTGGTGGACCGGGTGCTCGGCGGGGTGGCAAACGTCACCGCACGCCAGTCGCCGGACAACCTGCGTTCACCCGAGCATGTTTGCCCTGATTCTGTGGGTATGTAGGGGTTGGCGCTCACCCATCCTCGGCCCCCGGCATCCGGAGCGGTCACCCGGGGCGCAGGATGGTGGGACCATGTGAAGGTCTGCCGGGGCAACGGTGAGGTGAGGGGATAGATGGGGTCTGAGTCCGGCCGCGTCAAACGCGGCGAGCAGAGCAGGATTTCCCAGTGGCTGCGCCGGCGGCAGAAACCCACCGCCGAGGACCCCGCACGAGAGCGCGAGGCGCTCCTCCTGGCCGTCGCCTCCGCCGGTCTGCCGCTCGCCCCCGCCGCCCATCCCGTCGGCTATCGGTGTTCGTGCGACCGCATCGGCTGTCCGACCCCCGCACGGCATCCCGTCTCCTTCGCCTGGCAGACCCAGTCGACCACCGACCGCGCGCAGATCGAGCGGTGGGCGCGCCATCAGCCCCAGGCCAACTTCATCACCGCGACCGGCATGCTCCACGACGTGCTCGACGTCCCGCTGGAAGCCGGCGCCGCCGCCCTCGCGCGGCTCCTGGAGGCCGGCATCAAGGTCGGCCCCGTCGCCGCATCGGGCGGCACCGGCGACCAGGCCCGGATGCTCTTCTTCACCGCCACCCGCGGCACCCCCGAGGACGAGGACGAGTGGTGGCCGTGCGCGCTGGACTGCCAGCCCGAGACCATGGACGAACACCCGGGCCTGCGCTGGCACTGCCGCGGCAGCTACGTCCTGGTCCCGCCGGCGGCCCTCCCCGGTGACCAGGCGGTGACCTGGGTCCGCGGCATGGAGCACCCCCTCCCGGACCCGCTCACCCTGCTGGAGACCCTGACGGACGCCTGCGCCGCGTACGCGGACGACGCCGACCGCGGCCCGGCGACCGTGGCCTGGCCGCCCGGCCGCTGAGCCGGGGTGCCGGTGGCTCACCGGTGACGCGCGCCGGTGACTGTCAGTGGTGGATCTGCGTCACGACCACGTCGAGGGACCAGGCCCGGCCCGCCTTCGCGGGGGCTTCCGCCTCGACGACGTATCCCAGGTCCCGCAGCGCCGTCACCAGCTCCGCCGGCGAACCGGGCACGGCCCCGGCCACCAGCAGGTCCCGCACGAGCCGGCCCTTCGTCGCCTTGTTGAAGTGGCTCACCACGGACCGCTTCTCCACGCCGTCGACCACCTGCGAGTGCAGCACCCGCACGGTCGCGGTCCGACCCGCGACCTCCCCCTTAGGCTTCCACGCGGTCGCGTACGCCGCCGAACGAAGGTCCAGCACGAGCCCGTCCCCGGCGGCCGCGGGCAGCACTTCGGCCATCGGGGCGCGCCAGTACGCGCCGAGCGCGCCGAGCCCCGGCAGCCTGACGCCCATCGAGCAGCGGTACGAGGGGATGCGGTCGGTGACGCGCACCGCGCCCCACAGCCCGGAGAAGACGAGCAGTGCGTCCTCCGCGGTCCTGCGGGCCGGCTCGGGCAGCTCGGCCAGGCCCAGCGCGTCGTAGAGCACGCCGGTGTAGATCTCCCCCGCCGGGCGGGCCGCCGCCGAACGCAGTTCCGCGTTCTTCGCGACCTCGCCGCGCAGGCCCTCGCTCAGGCCGAGCACCTCACGGGCCTTCGGCTCGTCGCCCGCGCACAGGTCGACCAGCTCCTCCAGCACCGCCGCGCGGGCCTGCGCCAGGCCGGGCAGCGAGAGCCCCCGGGGCTCCAGCGGTGCGCCGGAGCCGCCGGCGGCCTTTCCCTCGGAGGGCGGCAGCAGCACGAGCACGGTGGTTCTCCTTCAGGACGACACGTCACGGGGGGTGCGGCCCCCCGGCCAGGGTAGACGCCCGCCCGGACCTCCCGGCCCCACCGCCGTCGCTACGCCGGTCGGCGCAGAGCCGCGACCAGGGTGCGGGGTTCGTCCGCGTGGAAGCGGATCGTGCGGGCCGTCGCGCGGGCGCCGAGGGGGCGCGTGAAGGCGAGCGGGCGGTTCAGCTCCAGCGTCACCGTGGTCTGACTGCCGACGACGAGGTCGAGCACCCCCTCCTCGGAGAGCGTGACCAGCCGTCCCTCGGGATAACGGCGCTCCACCCGCACCGAGGCCACCGCGTCCGGCGGGACGGCCAGGTCGAAGAGGGCTCCGTAGCGGATCCGCAGCGACCCGTCGGCGCCGACCACGTGCGGCCGGGTGACGCAGGCCGCGTGCAGGGCCAGCAGCAGCACGACCCCGTACACGTCCAGTACGAGCACCACCCGGTGGACCGCCGGCCAGGGGATGAGGACGGCCAGGGCGACGGTCTCGATCACCGACACGAAGACCATGCCGTACATCATGGCCGTCTGCGGGCCGGTGTACGCGGCGGCGAGGTCGCCGGGGCGCACCCCGTGCTTCCTGCGCAGCACCCACCGGCCGAGGGAGGCGCCGGCCAGCAGCTCGTGCCGCAGCAGCCGCCGGACCTGCACCGGGACCACGGCCCGGACGGCCGTCCGCAGGGCCGCCCCGGACTCTTCACCCGCCGCCCGGGCGGCGGCGTACAGCCCGCGCAGCACCCACGCCTCCAGCAGGAGCACCCCGAACACCAGGGCCTCGGCGGCGGCCAGGGCCGGCGCGGGCAGCCGCACCCCGGCCGCCGCGCACACCACGAGCGCCAGCTCCGCCGGCAGGACCGCGGCCACCGCGATCCGTGCCGCCCGTACGCCGCGCGTCATCCCCGCCCCCGCTCGACGAAGGCCTCCATGACCCGGCGGACGACCTCCGCCTGGGCGGGCGCGTACTCGGCGAGCAGCGCCTCCTTGAACCCGGGCACGACCGCCCCGTCGCGGGGGATCGCGGCGAACACCTCCTCGGGGACGGCCGCCACCAGCTCCGCCGCCAGGCCCGGGATCCGCGGGTCGTCCACGGGGGCGTCGGCGAGTTCGTCCAGCCGTTCGTACAGGGCGAGCACCGCGGGGTCGGCGGCCACCGCCCCGAGGGCCGCGTAGATCTCCTGGCCGCCCACGCCCGGCACGTCGAGGAGCGTGAGGTGTTCGCGGTCCTTGGCGGCGGTGGGGGAGGTCGTCCGCGGCGCCCTCGCCAGCAGCTCGGCGAGGGCGGGCGACAGGGGCTCGCCCTCCCCCGGCCCGGCGGCGAGGAGCACCGCGAGCCGTCGCCGCCGCTCCCTGATCTCGGCCTCCTGCCGGGCGAGGTCGGCGTCGAGCTCCTCCAGTACGTCCGCCAGGTCCCGCCCGGCGTCGTCGGCGAGCACGTCACGCACCTCCTCCAGGCCCAGCCCGAGCTCGGTGAGCCGGCGTACGCGGGCCAGCAGGACGGCGTCGCGGACGCGGTAGGCCCGGTAGCCGTTGGGGCGCCGCTCCGGCTCCGGGAGCAGCCCGACATGGTGGTAGTGCCGGATCGCCCGGGTGGTGACCCCGACGACCGCGGCGATCTCTCCGATCCGCATGCCCCCAGTAGAAACCCTGCCGTTGCGGCAAGGTCAAGGGGCGACGGCACAGCCGGTAACATGGTCGCCACGGCAGACGAGTCGGCCGGGCGGCCGCGTCGGGATCCTCGGATCCCGCCGAGGAACGTCCGGGCTCCACAGGGCAGGGTGGTGGGTAACGCCCACCCGGGGTGACCCGCGGGACAGTGCCACAGAGAACAGACCGCCGGGGGCTTCGGCCCTCGGTAAGGGTGAAACGGTGGTGTAAGAGACCACCAGCGCCTGGGGTGACCCAGGCGGCTAGGTAAACCCCACCTGGAGCAAGGTCAAGAGGATCCGTCCCCGGACGGGTCTGCGCGAACGCTTGAGGGCTGCCCGCCCGAGTTCGCGGGTAGACCGCACGAGGCCGGCGGCAACGCCGGTCCTAGATGGATGGCCGTCTCCCCGGCGACCGCGAGGTCACCGGGCGACAGAACCCGGCGTACAGGCCGGCTCGTCTGCCGCCACCACTCCCGTTCGGGGCGGTGTGGCTCCCGCCGGGGTGACCACTGTCCCTGCGCCGGACTCGGCGGTACGGCCTGTGCGTGTGCGTGTGCCTGTGGCGGACTCGGCGGTGTGGGCGGGGTTTCGGCTGGCCGGTGGTGCGGGGGTGCGGGTCGACTCCCGCCGGGGTGACCAATGCCCCTGCGCCGGACTCGGCGGTACGGCCCGTGCGTATGCCTGTGGCGGACTCGGCGGTACGGGCGGAGTTTCGGCTGGTCGGTGGTGCGGGGGTGCGGGTCGGCTCCCGCCGGGGTGACCACTGCCCCTGCGCCGGACTCGGCGATACGGCCCGTGCGTATGCCTGTGGCGGACTCGGTGGTGTGGGTGGGGTTTGGGCTGGTCGGTGGTGTGGGGGTGTGGGTCGGTGCCCCGGCGGAGTGTCTCCTCGGCTCGGCGCGGACTCCTCGTCCCGGCCAGGCGGCCTTGGTCGCGCCTCGTCCTGCGGGGACACTCCGCCGTGTCCCCGCCCCACGCCACGGCTCCGCCCGGACGACACCACGCCCTCCCGGAGCCTGCCCGTACCGCTGGAGGGGGGACGGGCAGGGGTGTCCCCGCCCCACGCCACAGCTCCGCCCGGACGACACCACGCCTTCCCGGAGCCTGCCCGTACCGCTGGAGGGAGGCCCGGCAGGGGTGTCCCCGCCCCATGCCACGGCTCCGCCCGGGCGACATCACGCCTTCCCGGAGCCTGCTCGTACGGCTGGAGGGGGGACGGGCAGGGGTATCCCCGCAGGACGAGGCGCGACCACCGGGTACAGCCGGGACAAGGAGCACGCGCCGAGCCGAGGAGACACCCCTGCCCGGCCCCCCGACCCACCCGCACCACGCCCGCAACCCGGGACCCGCTCCCGACCCCGCGAAGCAAACCCGTATCCCGCCCGGCAGCACACTCCGGACCCGGCAAGGCCAGCCCGGAACCCGCCGAGCAACCCCGCAGGGGC
>NZ_JBIVFO010000013.1:0-157317 GCF_044748225.1 Streptomyces sp. NPDC090021 | reverse complement strand
CCGGCCCCCCGACCCACCCGCACCACGCCCGCAACCCGGGACCCGCGACACACTCCCGACCCCGCGAAGCAAACCCGTATCCCGCCCGGCAGCACACTCCGGACCCGGCAAGGCCAGCCCGGAACCCGCCGAGCAACCCCGCAGGGGCCCGGCCCCCCGACCCACCCGCACCACGCCCGCAACCCGGGACCCGCGACACACTCCCGACCCCGCGAAGCAAACCCGTATCCCGCCCGGCAGCACGCTCCGGACCCGGCAAGGCAAGCCCGGATCCCTCCGAGCAACCCCGCAGGGGCCCCGCGACACGCTCCCGACCCCGCGAAGCAAGCCCCGGACCCGCCGAGCAACCCCGCAGGGGCCCCGCAGGGGCACGGCCTACCGCAGGTGCGCGGTGTCGTTCAGGAGGCGGACCGAGGCGTTGCCGTCGGCGTAGTAGGCCACCGCCGACAGGGAGGCCGCGGACAGCTCCATCCGGAAGAGGGACTCCGGCGGGGCCCCGAGGGCCAGCCGGACCAGGATCTTGACCGGGGTCACGTGGGTGACCAGCAGTACGGTGCGGCCCGCGTGCGCGGCCAGCAGACGGTCGCGGGTGGCCGAGATCCGGCGGGTGGCGGCCGCGAAGCTCTCCCCGCCGCCCGTGGGGGCGGCCTTCGGGGAATCCAGCCAGGCCTGGAGGTCGTCCGGGAAGCGCTCCTGCACCTCGGCGAAGGTCAGGCCCTCCCAGGCGCCGAAGTCCACCTCGCGCAGGCCCTGTTCGACGGTCACGTCGAGGCCGAGCCGGTCGGCGACGGCCCGGGCGGTCTCGCGGCAGCGCAGCAACGGCGAGCTGATGACCGTCTGGACGGTGCCGCGGGCGGCGAGCGCCTCGGCGACGGCCGCCGCCTGGCGGCGGCCGGCCGGGGACAGCTCGGGATCGCTTCCGCCACTGCCGGAGAACCGCTTCTGCGGGGTGAGCGCGGTCTCGCCGTGCCGCAGCAGTACGAAGGTGGCCGGCGCCCCCATGGCGGGCCCCCAGCCCTGCCCGCCCGCAGGGGCGGTGAGGCCCTGACCGGCCCCGCCGGGCTGCGCGAGGAGGGCGGCGGCCCCGGTGTCCGCGGACGCCGGGGCGGTGGCGGGCGCGGTGCCCGCCGCGCCGGGCCCGGCGGTCGGCGCACCGGCCGACGTGTCGGCGCCGGCGACGCCGCGGGCGGCGGCCAGGGCCGCCCGGGCCGCCGCGGCACCCGCGGCGGCGTCACCGGGCGGGCCCGACGGGGCCGACGGCGCGGACGGGGCGGCGAGGGCGGCCGAGGAGTCCGACGGCTCCCACTGCGCGCCGCGCTTGCCCGCGTCCATCGCCTCGTTGGCGAGCCGGTCGGCGTGCTTGTTGCGCTCGCGCGGGATCCACTCGTACGTCACCTGCGCGCGGGGCAGGATCCGCGCGGCCTCGGCGGCGAGCGGCTTCATGTCCGGGTGCTTGATCTTCCAGCGGCCCGACATCTGCTCGACGACGAGCTTGGAGTCCATCCGGACCAGGACCTCCGCGTCGGACGCGAGGTCACGGGCCGCCGTGAGCCCGGCGATCAGGCCCTTGTACTCGGCCACGTTGTTCGTCGCGACGCCGATGTACTCGGCGCGCTCGGCCAGTGTCTCGCCCGAGCCCGGGTCGAGGACGACGGCGCCGTAGCCGGCCGGCCCCGGGTTGCCCCGGGACCCGCCGTCCGCCTCCACGACGAAACGCGGCATCAGATGCCCGAGTCGGCCGTACGGACGAGGATGCGGCCGCAGTTCTCGTGACGGACGACCTGGTCGCGGGCGGCGGCCTTGATCTCGTTGACCTCGGCCATGTCGAGCTCCAGCCGGCAGCCCTCGCAGCGGCGCTGGTAGAGGCGCGCGGCGCCGACCCCGCCCTGCTTGACGCGGATCTTCTCGTACAGGGCCATCAGGTCGCCCGGCATCGAGGTGACGATCACCTCGCGGTCCTTGGTGACCTTGGCCGCCTCGGCGTCGATCTCGGCGGTGGCCGCGTCACGACGGGTGGTGGCGTCGGCGACCTTGGCCTCCAGGGCGGAGACCCGCCCGGTGAGCTCGGAGACCCGCTCCTGCGCGGCCTCCAGGCGCTCCATGACCTCCAGGACCACGTCCTCCAGGTCGCCCTGGCGCTTGGCGAGGGAGACGACCTCGCTCTGCAGGTTCGCCAGGTCCCGGGCCGAGATGCCCACGCCGGAGTCCAGCCTCTGCTGGTCGCGGACCGCGCGCTGGCGCACCTGGTCGACGTCCTGCTCCGCCTTGGTCTGCTCGCGGGCCGTGTCGCTCGCCTGCGTCTGGGCGGCGACCAGCAGGTCGCGCTGCTGCGTCAGGTCCTTGGTGAGCGTGTCGAGCTCGGCGTGCTCGGGCAGCGACTTGCGCTTGTGGGCGAGCTGAGACAGCCGGACGTCCAGCGCCTGGACATCGAGAAGTCGGATCTGGTCGGCGGGCTCGGCGTTCAGTTGGGGGCTCCAGAGATAGAAGGGGAGGGTACGGACGGCGCGTGTACCGTCCAGGGGTCGGTGACCGTGCGCGAGACGTGGGTGCGCAGACCCCAGCCGTGGCGCTCGGAGATCGCGTCGAGCTGTGCGGCGGCCTGCTCGCACCAGGGCCATTCGGTGGCCCAGTGGGCGGCGTCGACGAGGGCCAGCGGGCTCTGCTCGCGGGCCTCGGACACCGGGTGGTGGCGCAGGTCGGAGGTCACGAAGGCATCCACGCCGGCGGCGCGTACCTCGGCGAAGAGGCTGTCGCCGGAGCCACCGCTGACGGCGACGCGCCGGATCATCGCGTCCGGATCGCCGGCGACCCGGATGCCCTGGGCCGTCGGCGGCAGCCAGGCCGCACAGCGCGCGGCGAACTCGCGCAGGGTCTCGGGGCGGTCCAGCTCGCAGATCCGGCCGAGGCCGCGGCGGCCCTCCGGGTCGGTCGGGTCCGGCACCAGCGGACCGGTGATCCGCAGGTCCAGGGCACCGGCGAGGGCGTCGGAGACCCCGGGGTCGGCGGTGTCGGCGTTGGTGTGGGCGACGTGCAGCGCGATGTCGTTCTTGATCAGCGTGTGCACGACACGGCCCTTGAAGGTGCCGGCCTCGACCGTGGTGGTCCCCCGCAGGTAGAGGGGGTGGTGGGTGACGATCAGGTCGGCACCCAGGTCCACCGCTTCGTCGACGATCTCCTGGACGGGGTCCACCGCGAAGAGGACCCGGGTGACCTCGGCGTCGGGTTCGCCGCATACGGTTCCGACCGCGTCCCACTGCTCGGCCCGCGAGGGGGGCCAGAGAGCGTCCAGCGCGGCGATGACTTCAGAGAGACGGGGCACGGGCCAAGGCTACCGTCCGTGGCGGCCCGCCCGGTCAGCGCCGGCCCCCGCGAAGCGGCCGGACCCACGCCCGTCACGCCTGCCTTTCGATGCCGCACAGCACAATCGCACCGCGCATCACAGACGAATCGCCGCCCGGACACCCTTACGTGTGAAGCCGCCTTGGTCGTGTTGTTCGGCGGGAATCCCGAAAACTAGCTTCCTCACCGGAGGTGACGGCCCGGATGACTGTCTGTGCCATCGAGATGACGACCACGGCCCCGTTCACGATCTCCGCGGACGGGACGTACGCCGCCCGGCTCGCCGGGAACGGCGAGGCCCGCTACGCGGAACGCTGGACCCTCGCCGGTCCCGAACCGTACGCGGTGCCGCTGCCCCTCGCACAGCCCGAGGAGGCGGACAGCGAGCTCCTCCCGCTGGCCGACGGGCGCGTGCTGATCCACCGGCGGATCGCGGACCGCCACGCCTTCGCCCTGCTCTACCCGACGGGTGCCGCGGCCGGGCCGCGCACCGGGGAGCTGCAGCTGGGCGGGGTGGACGCGGAGGAGGGCGTACGGGTCTTCCTGCTCCCGCCGGCGCCGGACGGGTCCGGTGCCTTCGCCGTGGCCGCGGCGGACACCGTGACCACGCTGTGGCAGGTGGCCGGGTGCGCGTTCGGGCCGCAGCGGGTGGCGCGGATCCCGGGGCGCTGTTCCGGCGGCGTGTGGCTGGACCGGACGGGGCGGCTGCTGGCTCTGGACCGCGAACTGGACGGCACCGTCAAGGCCGTCGCCGTGGACCTGGGGCGCAACGGCGAGGTCTCCCCGCTGCTGCAGATCACCGAGGACAGTGACGACCGGCTGCTGCTGGCCGAGCCGGACAGCGGGTTGCTGCTGATCCGCTCCGACGCCCCCGGCGCGCCGCGCCTGGGCTGGGGGGTGCTGGGCAGTTCGCGGCCGGTCCGCTTCCCCGAGTGCCTGCGGCTGGGGGACGCCCTGCCCTTCGCGGTCCAGCCGGGACAGGCGCTGATGCCGGAGACCTGCGGGGTGGCACTGTGGCTGCCCGAGGGGGACATCGGCCTGTGGCGCCCCGCCGACCGGCGCGTCTTCCGGCTGGCCGCCCCGGCGGGGTGGCTCGGCGGTGCGGGCATGTGGAGCCCCCAGGGCCGCCTGCACCTGCCGTGCACGACGGCGGAAGTGCCCTGCGGGATCGTCGGGATGAACCTTCCTGCTCCCCCTCCCCCGCCGGTGCACCTGGACCCGCAGGTGCACCTGGATCCGCCGGCCCCGCCGCCGTCCTCGCCGCCGTCCTCGCCGCGTCCGGTCCCCCTCCAGCAGGCTCCGCTGGCCGGACGGCAGTAGCGGGTCAGCCGTGCCTGAGGCCGAGGACCTCCGGCGCGGCGAAGGTCTCGTTCGCCGGGCGGGAGTCGTAGTGCGGGGTGAGGACCGCGTCGAGTTCCTCGTAGGAGAATGACTCCTTGCCCGTGTCGAACTTGGCGGCGACCTTGGGGCGTTCCATGACGACGACGATGCCTCCGTGCACGACGAAGAGCTGCCCGTTGGCCTTGGCGGAGGCGGGTGAGGCCAGATATCCGACGAGCGGGGCGACGTGCTCGGGGGCGAGGGCGTCCAGCCTGCCGTCCTCGGGGACCTCGAAGCCGGCGAAGACGTCCTGCGTCATCCGGGTGCGGGCGCGCGGGCAGATGGCGTTGGCCGTCACCCCGTACTTGGCCAGGGCCAGGGCGGTCGAGGTCGTCAGACCCACGATGCCGCCCTTGGCCGCGGCATAGTTCGGCTGGCCGGCCGAGCCGCCGAGGAAGGCCTCGGAGGAGGTGTTGACGATCCGGCCGTAGACCGGGCCGCCCGCCGCCTTGGACCGCTCCCGCCAGTGCGCGGACGCGAAGTGGGTGGTGTTGAAGTGACCCTTGAGGTGGACCCGGATCACCGAGTCCCATTCCTCCTCCGACATCGAGAAGATCATCCGGTCGCGCAGGATTCCCGCGTTGTTGACCAGGACGTCGAGCTTCCCGTACGTGGACACCGCCAGCCCGACCAGCTCGCGCGCCTGCTCGAAGTCGGCCACGTCGCCGAGGTGGGCGACGGCCCGCCCGCCCGCGGCCCGGATCTCCTCGGCGACCTCCTGCGCCGGGGCGGCCGAGGCCTCTCCGGAGCCGTCCCGGCCGGGCTGGCCGAAGTCGTTGACGACCACGCTCGCGCCGAGCCGCGCGAGTTCGATCGCCTCGGCCCGGCCGAGCCCGCGGCCCGCGCCCGTGACGATGGCGGAGAGTCCCTCAAGTGGCAGTGACATCCGTACGGTTCCCCTCGGAGATCGGATCTGCGGAACGGGTCGCCGGTCGGTTCGGCCGGCGACCGGGTCAGAGTTCGATGCAGGTGCGCAGGGCGACGCCGGTGCGCATCTGGTCGAGGGCGTCGTTGACCTCGGCCAGGCTCACGCGGTGGGTGATCAGGTTCGCCAGGTCGATCCGGCCGGCCCGCCACAGGGCGATGGTGCGCTCGTAGGAGCGGAGCACGTCGCCTCCGCCGTACATCGACGGGAGGATCTTCTTCTCGTCGAAGAACAGCGAGAACATGTTGATCTGGAAGTTGTCGTCGAGGGCGCCCGCGCCGACCACGACGACCGAGCCGCCGCGCCGCGTCATCTCGTACGCCTTCTGCGCGGTCGCGGACTTGCCGACGACCTCGAAGACGTAGTCGAAGCCCTCACCGGCGGTGATCCGGTTCTTGGCGTCGGCGAACTCCTCCGGGGAGACCGCCTCGGTGGCCCCGAACCGCAGGGCCGCCTCGCGGCGGGACTCCACCGGGTCCACAGCGACGATCTGGGCCGCCCCCTGCACCTTGGCGCCCTGGACGACGGATATGCCGACGCCGCCGCAGCCGATGACGGCCACGGAGGAACCGGCCTCCACCTCGGCGGTGTTGATGGCCGCGCCGAGGCCGGTGGTGACGCCGCAGCCGATCAGTGCGGCAATGTCGAAGGGGACGTCGTCGGGGATCGGGACGGCGCAGGCGGCGGGGACGACCATCTCCTCGGAGAAGGTGCCGGTGCCGGCGAAGCCGAAGATGTCGCTCGACGCCCGTTTGAAGTTGGGGGTGGCGACGTTCCCGAAAGCCTCCAGGCACAGGTGGCCCTGACCGCGCCTGCAGGAGGGGCAGTGGCCGCACGGCGGCAGCCAGCAGACCAGGACCCGGTCGCCGATCCGGTGGCTCGTGACCCCGTCGCCGACGTCGGTGATCACGCCGGAGCCCTCGTGGCCGGGGATGAAGGGCGCGGGCTGCGGCAGGACACCGCTCATCGCGGACAGGTCCGAGTGGCACAGCCCGGTGGCCCGGACGCGGATCCTGACCTTGCCGGGTCCGAAGCCCACGGCTTCCATGTCGTCGACGACTTCCAGCTTGTCCTGGCCGATCTCGCTCTGCAGTGCTGCGCGCACGGTGCGGCTCCTGTCGGTGCTGTCAGGGGGCGGGAGTGTTACGCGTGTTCGACGACGGTGTCGGCGAGGACCGGCGCGTCGTCGCGTTCTACGGCGGTCACCGAGACCAGGACGCGGCCGGGCTCCTGCCACATCCGGATGCGCAGCGTCTCGCCCGGGAAGACGATCCCGGCGAAGCGCGTGCGGTAGGCGCGGACGCGGGAGACGTCCCCGCCGAGGGCCGTGTCGACGACGGCCTTGAGGGTCATCCCGTAGGAGCACAGGCCGTGCAGGATCGGCTTGTCGAAGCCGGCCAGCTTGGCGAACTCGGGGTCGGCGTGCAGCGGGTTCCAGTCGCCGGAGAGGCGGTAGAGGAGGCCCTGGTCCTCGCGGATGTGCCGCTCCTCGACCCGGTCGGGGGCGCGCCCGGGCAGCTCCTCCCTGGCGGAGGGGCCGCGCTCGCCGCCGAAGCCGCCCTCTCCCCGTACGAAGATCTGCGCGTCACTGGTCCACAGCGGCCCGTCGGCGTCGGCGACCTCGGAGCGCAGCACGATCACGGCCGCCTTGCCCTTGTCGTAGACGGCGGCGACCTTGGAGCTGGAGGTGGCCCGGCCCTTGACGGGGATGGGCCGGTGCAGCTCGATGGAGTGGCCGCCGTGCAGCACGTGGGCCAGGTTGACCTCGATGCCGGGGGCGGCGAGGCCGCCGAGCATGGCCATGCCCGCTCCGGCGACGGTCGCGAAGCTGGGGAGGACATGGAGCTTGGATTCGAGGGTGTAGCGCAGTTCGTCGGGGTCGGTGGCCGGCAGACCCGCGCCGAGGCCGAGGTGGTAGAGCTGGATGTCCTTGTGGTCCCAGCCGATGTCCCCCTGGCGGGGGTCTGCGGCGAGGGCCCTGGCGGCATCGATCGGCATGAGGATGCGGCTCCCTGTCGTCGGTGGTCGGGAAAATCGCTGCCCTGGAAGACCTCGGCGCGGCCGTCCGCACCGTCGGCCGCACCGAGGTCGTCTGCGGGGCGGCCGGTTCTAGAACGCGTTCTAGGGCCGGCCGGTGAGGGAATGTATAACGCACGCCCCCGCACTTGGGAAGACTCTTGACTCCCCGTCAGATAGGCTTTCCCGGTGGACGAAATGCCCGTGGAACACCGCCGAGGCCGCCCCCTGCGGGTCCTGCTGGACCCGCCCGATCCGGCCCTGGCGCTCCGGCTCGGCCTCCAGCCGGACATCGAGGTCGTGCGCGACCCGATGGCCCGCCCGGAAGTGGCCCTCGTGGAGGAGCTCACGACGGTGACCGCCCTGCTGGAGGACGATCCGGAGTGCCGGATCCTCGTGCTGACCGGTTCGGCGCACCCCGGCCTGCGGGAGGCCGCGCTCACCGCCGGCGCGGCCGGCCTGGTCCTGCGGGACGACCGGGTGGAGGACCTGGCGGAAGCGATCCGCCGGGCCTCGACGGGCGAGACGGTGGTCGATCCGGCCCTGGGGTGAATCCTTTCGGGGCTCCCGTGCCTCCTGTGTAGGTCGCCGACCCCGAGGCCGGCACCTGACCTGGAGGTTCGACGTGATCACAGTGACCGGCCCTGCTCGCGGGAGCGGGGCCCAGCTCTCCTCCCCCGCGGGCCGAACGCGCGGGCCGGGGGCGGAGAGCTGGGGGCAGCGCCGCTGCGGCCCGGCCCGCGGGCGGCCGGGCAGGGCGGCGGTCCACCCCGCGGCGGGCCGCGCGGTCAGCGCCTGAGCATCGTCACCACCGCCGCGCCGCCCAGGCCGATGTTGTGGGCCAGGCCCACACGGGCCCCCGCGACCTGCCGCGGCCCCGCCTCGCCGCGCAGTTGCCAGACCAGTTCCGCCGCCTGTGCCAGCCCCGTCGCGCCGAGCGGGTGCCCTTTGGAGATCAGCCCGCCGGAGGGGTTGACCACCCACCGGCCCCCGTACGTCGTGGCACCGCTCTCCACCAGCTTGCCCGCGGCCCCGTCCTCGCACATGCCCAGCGCCTCGTACGTCAGCAGCTCGTTGATCGAGAAGCAGTCGTGCAGCTCGACCACGTCCACGTCTTCGATGCCGAGCCCGGACGCCTCGTACGCCTGCCGGGCCGCCGCCGCGCTCATCGGCTTGCCGACCACGTCGATGCAGGAGCCCGACGCGAAGGACTCCTCCGCGTCCGTCGTCATCGCCTGTCCGACGATCTCCACGGCCCTGTCGTGCAGCCCGTGCGCGACCAGGAACCGCTCGGACACCACCAGGGCCGCCGCCGCGCCGTCCGAGGTCGGCGAGCACTGCAGCTTCGTCAGCGGCGCGTGGATCTCCTTCGCCGCGAGGATCTCCTCCACCGAGTACACGTCCTGGAACTGCGCGTTCGGGTTGTTCGCCGAGTGCCGGTGGTTCTTCGCGCCGACCGCCGCCAGCTGCGCGGGCGTGGTCCCGTGGCGCTCCATGTGCTCCCGCGCCGCGTTCCCGAAGATCTGCGCCGTGGGCGGGGACATCTCGAAGCCGTGCCCCGCCGCCATGATCCCGTAGTGCCGGGCCACCGGCGAGGTCTTGACGTCGCCTCCGTCGGCGCCCCCGCCCAGCGCACCCCGCTTCATCTTCTCGAAGCCCAGCGCCAGCACGCAGTCGCTCAGTCCGCCCTCCACGAACTGCCGCGCCATCATCAGCGCCGTCGACCCGGTCGCGCAGTTGTTGTTGACGTTGTAGACCGGCACCCCGCTCAGCCCCAGCTCGTACGCCGCGCGCTGGCCGGCGGTGGAGGCCTGGAAGCAGTAGCCGACCGGCACCTGCTGCACCAGCGCGTAGTCCACGCCCGCGTCCGCGAGGGCCGCGGACCCGGCCTCCTTCGCCATGTCCCAGTACTGCCAGTCCCGCGACTCGGGCTTCTCGAACTTCGTCATGCCCACGCCCACGATGTACGACTTCATGCCCGCTGACTCCTAGTCTCCGGTCCCTGGTCCCTGGTCCCTAGTCCCTGGGAAGGCCGAGAATCCGCTCGGCGACGACGTTGAGCTGGACCTGTGTGGTGCCCCCGGCGATGGTCAGGCAGCGGGACATGAGCATCCCGTGCACCGCCCGCTCGCCCGCCCCCTCCCGCACCGCGCCCGCCGGCCCGAGCAGTTCGAGCGCGAGCTCGGCGGTCCGCTGCTGGTGCGGGGTCTGGACGAGTTTGCGTACGGAGGCGCCCGCGCCCGGCTCCAGCCCCGACACCTGCTGGAGCGTGGTGCGCAGCCAGATACAGGCCAGGGCGTGCGCCTCGGCGGCCAGCGCGCCGATCCGCGCCCGATGGGCGCCGTCGAGGTCGGCGGCGCGCGCGAGGAGCGCCTCCAGCCCCGTGTCGAAGGTCATCCGGTCGGCCATGTGCACCCGTTCGTTGCCGAGGGTGTTGCGGGCCACCTGCCAGCCGCCGTCGGCGGCGCCGACCAGTGCGTCCGCCGGGAGCTCGACGTCGTCGAGGTACACCTCGTTGAAGAGGGCCTCTCCGGTGATCTCCTTCAGCGGCCGGACGTCTATGCCGGGCGTGTTCTTCATGTCGACGACGAAGTAGCCGAGCCCCTTGTGCTTGGGCGCCGCCGGATCGGTACGGGCCAGCAGGATCCCGAAGTCGGCGGTGTGCGCGGAACTCGTCCACACCTTCTGTCCGTTCACCAGCCAGGAGCCGTCCTCCCGCCGCTCGGCCCGGGTCCGCAGCGAGGCCAGGTCGGATCCTGCGCCCGGCTCGGAGAAGAGCTGGCACCAGGTGATCTCCCCGCGCAGGGTGGGGAGTACGTAGGAGTCGCGCTGCGCCTGCGTCCCGTAGGCCAGCAGGGAGGGCACGATCCAGGTGGCGATGCCGAGGTCGGAGATCCTGACCCCGGCCGCCGCGAGTTCCTGCTGGACGACGAGCTGCTCGACGGGCCCGGCCCCGAGCCCGTAGGGCGGCGGCAGGTAGGGGGCCGCGTAGCCGGTGGGAGCCAGGATCCGCCGGGCGGCAACCGGGTCCAGGCCGCGCGCGTCCTCGATGGCGGCGCGCGCTTTCGCACGGTGCTCCTCGGCCTGCGCCGGCAGCTCCAGGCGCAGCTCGCGCCGCGCCCCGCCCGCCGCGTACCGCACGGCCCGTACGCGGTGCCCGTCGCCGGGACCGAGCAGCTGGCGGGCGACGATCGCCCGCCGCAGGTGGATGTGGGCGTCGTGCTCCCAGGTGAAGCCGATCCCGCCGAGGATCTGGATGCAGTCCTTGGCACAGGAGTACGCGGCGTCCAGGGCGGTCCCGGCGGCGAGGGCCGCCACGAGGGCGCGCACGTCGGCGGGCTCGTCCATGGCCTGCGCGGCGTCCCAGGCCAGCGCGCGGGCCTGCTCCAGCCGGACGAGCATGTCGGCGCACAGGTGCTTGACGCCCTGGAACTTCCCGATCGGCCGGCCGAACTGCTCGCGCACCTTCGCGTACTCGGCCGCCGTGTGCAGGGCGCGGGCGGCGGTGCCGCAGGCGTCGGCGGCGAAGAGCACACAGGCGAGGTCGCGGACGAGGGCGGCGTCCAGCTCCAGCAGCCGGCCCGCGGGGACGACCGCGCCGCGCGCCCGCACCTCGGCGGTGGGACGGGTCGGGTCGGCGCTCTCGTGCGTACGGACGTCCAGCGCGGCGGCGTCCACGGCGAACCAGCGGGTCTCCTGCGCGGCCTCCGCCGCGAGCAGCACGAGGTCGGCCTCGCCCGCGCCGAGCACGGGCGGCGCGAGCCCGTCGAGCAGGTGCCCGCCGCCCTCGGTGGCCACAGCGGTCAGGGTCCCCGGCCCCAGCGCGACCGCCCCGACCCGTCCGGCGAGCGGCTCGGCACCGGCCCGGTCCAGCAGTACGGAGGCCAGCGCACTCGGCAGGTACGCGCCGGGCAGCGCGCCCCGGGCCGCCTCCTCGACGACGACGGCCAGGTCGAGCAGGGTGCCGCCCTCCAGGTGCGGCTCCAGCAGTCCGGACTCCGCCAGCGCGTCCCAGTACCCGGGCCGCACCCCGGTCCGCGGCGGGGAGTCGAGCAGCTTGCGCACCTCCTCGGGCGGTACGACGCGCGCCACCCAGCCGCGCACCGCCTCGGCCAACTCCCGCTGCTCCCGCGTGATTCCGATGCCCATGCGCGGCAGACTAGAACACGTTTCAATCTGACGGAAGGTCAGATGAAGGTCTTCTTCGCGACCGGCCCGGTCGGCGCGGGCTGTCCGGTACTGGTCGACCTTGCACAGGCCAGTTTTAGGCTGCACGTGATCTTGCTTAGGTCAGCGTGACCTTGCATCGAGAGGCGGGGTAAGCTGCTCGTGGTGCATGCCTGAGGGGTGGTACCGGACGGCGTGACAGGGTCTCCGGCGGAGGGCTTCGAGGTCGGGTACATCTATCCCGGTGGGTCGGAGTTCCGGCGTCCGCTCGCGGATGTGTGGGCGACGCGGTTCGAGGACGCGCCGCACGCCATCAGATCCCGCCTCGCCCACCGATCGATCCACTCCACATACGTCCTCAGGGCTGAGCTGAGCTGGGCATACGAACCGGCATCACGCCAAGGACGAGGTTCTCCATGGCCTCGGGCATACGACCGAACCTGGCCAGCCAGTTGACGACGACATACAACTCGCCGCGCTCGTCAAGGCCGAGGAAGGCGTGGCCGTGGTCGAGTTCCCCCAGCGGAAAGAGGTGCCGCCCGATCTCCTCTCCCCATTCGCCGAAACGGTCCTTTTCGCCCAGCGCAAGCAGTGGGTCGAGTTCGAATGGTTCTCTCGCCCTGGTGACGCCTGAGCCACCGCTGACAACTGTCAGCCCACCGAACTCACGCAGGAAATCCTCGGCGGCGGAATGAATACGGAAGTCGTCTGCTTCCAGACGCTCACGCCACACCGTCGTGTCAACGTTCCGCCCCGGATACCAGCCCGCATCACGCAGCACCGCCTCTACCTCGGCCGACCAGACGTGCGACCCCTTCGTCTGCGCTGCCCGCTGGTCGCGAACAAGTCGGGCCGCGAACGCAACTGCCTCGGCAGGATCAGCCGTCTCGAAAGCGACACGCTCTCCCCGATCAGAGCGGTCCACTACCGAATAGGAATCCGGACAGGCGAACATCGCCGGGAGCGGTTCCCGACCCCAGTCCTCCCAGCTGTCCGATGGCGACACACTCAGCTGCTGCATCGACATCCACGGATACATCGAACTCAGCAACGGCTCACGCACAGCCGCCTGCAGCAACAATCCCAGGGACGGGGAAGACTGGTCCTTCCCGTCAGGTTGGGAAGGGTACTCCTCCAGGAGCTCCGCCCAAGCCTGTGCATGACTGCGCTTCGCACCTTCAGATCCCATGCCCCGACGATGCTGCACCTTCGCCAGCGTCGTCAACGACGAAATCGTGCCGGTCCCGGCCACGCGCAATGCAAGGTTGTTCTGGGCAGGGGGGCCGCATGTCCCAGCGCAACTCCTCACTCCGCACGTCACCACGCAAGCCCCTGGCAACGTCACATCGGATCGGACACGGGCCGGCGTTGCGGGTCAGCCTCGCGGGGCGGCCTTCAGTGCCGCGCGGGCGGCGTCCTTCGCCTTGGCCTCACAGGCACCCTTGGTGTACGGCTTCGCCCGGAGGCTCACCCGGACGGAGAGATTGCCCTCCCTCACGCCGAGGACGCAGGTCCAGCCGCCGCCGGCCGAACCCCAGTAGGCCTCGGTGCCGAACCCCAGACGGGACGCCGGGCGCTGACCGGCCGCCTCCGACTGGAACAGCCGCTTCTGCGCGGCCGCGTCGGCGTCCGCGTCACCTCCGAGGCTCAGGTTCCACCGGACCAGGGCGGTCGGCGACGCGGCGGTCTCACCGCCCCCGTTGCAGCTCGACTGCACGCCGTCGCCCACCTCGGACCGGGTGTCCGCCGTCGACGGCCGCAGGTCCAGCGGCACCTTCTCGCGCGCTTCCTGACAACGGGGGACGGCCGTGTGGGCGATGGGCGCGTTCATCCGGTCCCGCACGTACAGCGCGGTACCGGTACCGGCCACGAGGAGCGCACCGGCCGCCACCAGCGCCGCGACCCGGCGTCGGCGCCGCCGCGGACCCCCGGGGCGACCGATGCCGGGCGGCGCGGTCGGCTGCGGAGGCACCGGCGGGACGGGCCGCGATGCCGATGCGGGCTCGGGCTCCGGCTCCGGCTCGGGGTCCCGCGCCGGAGCGGCGGCCACCGGGCGGCCCTCCAGCAGCCCGTCGATCCGGGTCCGCTGCGCGGCGAGCATCTCGTACACGGCCGAAGGCCACTGACGGCCCGACGGGTTCACCGGACCGATCAGCTCGCGCAGCTCCGCCGAGGACGGCCTGGCCGCGGGGTCCTTGGCCAGGCAACGCCCAACGAGGTCGCGCAGCCCCTCCGGGACCCCGCCGAGATCCGGCTCGCCGTGCGCCACGTCGTACAGCGTCTTGAGGGTGGAGGCACCGGCGAAGGGGCTGCGGCCCGTCAGCGCCATGACCAGCAGGGAGCCCAGGGAGAAGACGTCGCTGGCGGGCGTGAGCGGATGCCCCTCCGCCTGCTCGGGCGACATGTACGCGGGCGATCCGACGACGAACCCCGTACGCGTCAGCCCGGCCTCCCCCTCCGCCTCGCCCTCCGTGGCCCGCGCGATGCCGAGGTCGATGACGCGGACGCCGTCCTCGGCGAGGAGTACGTTGTCGGGCTTGAGGTCCCGGTGGACGAGTCCGGCCCGGTGGATCTCGGCCAGGGCGGAGGTCAGACCCGCGGCGAGGCGGCGTACGACGTCCTCCGGCAGCACCCCGGCCGTCTTGACCACGGCCCCGAGGGAGGGCCCAGGGACGAAGACCGAGGCCAGCCAGGGCGTGGGCGCGTCCGGGTCGGCGTCGATCACGGCGGCCGTGTAGGCGGCCGAGACCTTGCGCGAGGCGGCGACCTCACGGCGGAAACGCGCCCGGAAGCCCTCGTCGTCGGCGAAGTGCGCAAGGACCTGCTTGACGGCCACGAGCCGCCCGTCCTGGCCGGCCGCCAGCAGCACCCGGCCCATCCCGCCCTGCCCGAGCACGCCGACGACCGCGAACGGTCCCACGTGCGTCGGGCCCCCCGGCCCCACCTGCTCCATGCCCCTGCCCCTCTCCCCCGAGTCGGGAGCGGATCATACAGAGGCGGCCCTGACGAACGCGGCGAAAGCGGCGGGGCGGACGGTGATCACAGGCCCCCCGGGGTTCTTGGAGTCCCGCACGGCGACGAGGCAGGGCTGCGCGGCCACCTCGACGCACTCCCCGCCGGTGTCACCGCTGTACGAGGCCTTCCGCCAGGCCAAGGTGCCGAGCGGGGCGCACTCGACACAATCACCGCCGGTGTCACCGCTGTACGAGGCCTTCCGCCAGGCCAAGGTGCCGAGCGGGGCGCACTCGACACACTCCCCGCCGGTGTCGGAGCTGTACGAGGACTTACGCCACTCCGCGCCCGTCAGGTGCTGGTTGGTGTCCATAGCGCTCCTCCATCACTCGGGCGATCAGCGCCGCCGAGTCCTCCAGCGAGAGGGCGGCAGCCTGCAGATGATCGTATCGGAGCGAACCCTCCCTGAGAGCTTGCGGATTGGCCGTCATATGGCCCTGGACGAAGTCCTCGGTGTAGACGATGTCCGGGTCGTCGTCGAACCGCAGAACGGTGAACGTACCCGGCAGGCCTGCGTGGGCACCCGCCTCGAAGGGCAGGATCTGCACCTTCACCCACTCCCGCCCCCGCAGGTCCAGCAAATGGGCGAGCTGGTTCCGCATGACGTCCCGGCCGCCGATCTCCTGATGCAAAACGGCCTCGCTCAGCACGACCCACACCAGTGGCGGGTTCTCGCGGTCCAGGATGCGCTGCCGCTCCATCCGGGCGGCCGACCTCGCGTCGAGGCGCTCATCGTTCCGTACGCCCAGCACCGCCCGCGCGTACTCCTCCGTCTGCAGCAGCCCGTAGACCAACTGCGCCTGGAAGGTGGAGATGTACGCAGCCCGCGCCTCCATCTCCGCGTACGGCTGGAACCACGTCGGCAGCTGATGGCGCAGCACCAGCCCCACCAGCCGCGAGAACACCCCGCCCGTGCCGAGCGCCGCGTCCACCCGCTCCGAGAAGTCCCGCGTCGGGACCCTCCGCGTGGTCTCGATCTGGCCGATCAGCGAGCCCGTGCAGAAGACGATGCTGCCGAGCTGTGCCTGGTTGAGGCCGGCCTCCTCTCTCAGGCGACGCAGTTCGGATCCGTAGTAGTCCAGCGGTGAGGCGCTGGGATCGAGATCACGCACGCCGACCATGGACGGTCACCCCCAAGCCAGTTGCCGGTTCCGTGGCCGAGCGTAGCCGTCCGACTGCGGAAAGGTGCCGGAACCGGGCAATCGGCCCGGGCGGCCGGGCCCCGGCATGGACCCCTACCCGGCGGTAGGGCAGCATGGGCCGCCACACGCAGCTCAGCAGGAGGAACGACATGGCCACGCCCAAGCCGGAGACCCTCGCCGCCTTCGAGGCCGCCAAGGGGTTCATGCCCGTACGGGAGGGCCTCGCGCTGTACGAGGCCGCCGCCGCGGCCGGGGCGCTCGGGCTGCCGCTGCTGGAGGTCGGCACGTACTGCGGGCGCTCGACGATCCTGCTCGCCGACGCCGCCCGCGAGGCCGGCGTGGCCGCGATCACCGTGGACCACCACCGGGGTAGCGAGGAGCAGCAGCCGGGCTGGGAGTACCACGACCCGACGGTCGTGGACCCTGAGGTCGGGCTGATGGACACCCTGCCGACCTTCCGCCGCACCCTCCACGGGGCCGGGCTGGAGGAGCACGTGATCGCGATCGTCGGCCGCTCCCCGCAGGTCGCGGCGGCCTGGGGCGGCAAGCTGGGCTTCGTCTTCATCGACGGCGGCCACACCGACGAGCACGCGACCGGCGACTACGAGGGCTGGGCCCCGTACGTGGCCGAGGGCGGCACGCTCGTCATCCACGACGTGTTCCCCGACCCGGCGGACGGCGGCCAGGCCCCGTACCGGATCTACCTGCGCGCCCTCGCCTCCGGCGCCTTCGAGGAGGTCTCCGTCACCGACTCGCTGCGCGTGCTGCGCCGCACCGGCCCGGGCATCTGACACCGCTTTTCCGTTCATATAAGCGCACCACGCCCCCGTATGGCGCAGTACCGGCCGGGCCGCCGGGCGGCGGTCTAGCATCGCGGACGTGCGCTACGACGACAGCCCCCCGCCCCCCGAGTCCGGCTCCTCGGCGAATCCGGACCGGCACTGGTTCACCCGACGCTCCACGCTCGTGGTCGGGATCGCCGCCCTCGCCCCGACCTGCCTGGCGGGCTGGGTCCTGACCCAGGCGCTGTCCGGGGCCGGGCCGGACCAGAACCGGCCCGCCTCGGCCCCGCAGGCCGCCTCGCACTCGGCGCTGTCGCCGGGCCAGCGGGACGCGAAGCCGGGCTCCACCCCGAGCGGGAGCCCGAGCACGGAGGCGAGCACGCCCGCGGCCGCCCCCGCTCCGGCCCCCGCCAAGGGCCCGCTGACCGGGAAGACCGTGGTCGTCGACCCCGGGCACAACACCGGCAACTTCAAGCACACCGACGAGATCGACCAGCAGGTCGACATCGGCACCAACCGCAAGGAGTGCGACACCACCGGGACCACCACGAACTCCGGCTACATGGAGGCGGAGTTCACCATGGACGTCTCCAAGCGCCTGCGGACGGCCCTGGAGGCACAGGGCGCGAAGGTGGTCCTCACCCACGAGACGGGCGCCCGCGCCTGGGGACCCTGCATCACCGAGCGTGCCCGCATCGGCAACGAGGCGAACGCCGACGCCGTCGTGTCCGTCCACGCCGACGGCGTCTCGGCCGGCAACCGCGGCTTCCACGTCATCCTCCCCGCCAAGGTCAAGAGCGGGGCCGCCGACACCGCGAAGATCGTGGGCCCCTCGCGCGAGCTCGGCGAACGCATCGCCGGGAACTTCGCCCGCACCACCGGTTCGGCCCCCGCCAACTACCTCGGCGGTGGAACCGGCTTGGTGGTCCGCGACGATCTGGGCGGACTGAACCTGTCAACCCGCCCCAAGGTGTTCATCGAATGCGGCAACATGCGTGACGCCAAGGACGCGGCGCAGCTGACGAGTCCGCAGTGGCGGCAGAAGGCGGCCCAGGGCATCGCGGACGGCATCGTCGGCTTCCTGGGCGGGTAGTCCCTCTCGGGCGTCCCGCCGGGGCGCCCGCCGCCCCGATCCTCTCGGTTGCGGGATACCTCCGTACCATGGTGCCGCCCGCCCTGCTGCAGGCACGGTCTGCGCTGCGACCGCGGCACCACGAGACGACCGAGACCGAGAAGGACACCTAAGACGTGAACATCCGCTCCCTCACTCGAGGCGACGGCGTGGTGATCGGAGCAGCGGTGCTGCTGTTCATCGCCTCGTTCCTCGATTTCTACTCCGCCACGGGCGTCGACCTCCCGAGCCCCTGGGACACCGACTTCTACCGCCTGGTGCTCCCCAGCGTCTTCCTGCTCGGCTTCGTCGCCGCCGGCCTGCTCATCGCGGGCCGCTTCCAGCCGGAGAGCCGCAAGGTCCTCGGCCTGCCGCTGGCGGCGTGGGGTACGGTCCTCGCCGTGTCGGCCGCCTGGTCCGCGCTGTGGGCGCTGATCACCTGCCCGAACACGTTCGACCTGGGCGCGGGCTCGGTCATCGCCTTCCTCTCCACGGTGGCCCTGGCGGGCGTGGCCCTCTTCGGCGCGAAGGTTCCGGCGCTCGCCGGTCCGCTGGTGCCCGAGGCCCGGCCCGCCGCCCCGCAGCCGTACGGCGGCCAGCCGCAGCCGGGTGCCGGGTACGGCTACCCGGGCGGGCAGCAGCCGTACGGTTCCACCCCGCAGCCGGTCCCGCCGTACGGCGGCTCGGGCACGCCGGCTCCGGCGCCCGGGCCTCAGGACTCCGGTGCCGGCCACCGGGCGGCGACGCCCGCCCCGGCGGCGGACTTCAGCCCGTTCTGGTTCGCCGTGCCGGTGGCCCGTCCCCTCTTCGCCGAGGACGGCTCGCCCACGCAGATCGCCGAACTCGCGCCGGGCACCTGGTACCTGGCGGTCGAGCAGCGTGGCGGCGGCGCGCTGGTGGCGCAGACGCAGGACGGCCGTCGCGGCATCCTGAGCGACACCTCGGGAATCCAGCGCGGCTGATTCCCGCACCCCACCGCACCCCACCGCGTTCCACCACGACGCCCCACCGGTCCCCGGTGGGGCGTCGTGCGTTCGGGCCTGTCGGTACGGGTCAGTGGCAGCGACCCGACCAGCTCTCATATGCGATGAGTTGAAAACGGGTGGGGCACCGTCGACCTCATCGCCGACATCACCGGCTGCTTCAGCAAGCAGCGCGGCCCGGCCCCTACGGCCTCCCGCCCTTCCGGGCGGGGGGCCGTTGCCCTACAGTCGCCTGACGCATCGTCAGTTACGATTGGAGGGAGCGCCATGCGCCTCGGACTCGCACTCGGCTACTGGGGCCGCGGCCCGGGCCCCGCCCACCTCGACCTCGCCACCGAGGCCGAAAGGCTCGGCTACGACTCCGTGTGGACCGCCGAGGCCTGGGGCTCCGACGCCTTCACCCCCCTGACCTGGATCGCCGCGCACACCTCACGGATCCGCCTGGGCACCGCCATCGCCCAGATGGCCGCCCGCACCCCGACCGCCACCGCGATGCACGCCCTCACCCTGGACCACCTCTCCGGCGGCCGGATGATGCTGGGCCTGGGCCTGTCCGGCCCCCAGGTGGTCGAAGGCTGGTACGGGCGCCCCTTCCCGGCGAGCCCGCTGACCGCGACCCGCGAGTACATCGACGTCATCCGCCAGGTCCTGCGCCGCGAGGGCCCGGTCGCACTGGACGGCCGCTTCCACAGCCACCCGTACCGGGGCTCGGACGCCACCGGCATCGGCAAGTCCCTCAAGCCCATCACCCACCCGCTGCGCCCGGACCTCCCGGTACTGCTGGGCGCCGAGGGCCCGAAGAACATCGCCCAGACCACCCGGATCGCGGACGGCTGGCTGCCGCTGTACTGGTCACCCAGCCGCACGGACGTCTACCGGGCCTCCCTCACCGACCTCCCCCCGGGCTTCATGATCGCCCCGATGGCCCGCGCCAGGGTCTGCGACGACGTCACCGAGGGCCTGCTCCCGGTCAAGGCCATGCTCGGCTTCTACATCGGCGGCATGGGCCACGCGGCCCGCAACTTCCACGCCGACCTGATGGCGCGGATGGGCTACGAGGAGGAGGCCCGCCGCATCCAGCAGCTCTTCCTCGCCGGCCGCAAGGAGGAGGCGGTACTCGCCGTCCCGGACGCGTTCGCCGACGAGATCTCCCTGGTCGGCCCCCGGGAGCGGATCGCGGAACGGCTGGAGATGTGGCGCAAGGGCCCGGTCACGGACCTGCTCGTGACGGCCCCGGACCCGCACACCCTGCGCGTCCTGGCGGAGCTCAACAGCTGAGGAGGGGGGCCGCCGGTACGGACGGGACACCGCAGTGCGCTCACTGCGCCTGCGGCAGGGCCTCCAGCAGCTCGCGCACGTCCAGCGGCATCACGGCGATCTCGATGCTGCCGCCGCCGTTGTACGCACAGGCCACGATCCGCGAGCCCGGGTTGATGGAGATCCCCTCCTTCATCGAGGGAACCCGCACCCCGGTGGCCCGGCCCCCGGGCAGCGCCACGGCCTCCCCACGCTCGGGAACCCAGCGGGCCGCACCCCCCTCGACGTACACCCGTCCCGGCCGCCAGCGCCCCTGACCGGCCGGCTGCCGCGCCATCCCCGGGATCCCCGGCACGGGAGCGGCGCCCGCCCGCGCCAGATGCCTGCGCCGCACCAGCCATCCGACCCCGACGACCCCACCGGCCAGCAACACGTACTCGATCACACGCCCCATTGAAACAGCCGGCGGCCGGGGGCGGCGTCGCCGCCCTCCGGCCCGGGCCCGGTGGTGTCGGGGCTAGGTGCTGTGACCGGAAAGGTTCACCGCCTCACGACGCCCGGTACGGCACCTCGCCGCGTTGTCGGACCACGGAAGTACGTCCGGTACGAGCCGCGGCCCTCCGCCTTGCGATGCACCGCATCGGACGCCGCGAGACGGCAAACCTTTCCCGCCACAGCACTAGCCGCCGAGCTGGGAGGCGCTCGGGACCTGGTTGGTCACCTCGACGCCCGCGCTCCTGCCGGCCTCCTTGATGCCGTTGATGACGGCGTCGAAGGACGAGATGTCGGCGTCCCCCGCCTGACCCTTGCGCAGCTTGCTGCCGAGTCCCTTCAGCGACTCGATGCCCGCCGTCAGCGGGGCGACCGCCTTCGACAGCAGCGGGTCGCCCTGGGCGTTGTCGGCCGCCGCCTTGAGCCGGTTGTACGCGAACGCGCCCGCCAGGCCCGCCTTGATGAGCGCGAACGTCCGGCCCTTCGCCCCCTTCTTGAACTTGCCCTCCCGGTACGGCTTGACGATCCACTGATACGTCGCGCCCGCCGCGAGCGACGCGTTGGCCACGAAACGCGTCTTGGCGAACTTCTGCTTCTCCGCCGACGTGCTCGGCGACGGCGTCACGGCGGCCCGCTCGTCGGCCTCCACCGCCACCGGCTCCGCCGCGGCGAGCGCGGCCAGCTCACCCATCGAGGCGGCGGACAGCTCCTCCCGCTGGGTACCGCCGCCACCGCTGCCGCAGGCGGTGGCACCGGCCAGCAGCGCGGTCGACAGGACCACCGCCGTGAGGGCGCGACGGAATCGGACGGTCGTGGGTACGGACACGGTTTCCTCCGGGAACTCAGGCGTCCCCCGCAGCCTCACCCCGGCCCCGCGGGCCCGCCACCCGGCGGACCCGTTCGGGTTTGCGACGCACCCCGGCGGCAACACGCCCGCCATGACCTCACACACGCGAGTACGCACCCGAGGAAGCAGTCAGGCAGGGCGGGCCGTCGCTCTGGTGGCGGACGCGCTGGCCTTCGTGATCGTCTTGTGGATCCTGCTCTGGTTCCTGGATGCCAACCAGGGCAACGCACTGGTCGACTTCATCCACTCCACCGCGAGCCGGCTGGCCGGCTGGTCCTACGACCTGTTCACCTTCAGCCACGAGTGGATCCAGGTCCTCGTCGGCTACGGCCTGGCCGCCGTCGTCTACGTCCTGATCGGCCACGCCGTCGCCGGCTGGCTCTACCGCCGCTGACGGCGGCCCCGACGGCACGAAGGGGCCCCTCCCGCCGCCGGGCGGGAGGGGCCCTTCTTCGCATCAGGTCCGGCTCAGCCGCAGCAGTCCGGCTCCAGCCCGGCCGGGAGCGAACCCCCGCCGAACACCTCGGTGGTGGCCTCGTCCCCGCCCAGCGCCGCGACGGCCAGCAGCAGCGACCCCGCGGTCCACGTCGTCTGCTCCACCGGCCACACCGCGTCGTCCTGGAAGACGTACCCCGTCCAGTACATGCCGTTGTCCGCGCGCAGGTGCCCGATCGACCGCAGGATCTCCAGCGCCCGGTCCGACTCCCCCGTCGCCCACAGCGCGAGCGCCAGCTCGCAGGACTCGCCGCCCGTCACCCACGGGTTCGGCAGGACGCACCGCACCCCCAGGTCCGCCACCACGAACTCGTCCCAGCGGCTCTCGATCCGCGCCGTGGCCTCGGCGCCGGTCAGGGCGCCACCGAGGACCGGGTAGTACCAGTCCATCGAATAGCGGTCCTTGTCCAGGAACCGCTCGGGGTGACGGCGTATCGCATGCCGCAGCGCACCCGCCGCGAGCTCCCAGTCCGGCTGCGGCTCCTCGCGGTGCTCGGCGATGGCCAGCGCGCAGCGAAGCGCCTGGTGGATGGAGGACGACCCGGTCAGCAGCGCGTCCGTGACCGGCGTCCCGTCCGCCTCCCGCTTCCAGCCGATCTCGCCGCCCGGCTGCTGGAGCGACAGGACGCACTCCACGGCCGAGTAGACGGCCGGCCACATGCGGTCGAGGAAGGTGTCGTCGCCGGTCGACAGGTAGTGGTGCCAGACACCGACGGCTATGTAGGCGGTGAAGTTGCTCTCGCGGCTCGCGTCCTGCGGCTCGGCGGTGTCCACACCACCCGGCCGGTCGGCGTAGGCCGCGTACCAGGAACCGTCCTGGTTCTGGTGCCGCGCCAGCCACGCGTACGCCCGCTCGGCGGCCTCGTGCTCCCCGGCCGCGTCCAGCGCCATCGCCGCCTCGGTGTGGTCCCACGGGTCGAGGTGGTGACCGCGGAACCACGGGATGGCGCCGTCGGCGCGCTGCACCGCGAGGATGCCCGCGACCGTCTCGGCGGCCTGCTGCGCGGTCAGTACGCCGTCCAGGACCAGGTGTTCGGTACGCCCGGGCGAGCTCACTGCGCCGCGCCGACGGGAAGGTGGGGCTTGGTCGCGTACGCGACGAAGCTCTTGCCGATGAGGGGGTTGAGGGCCTGCTCCGCGAGCCGTGTCGCGAGCGGCTTCTTCATGATGTCCCAGACCAGGAGCTTGTGGTACGCCTTGACCGGCAGCGCCTTGTCGTTGTCCACGCCGAAGGCGCACTTGAGCCACCAGTACGGGGAGTGCAGCCCGTGCGCGTGGTGCGTGCCGTACGGCTTGAGGCCCGCTGCCCGCATCTTGCCGAGCAGTTCGTCCGCCTTGTAGATGCGGATGTGGCCGCCCTCGACCTCGTGGTAGGCGTCGGAGAGCGCCCAGCAGATCTTCTCCGGGCCGTAGCGCGGGACGGTGATGGCGATGCGTCCGCCGGGCTTGAGCACGCGGACCATCTCCGCGAGGACGCCCTTGTCGTCGTGGATGTGCTCCATGACCTCGGAGATGATGACGACGTCGAAGGAGTCGTCGGGGAAGGGCAGCGCGAGGGCGTCGCCCTCCATCGCGGTGGCGGTGGCGCCGGCCGGGGCCTCACCGGCCTCCTTCATCGCGGCGAACCACTTGGCGACCTCGCGGATCTCCTCGCCGTTGCGGTCGACGGCGACCACCTGGGCGCCTCTCCGGTAGCACTCGAAGGCGTGGCGGCCCGCGCCACAGCCGAGGTCGAGCACACGATCGCCTGCGGCGAGCGGGAACCGGGAGAAATCGACGGTCAGCACGGGGTCCTGCCTTCGCGGTCGCGGGGGTGTTCGGGGGTGGGGACGGTGTGGACGAGGCGGAAGATCACCGCGCGCGGCGGCTGCGGGCGACCCGGGACCGCTCGATGGCTGCGCGGTAGTGCGCGGCGGTTCCCTCGGCGGCGGCGGCCCACGTGAACCGGGTCAGGACCCGTTCGCGTCCGGCGGCACCGAGACGGGCCCGTAGCCGCGGGTCGCCGAGCATCCGGCCCAGTGCGGCGGCCAGGGCGCCGGCGTCACCGGGCGGCACGGCGAGGCAGGTCTCGCCGTCGGGGCCGGCGACCTCGGGGATCGCACCGCCGGTGGTGGCGACGAGCGGGGTGCCGGTGGCCATGGCCTCGGCCGCCGGGAGCGAGAAGCCCTCGTACAGCGAAGGCACGCACGCCACCTCGGCGCTGCGCACCAGGTCGACGAGCTCGGCGTCGGTGATGCCCTTCACGAAGCGGACGGCGTCCTGGAGGCCGTACGTCTCGATGGCACGGGCGACGGGGCCCTGCTCGGCGCGCTTGCCGACGACGACGAGGTGGGCGTCGGGCTGCTCGGTGCGCAGCTTCGCGAGCGCCTCGACGAGGAAGACGAGGCCCTTGAGGGGGACGTCGGCGCTGGAGGTGGTCACGATGCGGCCGGGGACCTCGGCCACCGAGGCGTCGGGCGACCACAGATCGGTGTCGGCTCCGATGTGCACGACGTGGATGCGCTCGTCACGGACACCGAGATGGTCGGCGATCTCCTGCTTGGAGGATCCGGAGACGGTCAGCACCGACGGCAGCTTGCGGGCCACGCGGCCCTGCATGCGGGTGAAGGCGTACCAGCGGCGTACGGAGGCCCGCTTCATGCGGCCCTGCGCGGCGTCGAGGTCGAGCTTGCGGTCGACGGTGATGGGGTGGTGGATCGTCGTCACCAGCGGGGCGCCGACATCGCCGAGCAGGCCGTAGCCGAGGGTCTGGTTGTCGTGGACGACGTCGAACTCGCCGGCCCGCGCCCGCAGGTGGCGGCGGGCCCGCAGCGAGAAGGTCAGCGGCTCGGGGAAGCCGCCGGTCCACATCGTCGCGACTTCCAGGGCGTCGATCCAGTCCCGGTACTCGTCGCGCCCCGGTGTGCGGAAGGGATCGGGGCTGCGGTACAGGTCGAGGCTCGGGAGTTCGGTGAGCGTGGCGCCCGTGTCGAGCACCGGGTAGGGCTGTGCGCCGATCACCTCGACGGAGTGTCCGAGGCGGACCAGCTCGCGCGAGAGGTGCCGGACGTAGACGCCCTGACCGCCGCAGAACGGGTTCCCCTTGTAGGTGAGGAGGGCGATGCGCAGCGGACGCTCGCCGTCGTCGGCGGGACCCGCGAAAGGGCTCGTCGCCACGGCCTCAGCGGTCACTCTCGGCCCCCTTCTCACTGCGCTTTCGCCGGAGCGTAACCGCTCGGATAATGTAGAACAAGTTTCAGACTTGATCCGTCCAAGAGCATTGAATCTACCGGCCGGAAACCACACCGTAAGAGGTGGAGCAGGTGATTCGCGCCACGACGCGACGCCTGCGATGCTGGCTGCGGATCAGCACCGGAGACAGCCCGCGCAACGACACGGAACGGGACACATGAGTGCGGAAGTGAAGGCCGTCACCACACCGGCGTCGCCTCCCCTGACGGAGCGCCAGGAGGCACGCCGTCGCCGGATCCTGCACGCGAGCGCCCAGCTGGCCAGCCGGGGCGGTTTCGACGCCGTCCAGATGCGCGAGGTCGCCGAGGCGGCCGGCGTGGCGCTGGGCACCCTCTACCGCTACTTCCCCTCCAAGGTGCACCTGCTGGTCGCCACCATGCAGGACCAGCTCCAGCACCTGCACACCACGCTGCGCAAGCGGCCGCCCGCCGGGGAGGAACCGGCGGCCAGGGTCGCGGAGACCCTGATGCGCGCCTTCCGCGCGCTCCAGCGGGAGCCGCAGCTGGCCGACGCGATGGTGCGGGCGCTGACCTTCGCGGACCGCAGCGTGAGCCCCGAGGTCGACACCGTGTCCCGGCTGACCACGGCGATCATCCTGGACGCGATGGGTCTGGAGCACACCCCGACCGCGGAGCAGCTGTCGGCGGTCCGCGTCATCGAGCACACCTGGCACTCCGCACTGATCACCTGGCTGTCGGGCCGCGCCTCGATCGCCCAGGTGAAGATCGACATCGAAACGGTCTGCCGTCTCATCGACCTGACGTCCCCGGAAAAGTCCTGAAGCGACCGCTCCCCCGCCCGGCAGCGCCCGCCCCGGCCTATTCGCTGGACAGCGGGAGGGCAGCCGGTCGATAGTCCGGCCCATGGCTTCTCTCATACGTCACATCACCGTTGACTGTTCCGACGCCTACCGGCTGGGCCGGTTCTGGGCCGCCGTCCTGGACGGCTCGCTGGCGGACGACGACTTCCCCGGGGACCCCGAGGCGCTGGTATCGGCGCCCGGATCGACGCTGCTCTTCGTGACGGTTCCCGACGTCAAGAGCGTCAAGAACCGTGTGCACGTGGACCTCCAGCCGCAGGACCGCACCCGTGACGAGGAGGTCGAGCGCATCCTCGCCCTGGGCGCCACCGTCGTCGGCGATCACCGCAGGCCCGACGGGACCGGGTGGGTGACCCTCGCCGACCCCGAGGGCAACGAGTTCTGTGTCGAGCGGAGCGCCGCCGAGCGGAAGTGAGGCCCCGTGCACGTCTTCGTGAACCGGGTCGACGAGGCAGGACGACGCGTGACCTTTCGCTGCAGGGCTGGGCACGGGAACGCGGTCACCCGCTGGATGGGCGGCCCGCTCCCCCCGCAGGGCACCGACGCCTTCGTCGAACTCACCGTCCCCGCCCCGGTCACCGAGTGGGTTCCCGCGTCACCGACGGCCTCGCAGGACATGGCGATCGGCCCGGACGGGGTGGTCGTGACCGGTGAGGTGCTGGGGGTCGGCGGGCCCGGGGACCCCGTGGTGGAGCTCAGGGTCGGCACGGACGTGGTGCTGGTGGAAGTCGCCTGCGGCGGGGACGGGCCGGAGCCCGGCCGGCGCATCTCGTTCGTGTCATCGCGGATCGAGGCGTACCCGTACGAGCTCTGACGGCCTCGGTCGCGGCCCCCGGGCCGCCGCCACGGAGCGGGGGGCCCGACGGCTCCCGCCCCGCGGCGTCCGGCGCCGGTCCTCCGCCGGACGCCCCCTGGCCTCTACTCCTCCGGAGGGAAGACCGGTTCGCCGGTGGCGGCCAGGGTGATCATGATGGCTTCGACCGGGCAGCCCTCCGCCGCCGTCAGGACCGGTTCGTTCGCGTCCGACTGCGGACTGCGGGGGTGGGACTGGCGCGCCGAGTCCAGGACGAAGCCGTCCGGGGCGTGGTTCACGCACATGCCCGAGCCGATGCACACCCCCCGGTCCACCTCGACCTGCCAGCGGTCGCCCATCAGGCACCCGCCTCGTGGCCCGCGGGCAGGTGGATCATCTTGTGCTCCAGGTACTCGCTCAGGCCCTCCGGGCCGAACTCCCGCCCCAGTCCGCTGTTCTTGTAGCCGCCGAACGGCCCCAGCATGTCCAGGCTGAAGGTGTTCACGTTGAAGGTGCCGGTGCGGATCCGGCGGGCGAAGTCGATGCCGTGTCCGACGTCGCCGGTCCAGACGCTGCCGCTGAGCCCGAAGTCGGAGTCGTTGGCGACCCGTACGGCCTCCTCCTCGTCCCCGTACGGGATCAGGCAGACGACGGGGCCGAAGATCTCCTCGCGGGCGATCCGCATGGTGTTGTCGACGTCGCCGAAGAGGGTGGGCTCCACGTACCAGCCCTGGTCGAGGCCGGCCGGGCGGCCGCCGCCCGCCAGCACCTTCGCGCCCTCCTCCTGGCCGATCCGGATGTAGTCCAAGGAGCGCTGCTGCTGGCGCTGCGCGACGAGCGGGCCGAGCTGCGTCGCCGGGTCGAGCGGGTCGCCGACGACCAGCGCGCCGGCCGCCGCCGCGAGGGCCTCGGCCACCTCCTCGTAGCGGCTGCGGGGGGCGAGGATCCGGGTCTGGGCCACGCAGGCCTGGCCGTTGTTCATCCAGGCGGCGGGCACGATCCCGGCCACGGCGCTCTCCATGTCGGCGTCCGGGAGGACGACGGCGGCGGACTTCCCGCCGAGTTCGAGGGTGACCCGGGTGAGGTTGCGTGCGGCGACCTCCATCACGCGCCGGCCGGCGGCGACCGAGCCGGTGAAGGCGACCTTGTCGATGCCGGGGTGGCCGACGAGGTACTCGCTGACCTCCCGGTCGGCGGGCAGGATCGACAGTACGCCCTCGGGCACTCCGGCCTCGCGCGCGATGTCGGCGAGGATGTAGGAGTCGAGCGGCGCCTCCGGGGAGGGCTTGAGGATCACAGTGGAGCCGGACAGCAGCGCGGGGGCCAGCTTGGCGGCCGCCACGAACTGCGGGACGTTCCACGGGATGACGGCGGCGACGACGCCCACGGGCTCGCGGCGCACCAGGATCGGCCCGAGGACGCCCTGGCGGTGCTCCTCGTACGGGTAGGCGCGCGCGACGGTGATCGCGGCGTCGTAGACCATCATCGGGCCGAGCGCCTGGGCCAGGACGCTCCATGAGTACGGGGAGCCGTTCTGGGAGCTGATCGAGCGGGCTATCTCCTCGTGGCGGACGGCGATGGCGTCCTTGATCCGGGAGACGACCGCGATGCGCTCCTCCAGCGTCATCCGCGGCCAGGGTCCCTCGTCGAAGGCCTTGCGCGCGACGGCGACGGCGCGGTCGACGTCCGCCTCGGAGGCGTGCGGGACGGAGCCGATGACCTGCTCGGTGTGGGGGGAGACGATCCGGATGGTGTCGGTGCCCAGTGGATCCGTCCACTCGCCGCCGATGAACAGCTTTCCGTGGTGCACGAGCTCCGTCATGGCTGAGGCCTCCTGCGGCTTGGCGTTCCCGAACTGATACCAGTTCTAGTTCTAGGAGTCCACGGCCAGGACGGAAGAGCGAAGAAGATCCAACGACTAGCCAGAAGGCCGTAAAGATGGTCGACTTGGGCTACTAATGGAACGCGTTCTCGTCGGAGGACGGTCGACAGGCGGAGGGCTCATGCCGCAGGACACGTCACAGGTCACCGATCACGGCGGAGGCGTGTGGGGGATCAAGGTGCCCATCCCCGACAACCCCCTCGGACACACCCTCGTCCACGTCCTCGACACCGACCGCGGCCCGGTCCTCGTCGACACCGGCTGGGACGACCCCGAGTCATGGGACACCCTCGTCGCCGGCCTCGCCGCACTCGGCATCGCGATCGCCGACGTCCACGGCGTGGTCATCACCCACCACCACCCCGACCACCACGGGCTCTCCGGCCGGGTCCGCGAGGCGTCGGGCGCGTGGATCGCCATGCACGCCGCCGACACCGAGGTCGTCGTCCGCACCCGCTCCGCCGAGCCGCGCGTCTGGTTCGACTACATGAGCGCGAAGCTCACCGCCGCCGGAGCCCCCGAGGAGCACATCGCCCCGCTGCGCGCCGCCCGCGCGAACGGCCGCATGCGGACCCTGCCCGGCCTGCGTGCAGCCGTCCCCGACCGGGAGATCGTCCCAGCCGAACTGCTGCCCCTCGCCGGGCGCCGGCTGCGGGCGATCTGGACACCCGGCCACACCCCCGGCCACGTCTGCCTGCACCTGGAGGAACAGCATCCGGCAAACCTCCCCGGCAACGGCCGCCTCTTCTCCGGCGACCACCTGCTGCCCGGGATCTCCCCGCACATCGGCCTCTACGAGGCCCCCGAGGACACCCGCGTCACCGACCCCCTCGGCGACTACCTCGACTCCCTCGAACGCATCGGCCGCCTCGCGCCCGCCGAGGTGCTCCCCGCCCACCAGCACGCCTTCACCGACGCGCCCGCCCGCGTACGGGAACTGCTCGACCACCACGAGGAACGCCTGTCGGGACTGTGGGAGCTGCTGGCCGAACCGCTGACCCCGTGGGGGCTCGCGGAGCGGATGGAGTGGAACCGGCCCTGGGAGCAGATCCCGTACGGCTCCCGCAACATCGCCGTCTCGGAGGCGGAGGCACATCTGCGGCGGCTGGTGAAGCAGGGCCGCGCCGAGGCGGTCCCCGGCACCGACCCGGTGACGTACCGGGCACTGTGAGGCGGCCCCCGGCAGCCACCCGACAGGTGACGTACCGGACACTGTGAGGCGGCCCCCCGGCTCCCACCCGGTGACGTACCGGGCGCCGCGAGGGCGGGCCGGGCCCGGCCATGATCCAACCCACACCCCCCGGTCCCGGGGCTACGGGCCGGTAGAGTGAGGCGGTCGTCCACACTCCGTACGGGGGGAAGCCGGTGCGATTCCGGCGCTGACCCGCAACCGTGACCCGCCCCGGCACCAGCCCGGCGGGGAGCCGGAATGCCCCGTACCGTAAGTGCGCGGCTCGTGCCGCCGGTCCCCCGGCGGCCGGCACCGTCGAGGAAAACGGAGCCGGAGCCCGGTGCCCGTGCGTGCCTGCCCCGGTTCCCCAGCAGGAGAGGCACCCGCCCCATGACCGTCCGCCGCAGCGCCGCCGCGCTCGCCGCCTCCGCCGTGCTCTGCGTGGGTGTCGCCCCCGCAGCCCTCGCCGACACCGCGCCGCCCTCCCCCTCCGCGCCCCCGGTCATCCCCTCCGGGCTCCACGGCAAGAAGGACCCCACCTACGACGGCGTGTGGCGGCAGTCCTTTGCGCTGCTCGCCCAGGACACCGTGGGCGTCAAGCCCGCCGCGCAGGCCGTGGACTGGCTGGTCGGCCAGCAGTGCGCGAACGGCTCCTTCCCCGCCTTCCGCGCGGACACCTCCAAGGACTGCGACGCGACGGCCTACATCGACTCCAACGCGACGGCCGCGGCCGTGCAGGCGCTGGCCGCGCTCGGCGGCCACGACGACAGCGTCAAGAAGGCGGTCGGCTGGCTGAAGTCCGTACAGAACGAGGACGGCGGCTGGAGCTCCAACCCCGGCGGCGCCATGGACGGCGGCACCGACGCCAACTCGACCGCCATCGTGATCAGCGCCCTGACCGCGGCGGGCGAGAAGCCGGCCGAGACGAAGTCGAAGGCGGGCAAGTCCCCCTACGAGGCGCTGCTCTCCTTCCAGCTGGGCTGCACCGCCGAGCCGGCCACCGACCGGGGCGCCTTCGCGTTCCAGCCGGTCGGCGGCAAGCTGACCGCCAACGCCGACGCCACGGCCGCGGCGACGCTGGCCGGCCTCGGCACGGGCACGGCCGTCGTCCCGTCTGGTACGGACACCCCCGCCGCCCCGCTGACCTGCCCGGCAGCACCCGCCGCGGACCCGGCGGCCGGCGCCGCGGCCGCCGCCCAGGGTGCGGCCGGCTACCTGGCCGAGGCCCTCAGGAAGGACGGCCACCTCACCGCCGTCACCCCGGGTGCGGACCAGCCGACCGCGGACACCGGCAACACCGCCGACGCGGTGATCGCGCTGGCCGCGGCCGGGCACAAGCAGTCGGCGGCGGGCGCGCTGGAGTGGCTGAAGGCCAACTCCGCCGCGTGGGCCAAGGACTCCCCGGCGGCCCTGGGCACCCTGGTCCTCGCCGCGCACGCCACCGGCACCGACCCGAAGTCCTTCGGCGGCACCGACCTGGTGGCCGCGCTGAACGCGACGGGCCCGGCCCCGCAGGGCCCGGACACCGGCGCGACCGAGGTGGACAGCGAGACGAAGGAGCCCTCCGGCGGCCAGAACGTCTGGTGGATCATCGGCGCGGGCGCCGCGGCCGGTGTGGGCATCGGCATCCTGCTGAGCGGCCGCCGGAAGAAGAACCAGCTCTGATGCGCCACCGCCTGCCCGCCGCGGCCCTCGCCCTCGGCATCGCCTTGACCCTGCTGGCCGCCGCTCCGGCGCTGGCGGCCGGCTACCGCTACTGGTCGTTCTGGGACGGCGCGGACGGCGGCCAGTGGTCGTACGCCACGCAGGGGCCGTCCCTGGCCCGCCCCGCGGACGGCTCCGTACAGGGCTTCCGCTTCGCGGTGAGCAAGGACGCGGCGGCCGAGGCGGCGAAGCCCCGGGCCGCAGCCGACTTCGAGGCCGTGTGCGGGGCCACCGCCCCGGTGGAGGGCCGCAAGCGGGTGGCCCTCGTCATCGACTTCGGTGTGCAGGCGGACGCCCCGACGGGCGAAGTGGTGCCGCAGGAGGCCCCGCGCACGGCCTGCGCGCAGCTGGCGCCGGAGGCCACGACGGCCGAGGCGCTGGCGGCGGTCGCGAAGCCGCTGCGCTACAACAGCGCCGCGCTGCTGTGCGCGATCTCGGGCTATCCGCAGCACGGCTGCGGGGAGCAGATGGCGGAGACCGGCGCGGCGCGGGCGTCCGACGGGCCGTCCGGGTCCGCGCCGGGCGGCGGCCCGTCCGCGGGCCTGCTGGTGGGCATCGCCGCGGTCGCCGTCCTGGCCGCCGCGGGTGTCTGGCAGTCCCGCCGCCGGGGCCGATGACGCACCCCGCGCCGCGCCCCGCCGGAGCATCCGCCGGGGCTCCCACCACACTCGGCGGAGCTGCGAACGAAGCCGCGGGCGCGACCGCGGGCGGCCCGCCGCTCGGAGCCGCACCCGGCGGCGGCGTGCCCCCGGCCCGCCGGAGCGCGGCCGCGGCGGACGCGCCGCGCCGGTCGTCGTACGAAAGGTTCAGAGCCCCGCAGGACGGCCGGGCCACCGCCCTGCACGCGGGGGCCTGGTGGCTGTGGGCCCTCGGTCTGGCCACCGCCGCGTCCCGCACGACCAATCCGCTCGTGCTCGGACTGATCGTCGGCGTCGCCGGTTTCGTGGTGGCGGCGCGCCGCACGGACGCGCCCTGGGCCCGTTCCTACGGGGCGTTCCTCAAGCTCGGCCTGTTCGTCATCGGCCTGCGCCTGCTCTTCTCGATGCTCCTGGGCTCGCCCATCCCCGGCACGCACGTCCTGTTCGTCCTGCCGGAGGTCCCGCTGCCCGCGTGGGCGCAGGGCATCCGGTTCGGCGGAAGGGTCACCGCCGAGCAGCTCGTCTTCGCGTTCTACGACGGCGCGAAGCTGGCCGCGCTCCTGGTCTGCGTGGGCGCCGCGAACGCCCTCGCCAATCCGGCGCGGCTGCTGAAGTCCCTGCCGGCCGCCCTGTACGAGGCCGGGGTCGCGGTCGTCGTCGCCATGACCTTCGCGCCGAACATGGTCGCCGACGTCGTGCGCCTGCGCACGGCCCGCCGACTGCGCGGCCGCCCCACCGGCGGCGTCAAGGCCGTCCTGCAGATCGGCCTGCCGGTGCTGGAGGGCGCCCTGGAACGCTCGGTCGCGGTCGCCGCGTCGATGGACGCCCGCGGCTACGGCCGTACGGCGCAGGTCCCGCCGGCCGTCCGGCACACCACCACCGTCCTCACCCTCGGCGGCCTGCTCGGCATGTGCGCGGGGACGTACGGTCTGCTGGCCGCGCAGGGCGCCGCGTACGGGCTGCCCGTGCTCGGCGTCGGCGTGGTCCTGGCGCTGGCGGGGCTGCGGCTCGGCGGGCGCCGGTCGGTGCGCACCCGCTACCGGCCCGACCGGTGGGGTGCGCGCGCGTGGCTGGTCGCCGGTTCCGGGGCGGCCGTCGCGGGCCTGCTCATCCACGCCGGCGGTGTCGATCCGGCCGGTATGCACCCGGGGGTGGTCCCGCTGGTGGCGCCCTCGCTGCCCCTGTGGCCGGCGGCCGCGGTCCTGATCGGCCTGCTGCCCGCCTTCGTGGCACCCGTACCGCCGAAGGAGGCGTCGCAGTGATCCGCTTCGAGCAGGTGTCGGTCAGCTACGACGGCGCCGCCGGCCCTTCGGTGCGGGGCGTCGACCTGGTGGTCCCGGAGGGCGAGCTGACGCTGCTGGTCGGCCCGTCCGGGGTCGGCAAGTCCACTCTGCTGGGGACGGTCTCCGGTCTGGTCCCGCACTTCACGGGCGGCACCCTGCGCGGCCGGGTCACCGTCGCGGGCCGTGACACGCGGACGCACCGGCCGCGGGAGCTCGCGGACGTGGTGGGCACGGTGGGCCAGGATCCCCTGGCCCACTTCGTGACGGACGTGGTGGAGGACGAGCTGGCCTACGGGATGGAGTCCCTGGGCCTGCCGCCCGCGGTGATGCGCCGCCGGGTGGAGGAGACCCTCGACCTGCTGGGCCTGAACGAGCTGCGCGACCGGCCGATCACGACGCTGTCCGGCGGCCAGCAGCAGCGGGTCGCGATCGGCTCGGTGCTGACGACGCACCCGAAGGTGCTGGTGCTCGACGAGCCGACGTCCGCGCTGGACCCGGCGGCGGCGGAGGAGGTGCTGGCGGTCCTACAGCGTCTGGTCCACGACCTGGGCACCACCGTGCTGATGGCGGAGCACCGGCTGGAGCGGGTGGTGCAGTACGCCGACCGCGTCCTGCTGCTGCCCGCCCGCGGCGCGGCGCCGGTGCTGGGCTCCCCGGCGGAGGTGATGGCCCTCTCCCCGGTGCACCCGCCGGTGGTCGCCCTGGGCCGCCTCGCGGGCTGGTCCCCGCTCCCCCTGTCGGTCCGCGACGCCCGCCGCCGGGCCGCGCCGCTGCGCACCCGTCTCACGCCCGCGGCGGGCTCCGTCCCGGGCGACCCGGTACCGCCCCTGGCCGCGCCCGCCCGCGCCGCCGCTTCCCGGGCTCTGCCCGGACCCGGGGGCGGCGCCCCCGGCAACGGCGCCGCACCCGGACTGTTCGCCCGCCTGCTGCGCCGCGGCAAGCCGCACCCCGCCGAGCCCGCCGCAGGTGACACCGCTCGGGTGCGCAACCTCGGCGTGCGCCGCGACTCCCGCCAGGTCCTGCACGGCATCGACCTCACGGTGGCGCCCGGCGAGACGATCGCGCTGATGGGCCGCAACGGCGCCGGCAAGTCCACCCTGCTCTCCGCCCTCGTCGGCACGCTCGCCCCCACCACCGGGGAGGTGACCGTCGGCGGCCGGACCCCGCACCGTACGCCGCCGCCCGAGATGGTGCGCCGCGTCGGACTCGTCCCGCAGGAACCCCGGGACCTGCTGTACGCCGACACGGTCGCCGCCGAGTGCGCCGCCGCCGACTCCGATGCCGGGGCACCGCCCGGTACCTGCCGTGACCTGGTGTCGGAGCTGCTGCCGGGCGTCGTCGACGAGACGCATCCGCGTGATCTCTCCGAGGGGCAGCGTCTGGCCCTGGCGCTGGCGCTGGTCCTCACGGGCCGGCCCGCCCTGCTGCTGCTCGACGAGCCCACGCGCGGCCTGGACTACGCCGCCAAGGCCCGCCTGGTCGAGGTCCTGCGCGCGCTGGCCGCCGAGGGGCACGCCGTCGTCCTGGCCACGCACGACGTGGAGCTCGCCGCCGAGCTGGCCGACCGCGTGGTGATCCTGGCGGGCGGCGAGGTGGTCGCGGACGGTCCGACGGCGGAGGTCGTGGTGTCCTCGCCGGCGTTCGCGCCGCAGGTCGCGAAGGTGCTGGCGCCGGGGAAGTGGCTCACCGTGGGCCAGGTCACGCGGGCCCTGGACGCGGCGGGTGCCGGAGGGACCGCCTCGTGAGCCGCCCGACCCCCGCGAACCGGGTGAGCCGCCCGACCCCCGCGAACCAGGCAAACCGGGTGAGCCGGGCGAGCCGTCCGGTCCGGATCGGCCCCCGGGCCGCCGCCGTCCTGGTGCTGGTCACCGTCATCGGCGTCGCGGCCTTCGGCTGGCCGCTCCTCGCCGACCAGCAGTCGGGGCTGCTCGCGCACTCCCAGGACGCCCCGTGGCTCTTCGCGGCGCTGCTTCCACTCCTCGTCGGTGTCGTCGTGGCGACGATCGCCGACGACGGCATGGACGCGAAGGCGGTGGCGATGCTGGGTGTGCTCGCCGCCGTCGGGGCGGCGCTGAGACCACTGGGCGCGGGCACGGCCGGCCTGGAGCCGATGTTCTTCCTGATGGTGCTGGCCGGCCGGGTGCTCGGCCCGGGCTTCGGTTTCGTCCTCGGCTCGGTGACGATGTTCGCCTCCGCCCTGCTGACGGGCGGGGTCGGGCCGTGGATGCCGTTCCAGATGCTCACGATGGGCTGGTTCTCGCTGGGGGCGGGACTGCTGCCGGGTCCGGAGCGGATCCGCGGCCGGGCGGAGCTGCTGATGCTGGCCGCGTACGGCTTCGCGGGCGCCTTCGCGTACGGCGTGGTCATGAGCCTGCAGGGCTGGACGATCATCCCGGGTGAGGGGCAGGCCATCTCGTTCCGGCCGGGGGAGCCGTTGGCCGCGAACCTCGCGCGGTTCGTCGCGTACTACCTGGCGACCTCGCTGGGCTGGGACCTGGGCAGGGCGACGCTGACCGTCGTACTGACGCTCGCGCTGGGCGGCACGCTGCTGCGGGCCTTGCGGCGGGCCACACGGAAGGCCGCCTTCGATGCGCCCGTCACCTTCGATCCGGGGGCGAAGACGGCTGGGGACCTGCCACTTACAGGTGTACGTCCGGCCACCGAGGGTGAGTTCGAGGGCCCTCGCCGGTGAGGCGGCCCACAGGACGCAGGTCACATACGAGGGCGGGTAGTAGGCCGCGGGATGCCCGTCAGCCCTCTTTTCACCCGGTTCGCGCGTGGGTCGACGGCCCTCGGTGTGGGGGGTGGACTAGTAGGCGGGTCCTTTGCCAGGGCGCCGGGGCGTCGGTAGAACTGGATGAGTCGCACGGCGGCCGGGGTGCTCCACCCCCCGCCGACGAACCCCTCTCCCTCGCGTGAGTGGCTCACGCACGCCCTCGGCATGCGTGCGACCGCCCTTGTCCCCTTCGGAAGGTTCATCCGTGTCCAACGCTGTCATCCGCCGCATCGCCGCTTCCAAGAAGACCCTCGTCGGTTCCGTCCTCGCCCTGGGCGTCGCCGGTTCCATGCTGGCCGCGGTTCCCGCGCAGGCCGCTCCGACGGGTGCGAAGGCGATCGCCCAGCAGATGATCAAGGACCCGGCGCAGTTCGCGGCCTTCGACAAGATCGTCTCGCACGAGAGCGGCTGGAACCACACCGCCACGAACTCCTCCTCCGGCGCGTACGGCCTGGTCCAGGCCCTGCCGGCCTCGAAGATGGCCTCCGCCGGCGCGGACTGGAAGACCAACCCGGCCACCCAGATCAAGTGGGGCCTGGACTACATGAACGAGCGCTACGGCAGCCCCGTCGCGGCCTGGAACTTCTGGCAGGCCAACCACTGGTACTGAGCCGTCGCCCGTGGCAGCGGACATTCGAAGGCCCCGGTGGCCGGCCTCCCCAGGTCCGGCCACCGGGGCCTTCTGCATCCCATCCCACGGGATCGCGTGCGCCCTGCGCGCGGGGGTGTGCGCGCGGAGCGCGGTCAGAGGCGCTGGATGATCGTCCCGGTCGCCTGTGCGCCGCCGGCGCACATGGTGATCAGGGCGAACTCCTTGTCGCGGCGTTCCAGCTCGTGCAGTGCGGTGGTGATCAGGCGGGCGCCGGTGGCGCCGACGGGGTGGCCGAGGGCGATGCCGCCGCCGTTGACGTTGACCTTCTCCAGGTCCTGGTCGAAGACCTTGGCCCAGCTGAGGACGACGGAGGCGAAGGCCTCGTTGATCTCGACGAGGTCGATGTCCTTGAGGGACATCCCGGCCTTGCCGAGCACGGCCCGCGTCGCGTCGATCGGCCCGTCCAGGTGGTAGTGGGGGTCGGCGCCGACGAGCGTCTGGGCGACGATCCGGGCGCGCGGCTTGAGCTTGAGGGCGCGGGCCATCTTGCGCGAGGCCCACATCACGGCGGCGGCGCCGTCGGATATCTGCGAGGAGTTCCCGGCGGTGTGCACGGCGGTCGGCATCACGGGCTTGAGCCGGGCCAGGGCCTCCATGCTGGTGTCGCGCAGGCCCTCGTCCCGGTCCACCAGGCGCCACATGCCCTGTCCGGCGGCCTGCTCCTCCTCCGTGGTGGGCACCTGCACGGCGAAGGTCTCGCGCTTGAACCGCTCCTCGGCCCAGGCGGTGCCCGCCCGCTCCTGGGAGAGCAGGCCGAGGCGGTCGACGTCCTCGCGGGTCAGGCCCCGGTTGCGGGCGATGCGTTCGGCGGCCTCGAACTGGTTGGGGAGGTCGACGTTCCACTCGTCCGGGAAGGGCTTGCCCGGGCCGTGCTTGGAGCCCGACCCCAGCGGTACCCGGCTCATGGCCTCGACGCCGCAGGCGATGCCGATGTCCATGACCCCGCCGGAGATCATGTTGGCGACCATGTGGTTGGCCTGCTGCGAGCTGCCGCACTGGCAGTCCACGGTCGTCGCGGCGGTCTCGTACGGGAGCCCCATGGCGAGCCAGGCGGTGCGGGCGGGGTTCATCGACTGCTCGCCGGCGTGGGTGACGGTGCCGCCGACGATCTGCTCGACGCAGTCCGGCCGGATCGCGGTACGGGCGAGGAGCTCGCGGTAGGTCTCGCCGAGCAGATAGGCGGGATGGAGGTTGGCGAGCGCGCCTCCGCGCTTGCCGATCGGGGTGCGTACGGCTTCGACGATGACGGGTTCCGCGGCCATGAGCTCGTCCTCTCCTGCACAGCGCCAGCGCGGCGGGCCGTCCCGGCGCCCCGCCCTGAACTAGTACGCGTTCTAGTTCTATCCGCAGTCTCGTGACCCCGGGCCCGGCACGCAAGGGTCTTGCACGCGGCCTGCACGGATTCCACACGCAACAGGTGGCGCGCCGACCCTTGTCACTTCTGGAACTCGTTACTACCTTCAAGCCAACTTCTGATGGTCCGTCAGACTTTGGAGTTGCCCGATGTCCTGCCCCGCGCTCCCCGACGGCTTCGACGCCACCGACCCCGACCTGCTCCAGAGCCGGGTCCCCCACCCGGAGTTCGCACGGCTGCGGCGGACCGCCCCCGTGTGGTGGTGCCCTCAGCGCCGGGGGGTCACCGGTTTCGACGACGAGGGCTACTGGGCCGTGACCCGGCACGCGGACGTCAAGTACGTCTCCACGCACCCCGAGCTGTTCTCCTCGACCACCAACACCGCGATCATCCGCTTCAACGAGCACATCCAGCGCGACGCGATCGACGCCCAGCGTCTGATCATGCTGAACATGGATCCGCCGGAACATTCCCGCGTACGCCAGATCGTGCAGCGCGGTTTCACCCCGCGCGCCATCCGCGGCCTGGAGGATGCGCTGCGCGACCGGGCCCGCAGGATCGTCGAGGAGGCCTCGGCCACGGCGGCGGACGGGAGTTTCGACTTCGTCACGCAGGTGGCGTGCGAGCTTCCGCTGCAGGCCATCGCCGAGCTGATCGGCGTACCGCAGAAGGACCGCTCCAAGATCTTCGACTGGTCGAACAAGATGATCGCCTACGACGACCCGGAGTACGCGATCACGGCCGAGGTCGGCTCCAACGCCGCCATGGAGCTCATCGGTTACGCGATGAACCTCTCCGCGCAGCGCAAGGAGTGCCCGGCCCAGGACATCGTCACCCAGCTGGTGGCCGCCGAGGGCCAGGGCAACCTGGGCTCCGACGAGTTCGGCTTCTTCGTGCTGCTGCTGGCGGTCGCGGGCAACGAGACCACGCGCAACGCCATCAGCCACGGCATGCACGCCTTCCTGACCCATCCCGAGCAGTGGGAGCTCTACAAGGCGACCCGGCCGTCCACCGCCGCGGAGGAGATCGTCCGCTGGGCCACCCCAGTGGTGTCCTTCCAGCGCACCGCCACCCGGGACACCGAGCTCGGCGGCCAGAAGATCAGGGCGGGAGACCGGGTGGGGATGTTCTACTCCTCCGCCAACCACGACCCCGAGGTCTTCGAGAACCCGGACGTCTTCGACATCACGCGCGACCCGAACCCGCACCTGGGCTTCGGCGGCGGCGGTCCGCACTTCTGCCTCGGCAAGTCCCTCGCCGTGATGGAGATCGACCTGATCTTCAACGCCCTGGCCGACGCCCTGCCCGACCTGCGGCTGGCCGGCGAGGGGCCGCGCCGACTGCGGGCGGCCTGGCTCAACGGCATCAAGGAACTCCGGGTCAGCCACGGCTGACCCGTGCACCAGGACGGCAGGGGACGCTCCTCCCACGCCCCGGCCCCTGCCGTCCGCCGTCCGCCGTCCGGGGGGGCCTACGGGCCGGCCTCTGTTCGAGTGGCGGACCGGCCCGAACGGGGTGATCCTGACTCACAGCGGCGATCCAGCCGAAGGGGCGCCGGGGCGATGTGCGCCCCGGCGCCCCTTCGGCCTGCGCCCGCCGCACGGCCGGGTCGGCGGGACCTCTAGGGGCGCGATCCGGCGACGGGTTCGGCGGCGGCCGTCGCGGATGCGGGGGCCGTCGCGGATGCGGGGGCCGTCGCCCGGTCCGCGGCGTCCCCGTCCGGCTGCGCGGGGAGGCCCAGGTGCAGGCCGCGCGGCCCGGACAGGACGTGGACGAGTCCAAAGCCGGCGGTCACGACGACCGCTCCGCCGACCGCGTCCAGCACCCAGTGGTTGGCGGTGGCGACGATCGCGCACACCGTGATCAGCGGGTGCAGGGCGCCCAGCAGCTTCTGCCAGCCCTTCGGCGCCAGCACCACGATCACGATCCCGCACCACAGCGACCAGCCGAAGTGCAGCGAGGGCATCGCCGCGTACTGGTTGGAGATCGCGGTCATGGCCCCGTACGAGGGGTTGGCCAGATCCTGCGGGCCGTGGACGGTGTCGACGAAGCCGAGGCCCGGCATCAGGCGCGGCGGCGCGAGCGGGTAGAGCCAGAAGCCGACGAGGGCGAGGACCGTGGCCAGGCCCAGGGAGGCGCGGGCCCAGCGGTAGTCGCCGGGGCGCCGCCAGTACAGGACCGCCAGGATCGTCAGCGGGACCACGAAGTGGAAGGAGGTGTAGTAGAAGTTGAAGAAGGCCTCCAGCCAGGGCGTGTCCACCACGGCGCGGTTCACCGCGTGCTCGATGTCGATGCCCAGCACCCGCTCGATCCCGAGGATCTGACCGCCGTTGCCCTCGGCGAGGGAGCGGCTGGTGGGGGCGGCCGCCCTGATGTGGGAGTAGAGCGAGTAGCCGACCCGTATCAGCAGGAGTTCCAGCAGCAGGTTCGGGCGGGACAGCACGCGCCGCCAGAACGGCAGCAGCGGCACGCGCGACCAGCGGGCCGCCGCCGGCCGCCCGTAGTCGGTGGGTACGGGATCGCGCCAGTACGGGGACGAGCGCGGCAGGAACGGCACCGCGCAGGCCGCCGCCACCGCGACGAGCAGCAGCACGTTGTCCCGTACGGGAGCCAGCGCGGCCAGGTTCGGCAGCAGCACCGCACTCGGCAGGGTCACGGCGAGGACCACCGCGACCGGCCACACGCGCCGGTCGGCGGCGCGCCTGCCCACCTTGCCGGCCACGGCGAGCAGCACCCACAGCAACTGGTGGCGCCAGCCGGTCGGGGACACGGCGACGGCGGCGCAGCCGGTGACGGCGACGGCGAGCAGCAGTTGGCCGTCGCGGGCGTAGCGGACGGCGCGGCGCAGGCCGAACCAGACGACGGCGCCCGCGAGGGCGGCGTAGAGGAGGACCTCGGCCGGTCCGGTCAGGCCCAGGCGCAGCAGCGCTCCGTGCACGGACTGGTTGGCGAGGCCGTCGGGGGCGCCACCGAGGCCGGTGCCGGCCAGGTGCCGGACCCAGTACGTCCAGGAGTCGCGTGGCAGGGCCGCCCACGACAGGGCGGTGGCCGCGGCGAAGGTCACGGCGGCGGTTTGGGCGGCGGGGCGGCGCCCGGTCAGCCACAGCAGCGGGGCGAAGAGCAGCAGTGCGGGCTGGAGCGCGGCGACGAGGCCGACGAGGAGGCCGGCGGGCCGGTCGCCGGGCACCCGGAAGACGGCGAGGAGCAGAAGCAGGACGGGGACGACGGCGGTCCGGCCGGGTGCGGCGGCTTCACGGACGGGCAGCGAAACCATCATCAGGGCGGTGAGGACGGGCGCGGCGAGCAGCGCGGTGCGCCGCGGCACCGGGTCGGGCAGGCCGCGGGCGGCGACGAGGCCGATGGCTGCGACGCACAGCAGCGTCACGCAGGTCCAGGTCACCTCCAGGGAGGGGGCGGCGAGACCGGCGATCGGCCTGAGGACCAGCCCGGCGAAGGGAGTGCCGGCGAACTGGCCGGAGGCGTAGAGCGAGCCTCCGGCGCCGCCGCCCGCGCCGCCGGAGGCCGGAAGGCTGCCGGGGAGGTCGAAGCCGCCCAGCCACTCGGCCGGCGGCACGCGCAGCACCGCGGCGGCCTGTCTGACGGCGAGGGCGCCGGCCAACGCCCACAGCAGGAGCCTCGCCGCGCCGAGTCTGCTGCCGTCGCCTATGCCCCCGGCATGTCCGTTAGCTGTGCCGTGCTCCGCCGCGTTCGCCACGCCCCGCCGGCCTCCCGCCCCTGTTGACCGCAACCCCGACTTCGCCTGGCTGCCGCGCTCCCTTACCCGCACGACGATATCCCCCGCGGGATCCCCGGGACGGCTCGATGGGCATCGTGACGGCCCGCGGACGGCGCCACGGCCCTCGCGTACGGGCTCACCTGGGACGATCTCCGTCTGGCCGGCCCGGCAGAGACAAGTGGTGCGCGAGAGGCCGACCGGGCGGGCGGGGATCGCGGCGGATGCGGCGGATGCGGCGAGGGCGGTGAAGGCTGCGTGCAGGTGACGCGGTCGGCTCCGGGGGCTCCCGCGTAGCGTGGGAACACAGGAGGTGAGGGTCATGACCGGACCGATACTGACCGAGGTCAGCGCGGTCGTCCCGGCCGGCCGCGAAGCGGACCTCGTCACGGCCTACGGTGAGCTCGTCGCACGCCCGCTGCCCGAAGGACTGATCCGAACCGAGTTGCTGAGCGGGCCGGACGGGCGCTGGCGGATCCAGACGCTGTGGCGGGACCTCGCCGCCCTCGACGCCATGCGCGCGGCCCCCGAGGGCCCGGCAGCACCTCGGCTCTTCCGTGACGTGGGCGCTGAACCCGAACTCGCGCTGTTCGACGTCAGAGTCCGCTACACCGCCCCCGGCGCATAGCCGGTGGGGTCGCGCCCCGTGCTGTCGGCGGGGTCGGAGATCGACGATCAGAGGGGAGCCGCGCACCGGCAGGGGCGCGGCGGCGTGGGGCGCCCCGGCAGCCGGACCGGTCGGGCCCACCCCCTTTGCGGCCGTTCCGCCCCTCGGGCCGTTCCACGCTCTCGGGCCGACGACCGACAGACGTCGATCCCGCCGCGCCACGGGGGAGGCCGGCCCACCGTCCTCACGGTGCTTTGACCGGGGGATGTAGGAAACTGCACGCACGTGATCAAGGCCGGGTGCAGTGCCCGGCCTGTGTTTCCCGAGAGGTGTCATGTGCCCAGCATCGTGAAGATCAACGTGCTGACGGTTCCCGCCGAGCAGCGGGAGGTCCTGGAGCGGCGCTTCGCGTCGCGGGCCGGGGCGGTGGAGAGTTCGGACGGGTTCGAGTGGTTCGAGCTGCTGCGCCCCGTCGAGGGCACCGACCAGTACCTCGTCTACACGCGGTGGCGTTCGGAGGAGGACTTCCAGGCGTGGATGGAGGGGCCGATGAAGGCTGCTCACCAGGGTGGCGGCGGGGCGGGCGGCCAGGCCGGTGCGGAGCGTCCGGCACCGGCGGCTTCGGCTTCGACGGTGTGGTCGTTCGAGGTCGTGCAGCAGGCGGCGCCGAAGCAGGCCTGACACCTACCGGCCGGGCGCCTGGAGCGCGCGCGGGCGCCCGTACCCCGCTCCGCCGCCCCGGGGGGATGCCGCCGAGCGGTCTCCCCGGCGGTCTTCCCGGGCGTCGTCCCGAGCGGTCTTCCCGGGCGGGCGAGCGGGGACGGCCGCACAGGTCGGGCGGGGCGGAGTCGGGACCGGGGGGCGGAGTCGGGACCGGGGGGGGGCGGGGTCGGGACCGGGGGTCGGAGTCGAAGTCGGGTCAGCTCCAGAAGGTGTCTTCCTCGTCGATGTCCGCCGTGCACTGGTCGATGTCGGTGATCTTGTGGCCGACGATCGTGAAGAAGAGTCCTTGGCGGATCTCGATACCGCGGTCACCACGGTCGGCGCGCGCCGTGTGGAAGCTCATCACGTGTCCCCGGCCGTCCGCCAGCACGGACTCCAGGTGGACCTGGAAGGTGCCCTTCGTCTCCTCGCCGAGGCGGCGGTAGAAGTCGAGGACGTGTTCCCGGCCCTTGTGGTGCCCGGACATGGGGTTGTCACCGGGCACGTGGTGGATGACGTCGGCGGTCATGAGCGCGCCGAGCGCGTCCATGTCGCCCGTGCCGAAGGCCTCGTAGCCGCGGCGGATCAGGGCACAGTCCGGATGTTCTGCCATGGCGTTTCACACCCTCCAAGTTCACAGAATGTCCATTTTTCCTATCATCAGCCCGCCATTGTGGATATTCCACGCGGGAGATCGCGCGCCAACTCCACAATGACGCCATGACCACTCACAGCGAACACCTCATGCCGACGCCGTCCGCTCGCGCGGCGTGGACCGTGTCCCCGGAACCGTTCACGACGGGCGACGCCACCCGGCTGCGCCGTGCCTATTACGCCGAGGTCGCCGGCCGGTACTGGAAACGCGAGGTCACCGAGGCCGAGATCGACCAGGGGCTGGTGGACTTCCCGGACGACGGGCTGGAACCGCCGACGGGGCAGTTCGTCGTGGGCCGCCTGGAGGGCGAGGCACTCGCGTGCGGCGGCGTCCGGATGCTCGACGCGAAGACCGCAGAGCTCACCAGGGTGTATGTGGACCGGCGCGCCCGCGGTACCGGCGGCGGGGCGGCCCTGCTCCGGTGCCTGGAGGCGGAGAGCCGTGCGCTGGGCGCGGAGCTGATCCGGCTGGACACCCGGTCGGACCTGGTGGAGGCGCGCGCGTTGTATGCGCGCAACGGCTATCACGAGATACCCGCGTACAACTCCGGCCCGTATGCGGAGCACTGGTTCGAGAAGCGCCTGGTCTGATCCGCGAGGGCTGCAGCGGGCCTAGGGTGCGGCGTGGTCGCGCCGGGGCTCGGCGTCGTAGGGCTCCTCGGCGTCGGATCCGCACAGCTCCGTGTTGATTTCCTCGACCAGCTTGACGAGGTCGGTCGGGCGGTCGGGACCCCACCAGTCGCCGAGGAGTGCGGCGAGGGACTCCTGCCGGGCCGCGCTGAGCTTCGCGGCGGCTTCGCTTCCCTTCCCGGTCAGGACCAGCGGCAGCCCGTCCCGGACGGCGAGTCCGCGCTCTTCGATCTGGCGGGCGGCATCGGTGATCACCTTCACCGGCACGTTGACGCGCTCGGCGAGGAGCGCCGGTTCCGCCGAGCCGTATTTGTTGATCCGCAGCAGCAGCCAGCTGGAGGCGGGCAGCAGGTCGTAGCCGGCCTTCTCGGTGATCTTCTCGTAGACGTGGTGGCGGCCTTCGCGGGTGCCGAGGACGGACAGCGCGCGGGCCACCTCGTCGTGGGAGGAGCGCTGGACGGGGTTGGAGGCCAGGGTCTCGGTGACGTCGGGGGCGGTGACGGAGGCGCGGAGCGTGTCCTCCTTCAGGAAGCAGGCGAGCACGAAGGCGACCAGGACGACAGGGACGGCGTAGAGGAAGACGTCGGTGATGGCGGTGGCGTAGGCGTCGAGGACGCGGGGCCGGAGGTCTGCGGGGAGTGCGCCGATGGCCCGGGGGTCCGCCTCCAGCTGGGGGATGCCGGCGTCGGCGGGGAGGGTGACGCCGGCCAGGGAGGCGGACAGTTTGTCGTCGAGCCGGCTGGTGAAGACCGTGCCGAAGATCGCGACGCCGAAGGAGGCGCCGATGGAGCGGAAGAAGGTGGCACCCGAGGTGGCGACACCGAGGTCGGCGTAGCTGACGGCGTTCTGCACGACGAGGACGAGGACCTGCATGACCAGGCCGAGTCCGGCGCCGAAGACGAAGAAGTAGACGCTCATCTCCCAGGTGGAGCTGGTGCGGTGCAACTGGTGGAGGAGGAGCAGGCCGATGGCGGTGACGGCGGTGCCGGCGAGCGGGAAGACCTTCCAGCGACCGGTCCGGCTGACGATCTGCCCGGAGGCGGTGGAGGAGATCAGCATGCCGATGACCATCGGCAGCATGTGGACGCCGGACATGGTGGGCGACACGCCCTGGACGATCTGGAGGAAGGTCGGCAGGTAGACCATCGCGCCGAACATCGCGAAGCCGACGACGAAGCTGATCGCCGAGCAGAGGGTGAAGGTGCGGATACGGAAGAGCTTCAGCGGCAGGACCGGTTCGGCTGCTGTGCGCTCGACGTGGAGGAAGGCGGCGAGCAGCAGGACGCCGAGGACGGCGATGCCGATGATCCGGGCCGAGCCCCAGCCCCAGGTGGCGCCGAGTGAGGCGACGAGGACGAGGCAGGTGGCGACGCAGGCGATGAGGAAGGTGCCGAGGTAGTCGATGGTGTGCTTCGAGGACCGCGCCGGGATGTGGAGGGCGGCGGCGATGACGACGAGGGCGACGAGACCGATGGGGAGGTTGATGTAGAAGACCCAGCGCCAGGACAGGTTGTCGACGAACAGGCCGCCCAGGAGGGGGCCCAGCACGCTGGTCGCGCCGAAGACGCCGCCGAAGAGGCCCTGGTACCGGCCTCGTTCACGGGGCGGGACGATGTCGCCGACGATCGCCATCGACAGCACGATCAGCCCGCCGCCGCCCAGGCCCTGCAGGGCGCGGAAGCCGATGAGCTGGGGCATGTCCTGGGCCAGTCCGCACAGTGCCGACCCGATCAGGAAGAGGACGATGGCGTATTGGAAGAGCTTCTTGCGGCCGTACTGGTCTCCGAGCTTGCCCCACAGCGGGGTGGCGGCGGTGGCGGCGAGCATGTAGGCGGTGACGACCCAGGAGAGGTGGGCCATGCCGCCGAGGTCGCTGACGATGGTCGGCAGGGCGGTGGAGACGATGGTCTGGTCGAGTGCCGCGATCAGCAGACCCAGGAGCAGTGCGCCGATGGGGACGAGCACCTCGCGGGAGCGGTGCTCACCTGCGGGGCCGGGCTTCTGCGGGCCGGGAAGGGGGTCCACAGCACCTCTGGTCGCATCCTGAGCCATCGATTCCTCCTCCGGCCGGATCAACATTTCCATCCTGAGCGGTGTGTCCGGTTATGGCCTCTCGGGCGGTTGGGAGGGCTGCGACGGGTCTGCATAATCGCAGGCAATGGCCAGGGGAGGGAGTCCCAGTGAACGGTGAGCACTGTCCGAATTGCGACGCTGCCGGCGCCGCCTGCGGGTGCGCGCCGGGTGTGGGTTTCAACCCTCTGCGCATCCGTCCGTACGTGACGTTGTCCGATCCGGGCGAGCTTCCCGCGGAGGCCGTCCCGCCGTCGCCGCAGCCCGTGGCCGGCGCGGTCGCCCCGCCGCACGCGGCTGCCGCGGGCCCGCACGCGGCGGCGGAGGACGACACTCCGGCGTACGGGACACCCGTGGCGCCTGCGGCCGGGCCGTGGCAGGCCGGCCCGTGGCGGCCAGGTGCTCCTGCGGCCTCGTCGGACCCGACGGAGACGGTCCAGCTCCGTGCGGTCCCCTCGGCCGGCCCGGCACCGGACGGAGGAGAGGGTGGGGGTGGGGGCGGGGGCGGGGGCCCGGAGGAGTGGTCGAACCGGCCTTCCCGACGACGGCCGCTGGCCCTGCTGGTCGGCGCCGCGGCGGCCGTGGCCGTCAGTGGCACGGCCGTGGCGGTGTGGGTGCTTCCCGCTTCCTCGGACGGCGATACGGCCCTGGTGGAGGCGAAGGCCTCGGCGCCCGCGGTGAGCGCGGCTCCGGCCGCGCCGTCCGGCAGCCCGAGCCGGATCTCCGCCTCCCCCTCGGCCTCCGCGTCGCCGAGCGCTTCGAAGTCCTCGTCCCCGTCGCCGTCGCCGTCGCCGAGCGCGTCCCGGTCGGCTTCCTCCACACCGCCGTCGCCGAGCGCGTCGCCCAGCGCGAGCCGTTCCTCCAGCCCGCCGCCGCCCGCCCCGGCCCCGGTCCTGCGCTACGGGGATTCGGGTCCGGAGGTGGAGAAGCTCCAGCGGCTGCTGGCGGGGCAGGGGCTGTACGGGGGCAGGTTCCACGGAAAGTTCGACTGGCGGGTCGAGAGGGCGCTGTCGGAGTTCCAGTACGACCACGGGATCGACGACGAGGAGTGGGGCGTCTACGGGCCGGTGACCCGCAAGGCGCTGGAGGGGTAGGCCCAGGGGCAGGTCGGTGCAGCGCGGTGCGGCGCGGCGCGGCGCGGTGAAGCGGATCGGGGCGGGGCGCGACACCGCGAGGAGTCAGGTCGGACGCTGGGCGGAAACACAACTGGAGAGGCGGCGCGGCGCCCCGGGACCGGGCGCGACAGGGGTCACAGGCCCTTGAGTGGCGCAGACCGTCCCGCGTTTTGTATCGTGGAGGAACAAAGTGGTTCCGTCCGCACTCCCTGACCGGTGGACGGAACCACTTGTTCTCTTTTCTCGCCCGTCTGGAGCCCCGTCGATGCCGGCCAGCACCACCACGACCACCGCACCCGCAGTCCTCTCCGCCAAGGCCCTGCTTCTGGACATGGACGGCACGATCGTCAATTCCGACGCGGTGGTCGAGCGCTGCTGGCGCGACTGGGCGCTCTCCCACGGGCTGGATCCGGAGGAGGCCCTGAAGGTGGTCCACGGCCGCCAGGGCTACGCCACCATGGCGGTGCTGCTGCCGGACCGCCCCATGGAGATCAACCTCACCGAGAACGCCGAGATGCTGGCGCGCGAGACGGCCGACACCGACGGTGTGGTCCCGGTCGCGGGCGCCCCGGCCTTCATGGCCGCGATCGACGGTCTGCCGCACGCCCTGGTCACGTCCGCCGATGCCGCTCTGGCCACCGCCCGGATGACGGCCGCCGCGCTGCCGATGCCCGAGGTGCGGGTCACGGCCGAGTCCGTCGGTGCCAGCAAGCCTGACCCCGAGGGCTTCCTCAAGGGTGCCGCCGCACTGGGAGTGGACCCGGCCGACTGCATCGTCTTCGAGGACTCGGCTGCGGGTATCGCCGCGGGCCGGGCGGCCGGCATGCGCGTGATCGGCGTGGGCCCCCGCGCCGCCGCGCACGGCCCGACGGCGCACGTCCCGGACCTGACGTTTCTCGATGTCACGGTCGGCCCCGACGGCTCGATCCGCCTCGCGCTGCTGACGGAGCGCGGGGACACGCCCGCGCTGTAGCGCGAGGAGCGAAGACCGGGGCCCCGGCCCCGCCTAGCGCCCGCGCCCGCCTGCCCGCCCGTGCCCGCCGTGCGTGCGTGCCCGCCGTGCGTGCGTGCCCGCCGGCCGTGCGTGCCGCCTGCTCCCGGCCGCCTACTGCCCCACGCGCCCGTCGATGCGCTCCCGCAGGAAGTCCGCGTGGCCGTTGTGGCGGGCGTACTCCTCGATCATGTGGACGAGCACCTCACGGAGTTCCATCGGCTCACCGCCGCAGTCGCCCGTGACGTCCATCCCGGGAGCCTGCGCGACGAGCCGTTCCGCGAAGGCGACCTCGGCCCGCCAGGTCGTCCATGCGTCGGCGACCAGTTCCGGGTCGGCCACCGCGCCGGTGAACTCCCCGGCGGGCTCCTCCTCCGTCCGGTAGTGACGGCGTACGTCCTGTCCCGCCATGACCTGCCGGAACCAGTACTGCTCCACCCCCGCGAGGTGGCGTACGAGCCCCAGCAGGGAGAGGTCGGACGGCGCCACCGAGCGCCGCGCCAGAGCCTCCGCGCCGAGGCCCGCGCACTTGAGCTCCAGGGTGAGCCGCTGATCGCGGAGGTAGCCGGCGAGTACGTCCCGCTCGCCCCGGAAGCCGCCGTCGGTACGGGTGTCCTCATCGGGGTGGACGAACATGTTGGACCAGCCGAAACGGCGGTCCGGGGCAGGCGCGGCACCAGGGCCGGGACCGGTGCCGGCGCCGGGTCCGGGTCCGGTGGCCGTGGCGGAGGTCGAGTCGATCACGCGCAGAGCGTGCCACCGGGGCGCGCCGTGCGCAAAGGAGTTTCCGCCGGGCCACCCGACCGGGCCGGGACCGCGCAGGGCGTCCGGGCGGTCAGCCCGCGATCGCCTCGTACAGCGAGAAGACGGCCAGCGCCGCCATCACGGCCGCCGCGATCTTGGTGATCAGTCGCAGCGGTACGTACTTCATCAGGGTGCGACCGCCCAGGATGCCGATGCCCGCGACCGCCCACAGGGCCAGCACGGCGCCGATCCCGACGGAGACGGGGTCGTCGTACCGCGCTGCCAGGTTGGCGGTCATGATCTGGGTCAGGTCACCGAACTCCGCCACCAGGATCAGCATGAAGCCGGCCCCGGAGACCTTCCAGAAGGACTGGTCGGCGGGCGGCTTGATCTCCTCGTCCCCGTCGTCCTTCTTCAGCAGCAGCATGGCCGCGCCCAGGAGGAAGAGGACGCCGACCACGGCCTGGACGAGGCGGTGCGGGAGCAGGGTGAGCACACTGCCGGCCGCAATGGCGAGGGCGACGTGCACGGCGAAGGCGGCGGCGACGCCCGCGAAGACGTAGGAGGCGCGGTAGCGGGTGCCGAGCATCAGGCCGGCGAGGGCCGTCTTGTCGGGGAGTTCGGCGAGGAAGACGACGCCGAAGGCGATCGCCGTGATGCTGAAGCTGAACACGGAGGTGGACCTCAATCGGTCGGGCAGGACGCCGTCGGTACCGAGAGACCTGGGGTGTGTCAGGGGTCGCTTCGGCTCGGCGGCGCCCTGGCTTGCGCGTGCACGTACGGAACGCGCCCACGCCGGGACAGGACACTGCGGCCGAAGGTCTCGCTGGCCGGCCGCTGCTCGCTGCCTGCCTCCGGGCGCCGGCTGGGTGACCCAGCAGTATGTCGACGGTCCGGCGAAGAGCTACTCCCCTTCTGCTCCGAACAGGGTACGTGACGCCGACGGCCGGCCGGAATGGGTCTTCGGTCCCGGCCTGCCCGGCCTCACCCCTGGCCGTTCTTCCACCACGCCCGCCCGTCAGCCTGCCCGCCCGCCAACCAGCCGCGGAACGTCAAATTCCATTTAAATCAGGGGCCTTGAATGGCTTGATGTGACGTGCTCATGTCGCCACGCTGTCATCTGGCGCCCATCCCCTCGCAACCCGGCGGCGCCAGCATGGCCGAGCCCCGCCGGGGCGACACGGCCGAACCCCCCGCACCCAGGGAGCCCCTCATGGCACTCATACCCAACGTCTACGCGCGTCGAGTTGGCGTGCTCGCGTCAGCCGCTGCGCTGGCCGCGCTCACCTCCCTCCTCAACGCACCGGCCGCCCAGGCAGCCCCTCCCACCCCCATGAGCGCCTCGGCCGCCCGCGCCTACCTGGCGACGGTCACGCCGAAGACGGAAGGATCCACCAGCGGCTACAGCCGCGACCTCTTCCCGCACTGGAGCACCGTCTCCGGCAGTTGCAACACCCGCGAGACCGTGCTGAAGCGCGACGGCGTGAACGTCGTCCAGAACTCCTCCTGCGCCGCGGTGAGCGGCAGCTGGTACTCCGAGTACGACGGCGCCACCTGGACGGCCGCCTCCGACGTCGACATCGACCATGTCGTCCCGCTCGCCGAGGCCTGGCGGTCCGGTGCTTCCTCCTGGACCACGTCCAAGCGCCAGCAGTTCGCCAACGACCTCACCCGCCCCCAGCTCATCGCGGTCACCGACAACGTCAACCAGGCCAAGGGCGACCTCGACCCCGGCAAGTGGCTGCCGCCGCGGACGGCCTACCGCTGTACGTACGCCCGCATGTGGGTCAACGTGAAACAGTACTGGGGCCTGAGCATGGACTCGGGTGAGAAGACGGCCCTGGTCAACGTCCTGAACGGCTGCTGACCGACCGCTGACCGGCCGCTGACCGGCCGACCGCAGGCCGCCGGCCCGCCGCCGCCCGCGCCACCGGCCGGTCTTTCCCCCGTCAGGGGGAGGCGTCGCTCGCCCTCCCCGTCGTACCGTGATCGAAGGGGCTACGGAAGAGGGGGAGTTGCATGGCCGGATTGCGTCTGGGTCCGCTGCTGCGCCACGTCGACTGGGAGACGGGCGCCGCGGCCACCGTATGGGTCGAGGCGGACCGCCCGTGCACGGCCGAGGTGCGGTGCGCGGACGGGGCCGGCGGCAGCACGCGGACCTTCCAGATAGCCGGACACCACTACGCGCTGGTGACGGTGACCGGCCTGACCCCGGGCGCCACGACGGCGTATGAGGTGCTGCTCGACGGACGGCAGGTGTGGCCGCTGTTCGACAACGACTTCCCGCCGAGCACGATCACCACTCCCGCAGTGGCGGGCCCTGGCCGGCCCGGGCCCGGGCTGCGCGTCACGTTCGGCTCCTGTCGGCAGGCCGTGCCGCCCGCCGGCCGGCACGGGCCGCACGGCGCGGACGCGCTCGACACCCTCGCGGCGCGGCTCGCCGCCGACCCGGAGGCGGAGCGCCCGGACCTCCTGCTGCTGCTCGGCGACCAGGTGTACGCGGATGCCCTGTCGCAGGAGACCCGGCAGTGGCTGGCCGCCCGCCGGGATCTGCGGGAGCCGCCCGGCGCCCAGGTCGCGGACTACGAGGAGTACACCCGGCTCTACTACGAGTCGTGGCTCGACCCGGAGATCCGCTGGCTGCTGTCGACGGTGCCGAGCCTGCACATATTCGACGACCACGACGTCATCGACGACTGGAACACGAGCGCGGCGTGGCTCGCGGAGATGCGGGCGACCCCGTGGTGGCGGGAGCGCGTGCTCAGCGGCCTGATGTCGTACTGGGTGTACCAGCACCTGGGCAACCTCTCCCCCGCCGAGCTGGCGGCCGACGAGCTGCTCGCAGCGGTCCGCGGGGACAAGGACGGCACGGACGCGCTACGGGCCTTCGCCTCCGCGGCGGACGCCGATCCGGCCTCGGCGCGCTGGAGCTACCGGCGCGACTTCGGGCGGACGAGGCTGCTGATGGTGGACACGCGGGCAGCGCGGGTCCTGGCCGAGGACGGGCGGGCGATGCTCGATTCGGCGGAGCAGCAGTGGCTGCGGGAGAACGCGCTGGCCGGGCACGGGAACTACGACCACCTGCTGATCGGGTCCTCGCTGCCCTGGCTGATGCCGCCGCTGATCCACGACGCCGAGACGTGGAATGCGGCACTGTGCCGCGGTGAGCGCGGGCAGCGGTGGGCCCGGATCGGTGAGGATCTGCGGCGGCGCAGCGATCTGGAGCACTGGGCGGCGTTCCCGCCGTCGTTCGCGGCGCTGACGGATCTGATCGAGGAGGTGGGGACGGGCCCCCGGGCACCGTCCACGATCTGCGTGCTCTCCGGGGACGTACACCACGCATACGTGGCGGAGCCCCGAATACCGAGCACATCCCGCATATTCCAGCTGACGTGCTCACCGGTCCACAATTCCATCCATACCGTGGTGAAGTGGGGCTTCCGGCTGGGCTGGTCGCGGACGGGCCGGTGGCTGGGGCGTGGCTTCTCGCTGCACGGGCGGACGGGGCGGCCGCCGCTGAACTGGCGGCGTACGGGCGGTCCGTGGTTCGGGAACCAGTTGATGACGCTGGCGTTGTCCGGGCGGACGGCGCGGCTGCGGCTGGAGCAGTCGCGCAAGAAGCGTCAGGGGGCCCGGTTGGTGACGGTGTTGGACCGGGAGCTCACGGCGGCGCCATAGCTGCCTCCGGCAGGCTCGGTGAGTGCGGGCCGGGTGGGTGGCGGCGGGGTGGACACGGCGGTGGTGCACGATGCGCCCCGGGCACCCGGGGCGGGAGCACCGGGCGTACGCTGTATGGCTGTCAGCCGCCCCTGCCGCTCCCCCGCGACGTCGCGGCGCTTCATGCCGCAGCACGTCAACCGGACTGGGGAGTCCCGCTTTGTTTGAGACTCTGGGGTCGCTGACCGCGAGCCCATGGATCTACGCCCTGGTGGCGGTGTCCGTCGTGCTCGACGTCTTCCTCCCCGTGCTGCCGAGCGGGGTGCTGGTGATCACCGCCGCGGCGGCCGCGGCGGCCGCGGCCGCGGGTGCGGGTGCGGGTGCGGCGGGGCCGGTGCCGGTCCCTGGGCCGGAGCAGGTGCCGGACATCCTGCTGCTGCTCGTCATCGCGACGACCGCGTCGGTGCTGGGTGACATGGCCGCGTACCGGCTGGGTCGGCGCGGCGGGGCAAGGCTGGACCGGGCCATCGCCCGTTCGCGTCGGCTGACGCGCGCCCAGGAGCGCCTGGGCGCGGCCCTCGCGCGCGGTGGCGGGGCTCTGGTGGTGATCGCGCGCTTCGCCCCGGCGGGGCGCAGTGTGGTGTCCCTGGGTGCGGGCAAGACCCAGCGCAAGGTGGCGGAATTTCTGCCGTGGTCGGTCCTGGCGGGCATGGCGTGGGCCGGCTACAGCGTGGCCCTCGGGTACTTCGGCACCCAGTGGCTGGGTACCCAGTGGCTGGGCACGGCGGTGTCGATCGTCGCCCTGTTCGCCGCGGGCGCGCTGGCGGCCTTCCTCGTACGCCGCCCTCCCTCGGCTCCGGCCGCGTCCCCGGCCGCGTAGCGGGCGCAGGGGACGTAGGGGAGCAGGGGGCGTAGGGGCGTAGGGGCGTAGGGGCGTAGGGGAGCGTACGAGGGCGACGTCCGGTCGATCGGCCGGACGTACCCCGTGGCGAGCGCCGGATCCGGGGCGGGCTCCCCCGGGCGGAGCAGTGGCTCACCCGTTCACCCGGCCCCGATCGCCGCTTCCGGCCCTGGCTCCTAGCGTCCGGAGCACGGTGCGCAACCGAATCCGCGTCACATCCCTGGCCCGGTCGCGCCGTTTCGAGGAGCCGAGGAGTTGTCTCCATGCCCGCCACGTCACTCGCCCAGCCGCCGGCCACCGCGCCCCGTCCGCGGTCCGCCGCTCCGCGCCGTCCGCGGTCCGCCGCTCCGCGCCGTCTGCTGACCGCCGCGGCTGCCGCCCTCATCGTCACCGCCGCCGCGCCCGCCACGCTCGCGTACGCGGCCCCGTCCGCCAGCGTCTCCCCCACCGCGGTCGCCCCGGGCGGCCGGGTCTCCCTGAACGTCACGGGGTGCGGCACCAAGGCCGCCCGGGTCACCTCGACCGCGTTCAGCGAGGTACGGCTGACTCCCGGCAACCTTGAGGCCACCAACCTCTTCGGCAACGCCACGGTGTTCTCGAACGCCAACCCCGGCACGCACCGGGTCACCTTCGAGTGCGGAGGCCCCGGCGGCCAGAGCGTCTCCGTCTCCCTCCAGGTCACCACGGGTGCCGCGCGCGGCGGGACGGGCGGCAGCGTCGGCTCGATGAGCCCGGCCCAGATCGCCGTCGGCGGCACCCTCGCCGTGGGCGCCCTGGTCGGCGGGGTGTGGGTGCTGCGCCGACGCGCCGACGCATAGTCGCCCGGTCGGCGGCTCACGCCGGGGCGGCCTGCCCCCGTACGTGGACGCCGTCGAGCAGGGCCGCGGTGGCTTCGGCGACGGCGTCCACCGCCGCGTCGAACACCTCGCGGTTGTGCGCGGCGGGCACCCGGAACCCGGACACCTTCCGGACGTACTGCAGGGCCGCGGCCCTGATCTCCTCCTCGGTGGCCTTCTCGGGGATGGCGGGCGGACGCAGGGTCTTGATCGATCGGCACATGTCTCCACCATCCCGCTCACCGGGGCAGCTCGGCCCCGGAAAGCTTCATGATCAGGCCGGCCTGGAGGCGGGCCCTCAGTTCCGGGTCGTCGACCGTCTCCAGCAGCCCGATGGCCTGCTGGGTCGTCTCGGCGGCCCGGCGGTCGTCGCGCAGCGCGGCGGTCTGGTCGGCCATGTGCCGCAGGGCGATGTCGGCCCGCCGGTGGAAGAGCTGCCCGATCAGGGTCGTGACCAGGCCCGTCGCGCTGGTGACGATGCCGAGGTACAGCTCCCCGCCGGCTTCGGCCTTCCGGACGGCGAGCCCGATGCCGAGGAGCAGGATCGCCGCTCCGGCGCCCGCGAACCGCTGGCTCGTCCCGAAGCTGCTGCGCGCCTGCGTGAGCCCGTAGGCGTAGTACTCGACGAGGATCGGGGTGAAGTCGTCCCGGCGGTCGCCGAGTTGCGCGTGCGTGTCCGGGGTCCGGATGCCGCCGACGTCCTCGAACTTCCGGGGACCCGGCACGGCGAGGGTGGGCCCTGCCGTTGCGTCATCGGGCCCGGAGGTTCCGGTCAGGTGCGCGAGCAGCCGTTCCCGTTCCTCGTTGCGTTTCCGCTCGAAGCCCGCGCCCAGGGAGCGCTCCGTGACCACCAGCACCAGCACGGCCGCGAGCACCGCCGCGGCCACCGCACCCCACGCGAGCCAGTCGCCCATCCTCCGACGATCCCACGGCCTGGCGCGGCGGCCAAGACCTCGGGACTTCGCGGTGCTGATGCGGACACGGCGGGCCGGGCCTAGACTGGCGGCGTCATGAAGGTCACCGAGAGTAGGGAGACTGTCACCATGGCCAAGCGAGGCAACAAGAAGCGGGCCCGCAAGAAGAAGAAGGCCAACCACGGCAAGCGCCCCAACGCCTGAGCCGACCGAAAGACCCCCGCCCCACCGGGCCGGGGGTCTTCGCATGTCAGGGGAAAAGGCGACCGTCCCGTCACGCGATTCCCTGTCGCGTGACGTCACGCGACGTCACGCGATGTCATGCGGTGTCACGTGATCCAGTGGCATGACCCGCATCCGCGCTCCGGGGCCCGATGGCGGAAGAGCAATCCGCCCGTACGACCCTGCCCGCACGGCCCTGCCGGTGCGGCCCCCACGCGAAAAGACGTGACGGCCATGCCGCTCGCATACCGTCCCGGCCGGCCGGGGGCCGCACTGGCCGGGCCGGCGGACCCGCTGACCTCTGCCCGCCGGCAGCTCGGCGGTGCCCCGCTGATCGTGGTGCGGGACCGCAGGCGACCGCCGGCCAACCGGGCTCACAGAAGGGCGCCCGGCCGGCCTGCGGTGCGGGGACCTTCTCGGGGTCGGCATCGACCCCGAGCACCTCGTGTGCGATCTCGGCCATGCAGGCCGCGCGTGTGGCCCCGAGGTAGCAGGTGCCTATTACTGTGACGCGGAAAGGCATGCGGCCCCTCGGTCAGCCGCCCTGTCTGCGATTGTTTCGCCGTTCGGATCAAACACCCTGAACCCACAGAACATTCACGAATTCACCAGACGACCCGTAGCGCACCCGAGAAGGGTTGTAACGGATCGGGCATCTTTTCGACATCAGTCCCAGAACGATTGGGACTCGCAACCGAGGCCATTGGGCCGTATTGACCGGATTGAGGCAGTTCGGAGACTCGCCAACTCCCATAGTTTGACCGAGTCCTGAAAGCCCGTGCGACAGAGCCGTCGCAATCTCTTCACTCTTTCTACACAAACGGGACATATGCCGTCAGGTGCCCTGCGCCTGGCGGCCCGGTTCCGGGGATGGCACATGCTCGCGTTTCTGCTTGAGATCAGAGAATGGTGGAATCACGGGAGCGTCTACCCGTTCGCCGTTTTCATGACGATGATCTGGGCGCTCTGGGTGCTTCGCATCCTGCTGGCCCGCCGCTACAAGCCCTGGACCCGGACCCACCACGCCACCACTTCCGTCATCATCCCGGTGGTCGACGAGCCGGAGGACCTGTTCAGGTCCGTTCTCCGGCGCATCATCGACCAGCAGCCGACGGAGATCATCGTCGTGATCAACGGTCGACGGAATCCCGAGCTCGAACGGATCTGCGACGACGTCGGTGTGATGTGGCTCTGGACCGAGATCCCCGGCAAGCGCAATGCCCTGCGCGTCGGTCTGGAACACGCCACGGGTGAGATCGCGGTGCTCGTCGACTCGGACACCATCTGGACCAAGGACACCCTGACCGAGCTGATCAAGCCGTTCCGCCAGCGCAACGTCGGCGGCGTCACCACCCGCCAGCGCATCCTGGACCCCGGCCGTTCCGTCCTGACCCGCTGGGCGGACTGGCTGGAGAGCGTCCGGTGCCAGTACTCGCTGCCCGCCATGAGCGTCGTGGGCACCGTCGGCTGCCTGCCCGGCCGCACCATCGCGTTCCGCAAGCACATACTCGACACATGCATGGAAGACTTCCTGAGCGAGAAGTTCCTGGGAGTCTTCCTCGAAGTGAGCGACGACCGGACCCTGACGAACTACACGCTCAAGGCCGGCTACAAGTGCGTCTACCAGTCCACGTCTCTCGTGTACACGGACGCCCCCCTGGAACTGAAGAAGCTCGCGAAGCAGCAGTACCGCTGGGCGCGCGGCTCGCAGTACAACACGATGCGCATGTTCTGGTGGATGCTCCGGCACGCCAAGATCCTGTGGCTCTTCTACATGGCGGACATCCTCGTCCCGTTCGTCCTGCTCGGCACGTTCGCGTCGTGGGGCGTCTCGGCCTTCCAGCGGGACAAGCCCGGTATCTACAACGAGCTTCCGCTGCCCGAGGTTCCCTGGCACGCACTGCTCTTCATCCTGGCCCTCGCGGCCGTCATGTCCCTCCTCTCCATGGCGGTCAGGTTCGGCAGGCACTTCGCCTACCGCCCTCAGGACATGCTCTTCCTCCCGGTCTTCATGCTGATCAACACATTCCTCCTGCTGCCCGTACGACTGCTGGGGTTCTTCCGTATGGCACACAACGCGAGCTGGGGCACGCGCGCGGACAGCTTCGCCGGTGAGAGCGCCCGCAGCCCCCTGGTCGTCATCCCCTACCTCCTCGGCGGAGCCCTGCTGTTCGGATCGGTGATGATGAGTGTCTAGGGCCAGGGTCAACAGTCGGCGCCGCAGGCCCCTGCACTGGTGGAACCGCGGTACAGGCATCCGGCTTCGCCTGTGGATGGCCTTCAACCTGGTGCTGCTCTGCGCTCTCAGCTACGGCGTCTACCTGCTGGTGCAGTCCAACGCGGCCCCCGCCTTCGCGGGTTTCGGACAGCAGGAGAACAAGCCGGGCATCACCGAACGGCTCAAGCCGGGCTCAACCGACAAGCCGATACCGAACCGCGCGGACTTCCTCGCGCCGAAGGGAAAGCACTTCGGCGTCAGCACCTTCGAAGCGCCCTGGTCCACCTCGGAGATCGACAAGGTGGCCACCGCAGCCGGCACCCGCCCCACCATGGTCGAGTACTTCGTCAAGTGGACGGAGGACTTCAAGCCGGAGGCGGTCGACGCCTCCTACCGGCAGGGCATGCTGCCCGTACTCTCCTGGGAACCCTGGGCGGGCCCGAAGGCAGGGCTGGACCAGCCCGCGTACTCCCTCGCGTCCATCGCGGCGGGAGAGCACGATGCGTACATCAGCCGTTTCGCCAAGGCTGTCGGTGATCACAAGTGGCCCGTCGCCCTGCGCTTCGCCCATGAGATGAACGGCAACTGGTATCCCTGGTCCGAGCAGCGCAGCGGCAACAAGCCGGGCGAATACGTCAAGGCGTGGCAGCACATCCACGAACTCTTCAGGGCCGCCGGAGCGGACAACGTCATCTGGGTGTGGAGTCCGAACATCCTGCGCCCTGTACCGAAGGTGAGCCTTCAGGCCCTGTACCCCGGTAAGGAGTACGTCGACTGGGTCGGTCTGGTGGGCTACGCGGCAGAAGAGAAGAATGCCGCCCAGGTGTTCGACCCCACCCTGGAAGCCCTGCGGAAGTTCGCCGCCCACCCGGTGCTCATCACCGAAACCGGAGCCCGTCCGGGCCCCCTCAAGGCCCCCTGGACCGCGGACTTCTTCACCTGGCTCAACAAGGTGCCGGACGTCATCGGGTTCATCTGGTTCGAGCGCAGTGAAAACGAAGGCGGCGGCGCCGACTGGCGGTTCTCCACCGACCCGGCGACGACCCAGTCCTTCAGGACGGGACTCGGCGGAGTCGACCTCGTGTCGACCGCCGGACAGTCCGGCTGACTCCTTCTCCACCAGCCCGAGGACACCGGCTGCCACGCGGTGAGGGCGGCGCTACGGTACCGGCGACGGCGGGAGGCGTCTTCGGGCCGTCGTTTCCCCCGCCCGCGAGAGAGACGGCCTCGGACCCGATGTCCCGTCCGGCCGAGCGGCTCCGTACGCTCCGGCGAACCGACCTGCCGCTCAGCCCGACAGAATCGGCTCGCCACCCGGAGCGTCCGCGAGCTCCAGGTCGGCGAGCCCCCCGCGGAAGGCCTTCTGCGTCTCGGCGGTCTCCGCGAACCGCCAGTCCTGCTTGCCCCCCTGCTCGACACTCCGTTCGAACCACACGAAGCCGATCACATCGGGGCGCCCCCGCAGCCAGGTGAAGAAGTCCGCGATCCACAGGGCCTTGTCGTCGCCGGGCCGGGCGCCGGTCTCCGCGATCAGGACAGGCCTGCGGGTGAACGCCCGCATCTCCTTGAGAGCCGGTTCGAAGACGTCCGCGGCCCGCATCTCGTGCTTGCGGTAGCCGCTGAGGCCGATGATGTCGACGTACTCGTCGCCGGGGTACAACGGCTGCAGACGGACCTTCTCCACCGTGCGCAGAATGTTCGGGCTCCACTGCCAGACCACGTTGCGCACGCCGACCTCGGTGAAGAGGTCGTGGACGTGGCGCCACGCCTCCACGTACTCGCCGGCGCTGTTCCCGTTGCGCCGCTCCGCCCACGGGAACCACGTGCCGTTCATCTCGTGCGCGAACCGCAGGATCACCGGCCGGCCGTGCGCCTTCATGTCTTGGGCGAAGCGCCTGATGTAGGCGTCGTGCCGGCCGCTGGAAATCTCCGCCAGCGCGTACTGCGGCTGCTCGGTCCCGGCCTCAACCGAGCTCCAGGGCTCCCACGTCAGCAGCGGAACAGCGCCCTGCTGGTACGTCGCGTCGACGGCGTCCCGGCGGTAGTCCTCGGTCCACTTCGCGAAGTACTCCAGCAGGTTCGGTCGCCCACCCGCCCGCTGCGCCACCAGGTCCGTCTCCTGGGGCGACCACGGCGTCTCGAGCGCGCTGACGCCGAAGTACTTGCCCCGCACCGGGATCAGCCGCTGGGCAACCGGAGAGACGGCCGGCGCCGCCGGGCCGGGAGAGGCCGTGCTCCGCTCCGAAGGACTTCCGGACGACGCAGCTGAGCTCCCTGCCGACCGATCGGGAGTTCCCTCGCTGGAACAGCCCGTCAGTACCGCCGACATGGCCAGCAGCACCGCCGGAAACACCCGGCGGCTCGATCGGACGGCCTCGGGGCCGACGAGGGCGGCTTTGACACAGGTGGACACACGGGAAACCTACCTGGTGGGCGCGGAGCTTCGACCGGCGAGGCCGCCGGCCGCCCTGGCAGCACCGGATGTCGGGTTCCCCCGCGGAGTCGTGCCATCGTTCTGCGCAGTGCGTTCCCCGTGGCCGCCCCCTCGCTCCGGCAGCGCAGTGAGGACCTCGGCCGTACGGGTTCCGTCCCCGATGAAGACACAACGGGCTCCCGGGGAGTCCCCGGGAGCCCGTCATCAAAAATGCCTGGTCAGACACGGTGGGCGCGGACGGTTTCGAACCGCCGACATCTGCTTTGTAAGCTCGCCAGGCTAGGAAGTTGACGTCGGACGGCCTGCCTGCCCGCTCTCCAACCATCGCGTCAAGAGCAGCCGCGACCCATCGGCGTGCGCAGCCGTTGCCGTCAGCGGTTGCCGTCAGAACGCAACTGCTGGCAGATGACTCCGGAGGCCCCGTACACCAAGGGCGTCCCAACAGGCCAAGCCCTCAAAGTATGGTCGGCCACAGTTCACCGTCCGCGAATAGGCCGCAGTCCAGGAAACCTGCCCTCAGCCCGGGTCGACGTGCGGGCACAGCTCATGCTTCCGATACCCACCTGGCACGCCGCGGCCGACAGCGATCCAGAACGCCTCCGCGTCTCTCAGGTGGCCGCCAAGGGTGTGCCAGGACACGTCGCCAGACTCGTCCCGCAGCGCGGTGAGACCCGCTGATGCCAAGCCGCAACCCTGGTATTCCGGCACGGTATAGGGCTCCTCTACCCAAGCCAGCCGGCACTGGGAGCAGACCCGGTAGTCGACGCTGAACACGCATTCGCCATCCCAGTTCGCTGCCCGCTCCCGCCACCCGCTCCGCAGGGGCGAGGGGACGTCCTGCCACGGGGTGTCCAGCTCTACTCGGTGCGGCTCCTCCCATCGTCCCAGTAGCCTACGGCCCACCCTTTGAAGCAGCCCACGCGGCGGTTCCTGCTCGAAAGTAGGACCCACTTCGTGTGCCTGCCCAGCCAAGAGCCGCGCCGCATCCTTGTTCGCCTCGGTCGTCATAGATCGAGCGTTCCCCACCCTGTCGGCAAGGACTCTGACCAATTGGAGGGCTCCGCGACCACCAGAGAATGGGGCGCCGCTCATCGTGCTCATGCGCGGTCTGTGCCCCCATGCCCCCTTGCAGTTCTCGCCCGGTGCTCGCACCGTGGTCAGGACGTGGCTCGGCGTTCTGACGACGCAGGGGGAGGGCGACACGGGTGAGCTCAGCGACACCTTGGGCGAAGGAAACGTTCGGAGCCTCGGCAGAAAAGCTGGCCGTGGCGATCCCGGCCAGCCTCGTCGAGGCTCACAATCGAGCCCGACACGGACATGAAGGTGTCCACACTCAGACCCTAGAGGCGTACGGCCACGGCCTGCACGCAGCACAGTACGAAGCACTGGAAGCCAGACTGACTCCCTTCGACGGAGCGGTAGCTCGACGACTTCAAGGCCGAACGGTGGTGATCGTTGGCAACAACGTCATCTACCCGATCCGGTACGCGAAGAAGGACGTGCCTGTCACGGCGGCACGGCTTCGAAAGGCCGGCGGCTTCAGGGCCGACCTCATACGGCGCCATGGCCCGGAGCCGATGCAACAGGCCCTCGACCTCGGCCTCGAAGAGCTGGAAGAGGAGCACGTGCACCCGGATTTGGCTCTACTCGAGCCAGAGCTGCGGCTGATCATCGTGGCGTACGCCTGCTCGATGGAACGGGGCGTCATGCGGGTGGAGTGGGGCTCAGCAGAGCTCCGCCGCGAGGACCGCTACCTCATCTGGCACCACCACGAGCCCCTCCTCCCGCCGGACATCACGCGAGCGGCTTAGTCACCGTGATCAGTTCAACCACAACTGACACTCCGCCGACCTGACCTGCGGCTGAGCCGCCGTGAGTTGTCAACGTTGGTCACGAGTGAGCGCCCTCCCACGGCCCCAAGACAGCCCGGGAGGGTGGCGACGCTCCAGCCATAGTGACTCCTTCCCAAACTCTTTGAGTCATGGTGATGCCGAGAGCTTTAGGGTGTCGCCATGACGAACGAGCCGGTGGGCCAGAGAGCTGCCAATATATCTGCGCGGACGGCTTCCGCAAGTGCAGGGGCAATTGTCGGAGCGGTCGTAGGAGGTCCTGTAGGAGCAGCGCTAGGGGCTGGGATCCAGGAGGCGCTCAACGAGGTGGCTCCCAGGCTCATCAAGACGTTGATTCGGCGTCGGGAAGAGCGTGCTGCACAGGTCATAGCTGTGGGCGCCATATCCGCAGGACAGGGGATCGATCGTTTCTCCGAGACGATCGAGGGCAGCCCCGAACTGCTGGCTCTTCTCTCCGAAACCGTCCAAGCCGCAATGGAGACTCCTCTGGAGGCCAAAATTCACGCTCTGGGCCTTTGTTTGGCTCGCGGAGTCGAGGACGACACGAGGGTCGACGCGGAACGTCTTCGAGTTCGCGGCCTTGCGAGGGTTGAGACTCAGGAAGCCAAGCTCATGGCGTTGATCAATCAACCGCAGCCTGATGCACGGGCAACTTGGCTTGGCTGGAGCAGAGGCGAGATCCTGGAGCGCCTTCCCGGATATGCCGATGTGCTGGATGCTTCGATGGCGCTCCTGGTCGCTGAGGGAATCGCTGCCGACGCTGGTGTTGGAGGATACGGAGGAGGCGGGACTGGGCAGGAACAATGGATCCTCACCAGCTTTGGTCGGGACTGCCTGCGGTTGCTTGAAGCGCTTGCAGTTGGTGATACGCGCCCCGGCACCGAACAGCCTTAGACCGTCACTCTCTGATCCTACGGATCGGCTGCACAGCTTTTGCCGGGCCAACTGGGTCGGGTATCGGATCGAGCGAACATTCGCGGAGCCACCCGATCCCAGGCTCAGCTTGCCCAGCCCACCCTCTTGGCGGCCTTACGCCCCGGATTAGCAGTACGGCCCGGTCAGAACGATGCCTCCGGCGGGTGCGCTCCGGCTCCGGGATTGCCTGGGGCCGTCGAGTGGGTGCGGGTTGATGGGGGGTGAGTGGCTACCGTCCCGCCTCTGGTGTGCTCGATCAGCCGCGCGCCGGCGGAGCCGGGCCAGAGCGGGCGCCGAAGGCGTGGAGCGTCAGGCCCAGCACTGGAGCCGATAGCGCGCACGGTGAGCGGAGCGAGCCGCCTTGACGGAGTAGACCACACCACCCTCCGCGGATGGTTGGGTCGCACTTGAGGCCCCACCCGCCTCAGCGGCAGCTCTTTAGAGCACCGATCACGGTTGCGGGATCCCCGTCGTACCGCACATGCGGCTCGTCGGTCTCGGGAGGGAAGAACCGGGTGCGATAGCGCTGGAGGTCGCTCTCCGAGAAGTAGATCGAGTTCGGGTCGTTCTCGTGGAACTGGTTCCGCCTGCTGATCCGGTCCCACAGCTCGTCATGGTCTACCGCGAGGTAGACGATGAGAGGGGTGGCCCCCGCGTTGGTGGCGATCGAACGCCACTTCGCTCGCTCCTCCGGCGTCCAGAAGCCGTGATCGACCACCACGTCGTGACCGGCTTTCAGGTGCTCTGTCAGCTCGACGGCCACGTCTTCGAGGACGGGGCGCTCAAGAGTCGGAAAGACGCCTCGCGGAAAGTCCACCCCGTAGACGCCGTGCCGGCGGAACATTTCCTCGTCTGGGCACAGGCGCACAAAGCCGCGGTCGGTGAGGGCGCGGGACAGGGTGGTCTTGCCAGAGCCGGGAAGCCCCACCATGAGGACGCAGATCGGCCGGCAGGGCAGCGTGGGGGTCGCCTGTGTCTCGTCCGCGCCGCTCATGCAACGACCTCAGATTCCGTCCGCCATGTCCGGCCGGGGCCGCCGAGGTCTACCCCGTACTCCACGACGTTGCCCTCGCTGTCCACGAACTTCGCGGTCATGACGACCACCGGGTCCGCAGGTGTGTCATCGGGATCCAGCTCCAGGAGCTCCACGTACGCAGGGGTCAGGCGGGAAGCAGAGGCCGTGTCGATGCGGTGGCTGATCGGGTGTCCGGTCGCCTCCGCGATGAGCTGCAGCGAGGTCCCCCCTGTCAGCCGCTCGCTCACCGCCAGCTGCGGGATCAGCTTGGCGTAGCGAGCGGGAATCCACGACGTGCTGTGCGCGACGATGCCGTGCCGGTCCCGGTAGACGCGGCTACGGCGGACCACCTCAGAGCCGGGCTGAACATCCAGAGCCTGCGCCACATCCGCGGGCGCCGGCACCACGGCGGCCTGGTGCGAGTCGGAGCGCTCGCCGTCTCCCCAGCTGGAACCCGTACGGCGTCCGCGATCCTGTCGCTGAGAACCGGAGGACATGGGGGAAGGCGGGTCCAAGACCTCTGTGCCGATGCCGTGGATGCCCCGAATGAGTCCGTCATTGCGGAGCTTGCGCAGCGCCTTCTCGACTGTGGCTGTGCTGACCTGCCACTCCTCCGAGAGGTTCTTGATGCTCGGCATGAGGGTTCCCGGTTGCAGCTCACCGGACGCGATCAGCTCGGCGTAGTGGGCAGCAATCCTCGCGTAAGGCGCCCGATTGTCGGCCTGGCCTGCCATGTCGTTCGCTCCTCGTCGTGACATCCCTGAGGTTCCCTAGCCTACTGCTTGACACCGCAGGGAACCCTAGGGAACCTTAGGGACGTGCTCGCCGGACGGTCAACCCGGCCGGGGAGTGCGGGACCTCGACGTGCCTTGCTTCAGGGCTAGCCGAGGTCAAGGGGCCCGGGACAGAGCGGGCCGAGGGTCCCGGGTCCCTGGTCAACCGGAGGGCAAGACCGAAAGGTCACCGTCTCGCACGCCTGCAACGGGAGCGCGCTCCCGAAGGCGAGACACGTGAATCGCCAACTTCCGCAGTCACACGACTGCGGCCGGTTGCCTCCTCCGCCCGTCCGGCGCCCCTGGCGCTGGACGGGCGGGGTTGAGGGGAACCGGAGCTCTTCCTGTTCCACAACGAAGCGCAGCCCCGGTGCTGGAACACCGGGGCTGCTGTTCGGTCCCGTTCCTGTGTAGAAGGAGCAAGACCCATGAAGTCCATCGCTGCACTTCACGACGTTGTTACCCCGTGGTCCGACGGTCTGGAGCCGTCGGATGCGGAGCTTGAGGCGATCGAGGTTGAGTTGCCGCTGATCCTGGCGGAGCGCGACCTGCTCGACGCGGAGATCATGACGCTGGACCGCACGCCGACCGAGGTGGACGAGCAGCGGCTGCGCCGGGCCTGCCGGCGCGTGCTCGCCGCCCGGACCGCGCTGGAGAACCGGGCCGCCCACCTCCCGTCTTCCGGTGGCGCGGCATGAGCAAGCAGATCTTCGGCGCGCAGATGTCCCTGCGCTGCTGCAACACCACCAGCCCGGCAGCGGCGGACGGTCCGCGCTGGCAGCTGTACGTGGCCATGACCGGTCTGGTCAGCGAGTGGCCGACCTTCACCTGGCCGCCCACCGCTGAAATCCCGACCTTGGACGAGCGGGCTCGGGCCCTGGCGGACCTCGGGTTCGCGCTGGCCGAGGATGTCGAGTGGGAGTGGACGGAGCACGAGGGGCCGGGCTACCACCCGCATCCGGCGCGTGTGCTCTTGCTCTGCTCGGCCAAGGTCCGACCGCTGGGCGGTGGGTCATGAACCGCACCGGGAGGGTTCTGCTGGTGCTGGCCCTGGTGGCCGTGGTCGGCATGGCGTTCCGGGTGTCCTGGAACGCGCTGCGGGACGTGGCCCGGGCCATCGGCGCGGACACCACGGCCGCCTGGCTCTACCCCTTCGTGGTCGACGGGCTGATGGCCCTGGCCCTCGTCGCCGCCCTCGTCCTGACCGGGGACTCGCGGAAGTTCGCGCTGCGGGTGCTGGCCTCCTACACGCTCGCCTCGCTGGTCCTGAACTACGTGCACGGCCTTGTGCCGGACCTGCACGCGGAGTCGATCGGCTGGAGTCGACTGGCCGAGGGCGACTGGACGAACTGGGCGCTCGTGCTGCTGGCGACGTCGCTTCCGGTCGGGTCGATCTACTTCGGTTCCGACCTCGTCGCCAAAGTCCTCCACCACCGCCCGCCGGTCGACCCGACCGAGCCCAAATTAGCTCAGACCGATGCAAATCAGTCGACGGCTGAGCTGGGCGAATCGGTGGTGGAAGAGACCACCGCCCTGCCCGTCCCGGCGTCGGCGCTGGAGCGCGTGCCGGTCGCTTCGGTCGACGTGGCGGCCGTGCCGGTCGAGGTGCGGGTGCCGGTTGCCGCGGCGGAGGTGTCGCGTCCTCGTCGGGCGACCGGTCGGGTGCCGGTGGCGGCTCGGTCGAGCCGACCGGTCCGGTCGGAGGCTGAGCTTCTGGCGGAGGCCCGGAGCCTGACGGAGTCGTGGCCGGTCGAGAAGCTGACCGGCGAAGGGATCCGCAAGGCCCTGCACACCTCCGCGGCCAAGGCACGGGGTGTGCGGGAGACGCTGAAGGCGGAGCGCGAACGTGACGCCGCGGCGGTGAGCTGATGGCCACCCTGCCCGTCTACCCGTGGCGGCTCGCTCCGGACGGGTTGGCCACCCGCCGTCAGCTCCGCGCGGCAGGGCTCCGCCCCGGCGGTCAGGACGTCGTCGCGCAGGTGGAGCGTCCGCGACGGCGGCGCGGTCCGCTGACCGCGTTCCTGTACCGGATCGACCGCGCCCGCCCCGTCCGGCCGATGACCGCGGCCAAGACGGCCGCTCTCGACAGGGCGAACGCCGCCCGCCGTACCTGCCCCGCCTGCCGCACCGATGCCGGATACGTCATCCCGGTCTCGCTCGGCATGTGCGTCCCCTGCGCCTACCCCGAAGGAGCGCCCGATGGAGCGTGACGAGCAGTTCATCGCCTACATGAAGGCATTCGCGGCCTCCTCCAAGCACTTGGGCGACTGCGCCGCCTGCCAGGCCGACGAGCCGTGCGAGACCGGCAAGCCCCTGCACACGGACTTCATCGCCCAGCAGGACGCCTGGCACGCCCGCACCTGACCCTTGCGAAGGGAGACGACCGTGAACCACCTGCCCGAACCCCACCGACCGCCCAACGTCGTGCAACTCCCCGACGGCCGCCACGTCTACGCCGACACCCTTCCCGTCCCCTACACCGGCCCGCAGGTCGTGCACCAGCACATCCACCAGGCCGCCCCGGACAAGACCGTGCAGCGCGTCGCGCTGGGCTCCGGAGTCGGCGCCGGCGCGGTCGCCGCCGGGGTGTACTTCGGCCCGCTGCTGGTCGGCGCGCTCACGGCGATCGCCGCCAATCTGGCGATGCTCGCCTTCCTCGCCCTCGTCCTGGGCTGGGGTGTCCACACCGTGGTGAAGTCGATCGGGAGCCCTGAGGCCGGAGCGGCCGTGAAGAACGTCCGTAGGGCCCGCCGCCGTCGGGGCTGACGGCTGCCTGAGCCACCCGCCCCCGCATCGGGGCGGGTGGTGAAGGGGAGCCGGACAGCCCGGTCTCCAGAGATGGAGTCCAGTGATGGCGCAGGACCCGAAGTTCACCGCTCGTGAGATCACGCAGATCGGCTGGTATACGGCCCGGATGGCCAAGCGCGGGATCGCCGGGGAGAACGTCCACCTCGGCGACCTGCAGAAGAAGGTCGACCGGATCATCGACGGCGCCCGCGACCGCGAAGCCCAGCAGGCCGCAGACCAGGCCGAGGCCGAGAAGGCCGCCCGCAAGACCCGCGCCAAGAACACCAAGAAGTAGCTGTGCCCCGGGGCGGCCGCCCTCTCGCCAAAGAACGCCGGCCGCCCCGGGCCCTACCCACCCGCCTTGTCAGCGAGAGCAGGAGTTCTCAGCATGACCGACAACGTCGTCCCTCTCTTCAAAGACCCCACCACCGGCACCTACACGCTCCCCGGCGACACCCCCACCGCCCCGACGGCCGCCCCGACGGCAGATGCGGTACGGCGGGTGCGGGTGTGGCGCCGCTCCGTCCGTGGCCTGCGGGCCGTGGTCACGCACGAGCGGACCCGCACCACGGCCCGGCTGGTGGCCCGGCACGGCATGTACGTCATCGGTGGCACCCGCGTCACCGCCCGCCGCACCTGGGAAGGCCGGACCGCCTCCCGGTACGAGCGCATGATCCGCGCCGCCGAGGCGGCGGGAAGCTTCGACGAGGCAAAGGAGTGGGAGGACCGCCTCACCCGCTACCGCGCCGCACGCCACCAACGCCGCATGGACCTCCTCAAGGCACCGCAGGACGCGGTGAAGAGCGCCGGATACGCCATCGGCCTCACCACCGGTGGCCTGCTTCTGCTGGGGATCGTGCTGGCCATAGGCACGAAAGACCCCTCGTGGATCCTCGCTCCGCTCACCACGGTGATCGCTGCGGTCCACTGGATCGTCACGGTTGGCACGATCGTGTGGGGCCCGGCCGTCACCGTCGGCCCGTGGCTCGCGCTCCTCGCCCTGTGGGCCGTCGGGCGCAGGCAGCAGACGGCCCCGCAGTGGACGCTTCCCGCCAAGGAACGCGACACCGCCGGGGCGCCCATCACGCCGTCGGTCGTCGTCACCGCCCTGCGCGACCTCGGCATCGCCCCGCTCCGGTCCGCCATCAAGGAGATGGGCGACGCCGGCGCGGCGATGCTCGGCCCGATCCGGATCGCCGGATGCGGTGTCGAAGTCGACGTCACCCTCCCCTCCGGCGTCTCCACTGCCGAAGTCCAGGGGCGCCGGCGGAAGCTCGCCGAGAACCTGGCCCGGCACGAACACGAAGTGTTCATCACCCTCCCCACCGCCGCCCGCACCGTCCGGCTGTGGATCGCCGACTCCGGCGCCCTCGACGAACCGATCGGCCCCTCCCCCCTCACCACCGACGGCACCCTCAAGGCCGACTACAAGTCCGGCCGCGCACCCTGGGGCCAGGACCTGCGCGGCGACGCCGCCCTGATCAGCCTCTATCAGCGCATGCTGCTGATCACCGGACTCTCGAACCAGGGCAAGACCGCCGCCCTGCGCGCCCTCGCCCTGTGGCTGGCGCTCGATCGCACGGTGGAGTTCCGGATCGCCGACCTCAAGGGCGTCGGGGACTGGGACATGTTCGACGGACTCGCCACCACCCTCATCCAGGGGCCGACGGACGAGCACGTCATCCAGGCGACCGAGATGCTGGAAGCCGGTGTTGCGGAGATGGAACGCCGCATCCAGGCCCCGCCCGGCAGCACCTTCCCCCCGCTCGTGCTGGTCGTGGATGAGGCGCAGGTGGCGTTCATGTGCCCGGCCGTCGGCGACGACAAGCGCCCCTACGGCGGCTCCAAGGCCACGTCCCGGTACTTCATGGCCGCGCGGAAGATCCACAACCAGGGGCGGGCTGTGGACGTGCTGCTGTGGGAGGGCACGCAGGACCCCACCGACCAGAACCTCCCCAAGCTCGTCCGCGAAGGCGCCCACACCCGCATCAGCCTCGCCCTCGGCACCGAATCCCAAGCCCGCATGGCCCTCGGCGACAAAGCCGTTGACGGCGGCGCGGCGCCACACCTGCTCCGCCAGGGCCTCGACAAGGGGACCGTGGTCGTCGCCTCCGACGGCATCACCATCCCCGCCGGCCAGGCATCCATCACGGTCCGGACCCACTACATCGACACCGACACCGCCGCCATCATCGCCGACCGCGCCAAGACCCTGCGCTCCGGGATCACCACCGCCCACACCGTCCCGGACGCGGACGAGCACGACCCGCTCGCGGACATCCTCACCGTCCTCGGAACCGACACCCGCGTCCTCACCCAGGAGGTCCTCAAGCGGCTCGCCGCGCTGAACGGCAAGGCGTACGGGCGGTGGTCGTTCATCGACCTCAAGCGCGTCCTCGACGGCACCGGCGCGGAGCCGTACAAGTCCGACGGCCGCATGGTCATCGGCCGCGACCGCATCACCCGCGCCCTCACCAACCGCCCCAACGAGGGTTCCGCTTCCGCCGCCGAGTAGAGGGAGCCGACCCCCGCACGGTCAGGGAGGCAGGGAGAACTCCCTGACCGCCTCCCTGACCCGTCTCCCTGCCTGTGACCTGCGCAAATGATCTGCCAGGGAGGCAGGGAGGCACCGCAGGCCAGACCCCCGAAACCCCCTCCACGCGCACCCCGGCAGGGGGTGCCCCGGCCTCCCTGCCGACCGCATGGCAGGGGTTCCGCTTCATCCGTCCGGACATGCCGAGAGCGGCCCCCACATCCGCCAAGATCCGGGGCCGCTCTCGTCCAGAACACCAAGAACTGGAGAGACCAGCATGACCCACCCCACCGCCATCCGGCGAGACCACACCGGCGACCGGCCGCTACTCACCGCGCTCCAGCTCGCCGAACGGGGCCTGCCCGTGCTGCCACTGCGGGAGGGCAAGGGCCCCATGGGCAACTGCCGAGCCTGCCGGAAGAACACCTGTGGCGGCCGGCCGAACATGAAGACCCCCGGCCCCTGCGCCTGCCCGGCGCCGTGCCACGCCTGGGCCGCCGCCACCACCGACCCGACCGTCCTGACCTCCGCCGCATGGGCCCCGGCCTGGCGGCAGGCCGCGGTCGTCGCGTACCACCCCGGGGGTACCGGCCTCACCGTGGTCGACCTCGACAACGCCGACGCGGTCGCTTGGGCCCGCCAGAATCTCCCGGCGACCAGGACCGTGGCGAGCACCCGCGGGGAGCACTGGATCTATCTGGGCGCCATGCCCTCCCGCAATGACGTACGTCCGGGCGTGGACATCAAGTCGCTGATGTCCTATGCCCGGTGGCTCGGCGCTGGCACCGGCGCCGTGGCGCCGCTCCCGGACGTCGTGCGCGCTCTCGCCGTGAAGGAGCCCACCGCGGCCCGGCGGGTATCTCGCCCCGTGACTGCGGCGGCGCCGGTCGGGGGCGGGAAGTGCCCTCACCTTTCGCCCGCCTACCTGGAACGCGGTATCGCCATGGCCGCGCAGCGGATCGAGGACGCCCCGGACGGCATCCACCGGACCGTGTACCGGATGTTCCTCGCGGTGCTGTCCGCGCACGGCCGGTGCGGCTGCCTCACCGACGCCCACATCAAGCGCCTGTTCACCGCCGCGCAGGGCAGGGGCGAGTCCTTGCGGCACTGCGAGGACGCGTGGTCCAACGCCGTTGCTGCTCTGGGGATGTGACATGCCTGAGGAAGAGAAGAACCCCGCCCGCGAAGTCATCACCGACTACGCGCAGGCCCACTTCCGGTACTTCCGCACCGTCGATGGCACCGTCTACGCCCAGCGCAACGGCCACCCCGTGGCCCGTCCGATCCGCTCGCAGGGAACGACCGGGAGCCACCGGCAGGAACTCATGGTCGGCCTGTTCCGCGACGGGGTCGGCGTCTTCAACGGAACCGCCCTGAAGGAGGCACTTGACTTGATCGAAGCACTCGCGCTCACTGAGGACGTCCAGCCCGTCCACATCCGCGTAGCTCCCGGATTCGACGGGGCGACGTGGCTGGACCTGGGCCGCGACGACGGCCAGTCCGTCCGTATCCACCCGAACGGCTGGGACATCTGCACCCCCAACCCGCGGGAAGTGTGCTGGCGGCGCACCCAGCTCACCGGCGAACTCCCCCTCCCGGTCAAGGACACCGACGGCAAGGGCATCGACCTGCTGATGCGCCTGGTCAACTTCGCCAGCGCCCAGAGCGAGGGCCTGGCTCTGGCCTGGCTCGTCGGCTGCCTCGGCCCCGACGTCCCCGTCCCCGCCCCGTTCCTCACCGGCCCCCAGGGCGCGGGCAAGTCCACCGCCGGCAAGATGCTCGTCCGCATCATCGAGGGCATGAGCGGCGACCTGCGCCGCCCGCCCAAGGACGAAGAGAACCTCATCACCGCCGTTGCCGCCGGGTGGATCACCGGGCTGGACAACCTCTCCCACCTCGGCCCGGACCTCTCCGATCTCATGTGCTGCATCGTCACCGGCGCCGAGAACATCAAGCGGGCCCTGTTCACCGACGGCGACGTCGTCCGCTCCCGCTACCGCCGCCCGCTGCTGCTGACCGGTATCGACGTGGGCGTGATCCGCCCCGACCTTGCCGAACGCCTCCTGCCTCTCCGTCTGGAACGCCCCCGTGTACGGCGTACTGAGGCGGAGCTGTGGACGGAGTTCGCGCGGGACCTGCCCGTGATCCTCGGCTCCGTCCTCGACCTCGCCGTAAGCGTCCGCGCCGCCCAAGCGGACATCCCGACCGACCTGCGCATGGCCGACTTCGCCCACCTGTGCGCCCAGCTCGACGCCGCCCGCAGCTTCGGCGCGCTGGACGCCTACCGGTCCAGCCTCGACGACCTCAACGACGACGTCATCGAGGGCGACCTCCTCGCCCAGACCGTCCTCAAGCACGCCGCCGACACCGAACCGGCCACCGAGGTCCGGATGACGTCGGCAGAGTGGCTGCACGCGCTGACCCAGCTCTACACCGGCGAGGACTTCCGCGCGCTGCCCAAGGGGTGGCCCACCACCGGCAAAGTCCTCTCCGACCGCCTCAAGCGCCTCCAGCCCGTCCTCGCAGCCCGCGGCGTCCTCATCGACTGGGGCCGCACCCGCGCCGCCCGCTACATCGCCATGGCCCGGCCCCAGGCCCCGCAGGACGAGCAGAAGGACCTCTTCTAAACCCCGCCCCGGTGGTCCCGGCCGCACAAGCAAGAGGAGCACCCCGGCCAGGCGGGCGGTGCTCTTCTTGCTCTTCGGCGGCCGCGCCGCCGCCCAAAGGGCGTGCCGCTCTGCGGCTCCGCATTTCGCCCGAAGGCGCACATAACAACAGAGACAAGTCCCTCTCTTTTCCTAAGTAGGAAGACGCTGCGTCACCTGCGTCACGGCGGCCCCGAAAACCGGCCCTGGCCTGCACCAACGGCGGTGACGCAGAGCCCATTTTCCTGCGTCACCGTTCGTCACCTGCGTCACCCCGTGACGGACGGCTGTGTCACGGGTGACACAGCCCCACGCCCCCTGCGTCACGCGAACCCGCAGGTCAGGGCCCTGAATGACGCTGATGACGCCGTGACGCAGAAATCCCAACCTCGGACACACACGCACTGACCACCACCTCGGAGGCCGCTGTGAGTTCCCCCCTGCCCACTACCCACCAGGCCCTGACCGTCCCCGAGGTCATGGCCGCGCTGCGGCTCAGCCGCTTCACCGTCTACAACCTGATCCGCTCCCGCGCCCTGGCGAGCTTCACCGAGGGCCGCTCGCGCCGGATCCCCGCAGACAGCGTTCGCGCCTACCTGGAAGCCAAGTTGGAGGAAGCCGCCTGATGGCACGCAAGAGGAATCCGAACGGCGCCGGCAGCATCTGGCAGCGCAGCGACGGGCGTTACGAGGCGCGTGTCTACGTCCCGCAGCCCGACGGCACCCGCGCCCGCAAAACCGTGTACGGCAAGACGTGGGCGGAGTGCGACGCGAAGCGGCAAGAGCTCGTGCTGCGCGATCGCCAGGGCGTCCCGACGCCGACTCGCTCGGCCAAGCTCTCCGAGTGGCTGCCCTACTGGCTGGACACGTTCGTCAAGCAGGACCGTAAGAAGACGACGTACGCCAAGTACGAGACCCACGTCCGCCTGTACCTCATCCCGCAACTGGGCTCCAAGCGTCTGGAGACCCTCGGCGTGCGGGACGTGCGGCGGATGCTGGCTGCCGTCACCGCGCAGACTTCCGCCGCGACCGCGAAGGAGTCGCACCGCGTGCTGCGCAGCGCGCTCACCGCGGCGAACCGCGAGGAGCTGATCAGCCGCAACGTGGTGATGCTCGTGCCGGCGCCGCGGGTGGTGCAGCGCGAGTTGAAGCCGTGGGACCTCGACGAGACCCTGACGTTCCTGGAGGCCAGTCGGCGCGACCCGCTGTACGCGGCCTTCGTGCTCGCAGTGGCACTGGGGCTGCGCCGGGGCGAGATCCTCGGGTTGCGCTGGTCCGACATCGACCTCGACCGCCGGACCCTGACCGTGCGGAACCAGATCCAGCGGGTGCAGAAGGAGCTGTACGCGGACTCCACCAAGAACCGGCGGAGCCGGGTTATCCCCCTCCCCCGGATGTGCGTGGCGCCCCTGCGCTGGCAGCGCATGCGGCAGGCCGCGCTGCAGGCCGCGGCCAAGGACAAGGAGTGGGAGGAGAGCGACTACGTGTTCACGACCCGCACCGGCCGGCCGATCGAGCCGCGCAACATCAGTCGGTCCTTCGAGCGGATCGGGCAGGACGCCGGCCTGCCGCGGATCCGGCTGCACGACGCGCGGCACGGGTGCGCCACGCTGCTGTTCGCGGCCGGGGTGGCACCTCGGGTGGTGATGGAGATCCTGGGTCACTCGCAGATCGCCGTCACGATGAACATCTACACCCACGTGGCCGACAGCGGCAGGCGGGAGGCCATGGGGCACATGGACCGGCTGCTGCGCCGGCGGCGGCCGACCGAGTAGGCATTGCCGTCACTTTTAGCCGTCAAAGGCCCCCAACCAAGATCGGTTGGGGGCCTTTTGACTGGTGGGCGCGGACGGTTTCGAACCGCCGACATCTGCTTTGTAAGAGCAGCGCTCTACCCCTGAGCTACGCACCCGTGGATGAGTGGACAGCCTACATGGCGGGCAGGCCCCCCACGCAAACCGGTTCCCGTGGGAGAGAATGGACCGGGGCATGGCGGACACGTACGGGAGAGGGACTGTGACGACGGCATCCCGGCGGTGGTTCGGTGGGCGGGACGAGAGTCGGCGGGCGGATGCGCAGGCGGCCAAGGACGCCGCCGCGGCCGCGTTCTACGAGCTGGACACGGCGCAGCGGGATCTGCGGATCTCGATCGAGACCATCGCCGCGGCGGACGGCTCGCCCGCGGCGCGGCAGGCGACCGAGGGGTTCGCCGCGCTCGGGCAGCGCATCGACCAGGTCAGCCACGTCTACATCGAGGCGGTCGACGCGCACGACCTGGACCGGGCGGAGCTGGATGCCTCGGTGGCCACGCGTGCGCGGGACCAGCTGACCCGCGCCCGTGATGAACTGCTGCGGGTCAAGGGGGAACTGGAGCGGTTCGCGCAGGGACTGCAGCCGCTGCTGGACAGGGCCGAGACGCAGCTCGCTCGGGTCGCGCCGGCCCGGGAGCGGGCCAGGGCCGCGCTGATCGGGGCCAGTGACGCGCTGGATGCCGTACGGGCCAAGGGGATGCGGGCGGACGACCTGGCGGCGCGGCTGGCGGCGCTGGGGCCGGAGCTGACCAAGCTGAACCAGGGCGCGGCGCAGCACGGGGTGCAGGAGACGGTGCAGCGGGCGGACCGGATCCTGCGCGACGCGGAGGCCATACGGGCCGAGGCGGCGCGGCTGCCCGAGCGGGCGGCGGAGATCGACCGGCGGCTGGTGAGCCTGCGGACGCGGGCGCAGGCGTTGCGCAACCGTGCGGACCGGGTGGATCCGGTGCTCAGCGAGCTGCGGCGGCGGTTCAGTGCGGCGTGCTGGCAGGACCTGCAGCACGCGCCGGAGCAGGCGGTACGGGAGGTGGCGCGGGCCGAGGAGCAGTTGCGGGAGGCCGGCCGGGCCCGTGACGAGCAGCGCTGGGCGGACGTGGCGGCGCTGATCGAGGCGGTCCGCGGGGCGCTGGACGCGACGGACGAGGCGGTGTCGGCGGCGCAGGACCGGCTGACGCGGCTGGAGGCGGTGGCGCGGGACCCGCAGGCGGAGGTGGACCGGACCCGCTTCGCGATCCGGGACGCGCAGCGGCTGGCGATGGCGGGCCGCAGTGTGCCGGATCCGCGGCATGCGCGGCCGCTGGACGACGCGGTGGCCCGGGTGGGCCGGGCGTTGGAGGGGCTGGAGGGGCGGCACCCGGACTACTGGGCGTTCCTGCAGGAGATGGAGGCGGTGCGGGCCTCGGTGAACCGGGTGGTGACCGGGATCCGGGAGGAGCGCGGGCAGTCCTAGGCCTTGGCCTTGACCTTGGTTTCGCCCTCGCGCGGGGCGCCTGGGGTGCGCGGCGACGCGCGCGGGGCGCAGGGCGCACGCCTCCCTCGGCTGTCGCGGCGTCCCCGGCTGTTCGGCCGCTGTCCCGCTCCAGGGCTCCCCTCCACTTCCCATGGATGCCCCCGTGTCCTCCCGCCGCGCCGCCTCCCCGGCCGCGGCACCCGCCCCGCCGCCCCCGTAGTGGTTGTCGTGGGGCGGTGGGCGGCGGATGCTGGGGGTACGGGACGGAGCAGAGGAGGCCTCCATGGCTGCCCACACCTTCCACAAGCCGCGTGCGTCCCAGGTACCCCCGGTGTCCCACGCGCCGTACGCGCCCCACGCGGCGTACGGGTGCACCGAGCCCCACGAGCACTACGCGCCCTACGTGGCCCACGAGCCGTACGGGCCCGTCGTGCCGCAGGACCCGCACCCGGTGGCGCGGCGCGTGCAGCGGGCCCTGCATCCCGTGAACGCCCGACTGGACGAGCACCTGCCCATCGATCACAAGCTCAGCCAGGTGTACCGGGTCGGGGCGGGGTTGACCGGGCTGCTGCTGGTGGTCTTCGGGATCCTGGGCCTGGTCGACCGGATCGGGTTCTTCGACACGGGCGGCGACACGGTGCTCGCGCTGAACACCAACGGCGCGCTGAGCGTCCTGTCGATCTGCATCGGCGGCCTGCTCATCGTCGGAATGCTGGTGGGCGGGACCTTCGCCTCGACACTGAACATCGTGCTGGGCGTGCTGTTCATCGCGAGCGGCTTCGTGAACCTCGCGCTGCTGGACACCGGGCTGAACTTCCTGGCCTTCAAGATCCAGAACGTGCTGTTCAGCTTCGTCGTCGGCGTGATGCTGATGTGGTTCGGGATGTACGGGCGGGTGGGCAGTGCGCTGCCGCACGACAATCCGTACTGGCGTGCCCGCCACCCCGAGCAGGCGGCCCGGGAGGACCGGGCACGCCTGGCGCAGGGGCGGCTCGCGCAGCCCGACACCCTCTGAGGCCGTAGCGCGGGGGCGGCGGACGCGCTTAGCCTGTGCGCATGCCTCGTTACGAATACCGCTGCCGGACCTGCGACGACACCTTCGAGGTGAGCCGCCCCATGGCCGAGTCCTCCGCCCCCGCCGACTGCCCGGCCGGGCACGCCGACACCGTCAAGCTGCTGTCCGCGGTCGCCGTGGGCGGGTCGAGCAGCGCCCCCGCGCCCGCCCGTCCCATGGGTGGCGGGGGCGGAGGCTGCTGCGGGGGCGGCGGCTGCGGCTGACCCCCGGCTCCGCTGTCCGCTGTCAGTCCGCCGGCTGCCGGCTGCCGCGTTTACGCCCGCCGCCGCCCGCCTTCCGCCACCGCGCCGCCGCGCTACCGCGCCGCCGCGCTACCGCTTGCGCGAGAGCGTCAGGCCGTCCGAGATCGCCAGCAGGACGGAGTCCATGCGCGGGTCCGCCGTGACGTGGTCGTTGAAGGCGCGCACGCCCGCCGCCGAGCCGGTGGCCGATGCGTCGAGGACCGTGCCGTGGAACAGCGTGTTGTCCGTGACGATCAGTCCGCCGGGGCGGAGCCTCGGGACGAGTTCCTCCCAGTAGGAGATCTGGCTCTCCTTGTCGGCGTCCACGTAGGCCATGTCGATGTGGGGCTCGGCGGGCATCGCGCGCAGGGTCTCCAGGGCCGGCGCGATGCGCAGCTCGATGCGGTCCGCGACGCCGGCCTCCTCCCAGGCCTGCCTGCCGTACGCCGTCCACTCCTCGGAGACGTCGCAGGCGATGAGGCGGCCGTCGGGCGGCAGTGCCTGGGCCATCGACAGGGCCGAGAAGCCGGTGAAGGTGCCGACCTCGACGATGTGGCGGGCGCCGGTCAGGCGGACGAGGAAGGCCAGCAGCGGTCCCTGCTCCTCCGCCGACTGCATCCCGGCGACGTCCGGGAACGTGGCGTAGGTCCTCGCCACGAGCCCCCGCTGGACGGCGTCCAGCGGGGGGTTGTGGTCGAGCATGTACTGGTACAGCTCGTCCGTGATCTTCGTGCTGTTGCCTTTGCTCATGCGTCCAGTCTGCCGAGCCGCCCGGCCTCGCGGGAGAATGCCCGCACTATTTCCTCGCCGGCCAGGACGCCCGCCTCGGTGAGGGCCGTCACCGTGGGCGCGGTCCACTGCGCGTCGGCCAGTTCGCCGTGGCCGGGGCGCCAGGCGGCATCGGCGGCCAGCAGCAGGTCGGCGTCGAGCAGCGAGTCCCCGGCGGCCAGGGTCGTGGTCGCTCCGGTCCGACGGGCGACCTCGTGCATCGCCGCGCTCTTGGTGAGCGGGCGCGGCACGGCGTAGATCTTCCGGCCCTGGAGGGAGACGGTCCAGCCGCGGGCCCCGGCCCACTCCGTCAGGGACTTGAGCCATTCGTCGGGGACCAGGGCGCGTTCGACGACGAGGTACGCGAAGAGGTCCTCCGCGACCCGGGCCTTGCGCAGCCACGCCGGGTCGGCGGTGGCCAGCAGGTGCCCGTGGACCTCCTCCAGCGGGGCGCACTCCTCGGCGAGGCGCGCCGCGACCTGCCGCCGCCAGTCGCGGTCCGGTACGCCGTCGACGAGGAGCTGTCCGCCGTTGGCGCAGATCGCGTACCGCGCGGGGCGGCCGGGGAAGCGGATGCGCTGGTACTGCTTGCGCGTGCGGGTGGTGGTGGGGACGAAGACGACGGACGGGTCCTCTGTGAGCTCCGCCAGCAGGGCCGCGGCCGTCTCGGTCATGTAGGACAGCGGCTTGCTCTCGTGGACCTCGACGCACAGCAGCCGGGGGGCGACCGGGTCGGGCATGGTCAGACCGAGGGCGGCCGTCGAGTAGATGAGCGTACGGTCGAGGTCACTGGCTACGAGGACAGTCACTTGGAGGCCACAGCCTTTCCGTCGGCGCCGGTGGCGCCGCGCGTGAATCGGGGGTGGATGAGCCCGACGCAGGTGTAGGGCAGTCCGTCGACCTCCTCCACCGGGACGCCGCGCTGCTCGGCGAGCAGCCGTACGTGGTCCAGATCGGCCCCGGCGCCGCGCTGCGCCAGGATCTTCCACGGCACCCGGCGCAGCAGGACGCGGGTGGTCTCGCCGACGCCGGGCTTGACGAGGTTCACGTCGTGGATGCCGTACTCCTCGCTGATCCGCTCGACCGCCGCCCAGCCCTCCCAGGTGGGAGTGCGGTCGGCCGCGAGGAGTTCCTTGACCTCCTCGTCGACGGCGTCCGCCACCGTGTCGAAGTGGGTGGCGACGGCGTCGACGAATTCGACGGAGACGTCGGCTCCGGCGAGCTCGCGGTAGAACTTCGCGCCGTGGAAGTCGGCGGGTCCGACCAGGTCGGACCTGAGAACCGTACGCGAGATGAGTCCGGAGACGGTGGAATTGAGACAGGCGGAGGGGATCAGGAAGTCCTCGCGGGTGCCGTAGGTGGGCACGCAGGAGCCGGGGTCGGCGAGGACGACGATCTCCGGGTCGAAGCCGGGGAACTCGCTCAGGGCGGCCTTCAGCTCGCGGGTGATGGCGCCCTTGCCGGTCCAGCCGTCGACGAAGACGACGTCGGCGGGGTCGTGGTGGGCGGCCAGCCAGCGCAGGGCGTTGGCGTCGATGCCGCGGCCACGCACGATGGAGACGGCGTAGTGCGGGAGGTCCAGGCCGTGCCGGGCGCGGGCCCAGCGGCGCATCAGGACGCCCACGGGGGTGCCGGCGCGGGCCAGGGAGACCAGGACCGGGGAGGGGGAGCGTTCGGCGAGGACGGTCTCGGTGACCGTGCCGACGGCGCGGGCGACGCGGGCGGCCGAGGCCGTCAGCGCGCTGCGGTAGAGCTCCTGGTACTGGGGCGAGGGCTGGTACTCGACGGGCAGGGACTCGGCGTAGTGCGCGCCGCCGGCCTGGATGGCCTCCTCGCGCTCCTCGGTCGGGGCTTCGAGCCGGACACCGGAGAGGTCCTGGAGCAGCCAGCCGACGTCCTCGGGGGCGTAGGAGGAGAAGGCGGGGCCGCGCAGGGGCTCGGGCATGGTCGGCTCCTGCCGGTGGTGGGACGTGCGGGACGCCGCGGGGGATATGGACGGTACGGACGCCCGGGGCGGTGTGTAGGAAGGAACGACGGCCAGGACGAGGCGGCCGGTGTGCGGGGCGAGGGCCGCGAGGAGTCCGGTGTGCAGTTCGGGGGTGTCGCCGGCGGAGTCCACGACGGCGACGACGGTGTCGAAGCCGTCGCCCTGCGAGGGGCGTGCGACGTTGTAGGCGTAGCGGTCGCCGGGGCCGTCGGCGGGGGTGTCGTGGGCGGGGAAGACGAGCCGGGTGCGGATGGCGTAGCCGGGGTCGTCCACGGCGAGGACCGGGGAGCGGGTGGTGGTGGAGAAGCGGACCTCGCGGGCCGCGCCGGTCTCCTCCAGTGCCTTGGCGAGGCGCAGCGGCGCGTACATCAGCTCCTCGTTGCCGAGGACGAGGACCCGTCCGGGGTCGGTGCCGAGTGCGGCCGTGAGCCGGGTGGCGAGGTCCGGCAGGGCGGCTTCCAGGCGCTGCCGGTGCGCGGGGGTGAAGCCGTGGCGGCCGCCGTCGGGAAGTCCCCGCGGCCAGCCCAGGTCCACCCGGACGACCGCAGGGGCCTGCGGCGGGGAGGCGGCGGGCGGGCGGGCGGCGGGCGGGCGGCCCGCGGCCTCGTACTGCTCCACCGGCGCCCGGTCCGCGGCCTCGTGCTGCTCCACCAGGGCCTGGCCCGTGGCCAGGACCCCGTCCGGGAGGGACACCGTGCCCGAGGCGAGGGCGATCAGGTCCACGCGGGCGCCCAGCTCGGCGGCGAAGGCCGTGAGCCGGTCGCGGTCGGCCGGGGAGCGCATGTCGACGAGGGCGACGACGACGTAGCGCGAGCGGGGGTGGCGGGCGTGGAGGTCACGGATGGTGTTCAGGACCGTGTTGCCGGTGGAGAACTCGTCGTCGACGAGGACCAGCGGCCCGTCGCCGGCGAGCAGTGCGGGGTCCTCGGGCAGCAGCAGGTGGGAGGTGGCGTGCGAGTGCGCCTCCTCGAAGCCGCCGGCGGTCGCGACGCCCGGCACGGGCCGGCGGGTGGAGTGCAGGTACGGGGCGGGGCCCAGGCCGTCGGCGACGCAGTGGCCGAGCCCGGTGGCGGTCTCGGCGTAGCCGAGGACCACGGCCGCCTCGGCGGCCTCCTCGCCGAGCAGTGCCCGTACGCGTGTCCCGAGCCCGTACCCGGCCGCGTACACCGCGTGCGGGGACTGCGGGACGTGCTTGCCCAGGACCTGCGAGACCAGCAGGTGCGCGCGCTTGGGGTTGCGCCGCAGGGCCAGTCCGAGCAGGTCCGTGAGCCGCGGGCTCAGCCGCGGTCCGGGCCGCGGGCCTCCTTCGCAGTCGTGCAGGGCCACTCCCAGCCGGTCCGCGACCCAGGTACCCGACCACACCTCGTCGATCGTCTTGCCCTTCCTCGTCGTCCGCTTCCGCACGGGCCCTCTCATACCTGGAGTCCGGCCGTGAGCAGGTCGACGAAGCCGACCTGCTCCTTCGCCACACCGAAGACCTCGGCGCGCAGCATGGTGCGCTCGGCCCAGGCCCGGTGGGGCTTCACCTCGTTCATTTTGTTCGTATAAGCAGAGCGCATCACCCCGCCGCCGCCGCGCTCGGGTCTCAGGATGTCCTGGGCGTCGCAGAACTCCTCGTGGGAGACGACCGACAGGGCGTGCACGGGCGTGACGTGGGCGGGGTGGATGCAGGTCTTGCCGAGCAGGCCGTTGGCCCGGTCGAGCTCGATCTCGCGGAGCAGTCCGTCCAGGTCGTGTTCGATGAGCGCGGTGCGCAGTTCCTCGACGCCCTCCTCCAGGAAGGGGCTGCGGCGCAGCTGGGGCTTGAAGAGGCGCTGCTGGCTGCGGAAGTACTCCCAGACGGGGCCGGTCACGGTGAAGCCGGTGCCGTCGGCCCTGCTGAGGACGTTGACGACGTCCGCGATGACGCCGGCGACGATCTGGACGTCGTAGGCGGTCATGTCGGGGGTGCGGCGCAGCCCGTAGGCGGAGCAGAAGTCGGTGACGCCGAGGCGGAGCGCGAGGACCCGCTCGCGGTGGCCGTTGACCGTGCGGGAGATGCCGGCGAGGGCCTCGACGCGGGTTTCGAGGTGGAGGAGCTCCGGGGTCTCCAGCACGGGCATGGCATACAGCCGGGCCTTCCCGGTCGCGGCCTCCGCGTCGGCGACGGCTTCGAGGAAGGGGATGCCGCGCCGCTCGTCGAACTTGGGGAGTACGAATCCGGTCAGGTGCCGTACGGAGCGGCCGAGGCGGCGCGCCAGGTCCGGTATCTGCTCGGGCGTACGGACGCGGATGAAGAGGAGGGGGAGCTCGGCGGCGTCGCCGTCGAGGTCGGCGAACTGGCGGACGAGGTTCTCCTCGGCTCCGGTCACCTCGGCGTCGCTGATGGAATCCTCCAGGCAGAGGACCATGGAGACGACGCCGCGGCCGGCCTGCTTGCGGACGTCGGCGGCCAGCGCGGGGCGGGTGGCGGGGCTGTAGAGGGTCGCTCCGAGGGCCGCCGCGAGGACGTGGGCGGGTGAGGCTCCGGTGAATTCCGCCGGTTCCTGGTGGAAGAGGCCCTTACGGACCGTGGGCGATACGTGCCCAAAGTGACGCATGTGCTCTCCCCGTACTGCCTTGGCGGCCCAACTGGCATGGCCGGTAATAGTACGTACGAACGCGAGTCAAGAGTTCCTCAAGCACATGAAGTTCAGGTAACCCTCTTGCACAATGCCCAGCTCACGCAATCGGTACAAGGCCCTATGGGGGGCATACGGGGGGCCGCATTGTCCCGCTCCACCCTGGGAGGGCAGGATGACGTGCATGACGCACGCGATGCAGAAGGGCTCGAACATCCCGGTGGCCCCCGTGACGGTCCGGGCGGTGCTGCGCTGGACCGGCGGCCCCGAGGTGCCGGATGTGGACGCCTCGGCACTGCTGGTGGGCCCGGACGGCCGGGTGCGTTCGGACGAGGACTTCGTCTTCTACAACCAGCCCCGGCACCCCTCGGGGGCCGTCTGGCGCCTCGGCAAGAAGCAGGTCGGCGACGCGATCACCGACGCCGTCCAGGCGGACCTGCGCGCGGTGACGCCGAGCGTGGACCGGATCCTGGTGGTCGCCTCGGCCGAGGACGTCCCCTTCGAGCGGGTCCGTGACCTGCGGATCCTGCTGTACGACGCCACCGCAAGCGGCGGCTCCGAGCCGCTGGCCCACTTCGACGTGCGGCCCGAGACCGGCGCGGAGACCGCGCTGATCTGCGGCGAGCTGTACCGCCGCGGCGACGGGTGGAAGTTCCGGGCGCTCGGCGAGGGCTACTCCGACGGGCTGGTGGGGCTGGCCACCGACCACGGGATCTCGGTCGACGAGAACGCCGCCGAGGCCGACGCGGGCGTGACCGCCGGCACCGCGCCGGCCACGGCGGGCCCCGCCGCCGAGCAGACGGCGGTGATGGCCCCGCCGACGCAGGCCCCTCCGGCCGCCCAGCCCGCCTACGGGTACCCGCAGCCGGTGTCCCCGGCTCCGGTGCCGGGTCCGGGCGGCGACCCGTCCTTCCGGCTGCCGGCGCAGGGCCCGCAGTTCATCCGCCACTGAGCGGGACGCGCCCCCGGGGCCGCGAGGGCTCCGGGGTCACCTCTTGGTGCTCTTGTAGCCCCGCCCCCACTGGAGCCCCCAGCCGTACAGGCGGTCCAGCTCGGACTGGAACCCGTACACGAACTTCACCTCGCGCTTCACGACCAGCTCGCCCTTGACCTTCTCCAGGGAGACCACCGCGCAGGACCGGGCCTGCGGGTGCCGCTCGTCCAGCGGGATCTCGATCCGCGGGCCCGTCACGGGGTAGAGGGTCACCATGGCGTGCGTCCGGTCGAAGGCCGGGGTCTGGTCGTAGATGTAGACGAAGACCAGCAGCCGCTTGATGTCGTCGGCGTGGTCGAGGTTGATGTAGAGGGTCTCGCCGGACCCCGATCCGAACCGGTCGTCGCCGCTGAGCTTGACGAACGGCGGGTCGTTGAGGTCGCCCAGCAGGTTTCCCAGCGGCTGGACGGCGCCGCGGGTGCCGTCGGTCAGTTCGTACAGGCAGCCCATGTCGAGGTCGACGTTGACCATGCCCTGGGTGTGCGCCTGCACGATGTCCGGTTTGAACAGCTTGAACGGGTGGCGGAAGAGCTGGCCGCTCTGGCCGGAGCGACCGCCGATGTCCGAGGTGCGCATGCGCCAGGACAGATTGACGCGCAGGTTGCCGTGGACGGCGCCCTGCCTGGTCAGCGACACCGTCGAATGCCGCTTGGTCAGCTCGATCGCGTTCGACGAGGCACTGCCCGACTGGAACTGCACGGCCCGGCTGCCCATGATGCCGTCGAAGAATCCCATCCCCTACCCCCCTGGTCCCCTGATCCCCTGATCCCCGCGAAGCCTACGGAAAACGGGGCGGCCCGCCGGGTCCGTGAACCCGGCGGACCGCCCCGAAAAGGAGCGTTCCGCATTAACGCCGCGGTCATGCGTCGACGGTGGAACCCTCCGGTTCCAGGCGCTTGTTGCGGCGCACCGAGGACCAGAAGGAGGCCGCGATCAGCACCACGCCGATGAGGCCGGTGATGATCTCGCTGATCTCGTGCTGGATGGTGACCAGCAGGATGACCGCGAGCGCGCCGATCGCGTAGTGCGCGCCGTGCTCCAGGTAGACGTAGTCGTCCAGGGTGCCCTGGCGGACCAGGTAGACCGTGAGCGAACGGACGTACATGGCTCCGATACCGAGGCCGAGCGCCATCCAGAAGATGTGGTTGGTGATGGCGAAGGCGCCGATGACGCCGTCGAAGGAGAACGAGGCGTCGAGGACCTCCAGGTAGAGGAAGAGGAAGAACGCGGCCTTGCCGGCCAGGCCGACGGCGGAGACGGGCTTGCCCGCGGCCTTGGCCTTCTCCTCCTCCTCGTGCTCGCGCTCCTCTTCCTCCTCCAGCTTGTCCTCGAAGTAGGAGGACAGACCGCCGACGATCAGGTAAGTGATCAGGCCCGCGACGCCGGCGAGCAGCACGGTGGCGGACTTGTCCTGGTGGCCGGTGCTGGTGTGGGCGTTGACGGCGAAGGTCATCGCCGTGACGAGCAGCGCGATCAGGGCGATGCAGACCGACAGCATGTCGACCTTGCCGAGCTTGGCCAGCGGGCGCTCCAGCCACGCGAGCCACTTGTGGTCGCGCTCCTCGAAGATGAAGTCGAGGAAGATCATCAGCAGGAACATTCCGCCGAATGCGGCGATGGCCGGGTGGGCGTCGGTGACCAGGGCCTCGTACTGCTCCGGGTGGTCCAGGGCCAGTTCGATCGCCTCGATGGGGCCGACCTTCGCACTGATGGCGACGATGGCCACCGGGAAGACCAGCCGCATTCCGAACACGGCGATCAGGATGCCGATGGTGAGGAAGATCTTCTGCCAGAAGGCATTCATCTTCTTCAGGATTCCGGCATTGACGACCGCGTTGTCGAACGACAGGGAGATTTCGAGGATCGACAGGATCAGTACTACCCCGAAGGCCTCCCACCCCCACTGCCACGCGGCAAAGGCAAGGCCGAGCGCCGTGATGGCGAACGACCAGCCGAAGGTTTTCAGAACCACTGGCACCTGGCACCCCATGCGTCTGTGTACGGCTTTACGAAACGTTGACCCCGAAGTCTAGAGCGATGCCCCGGAGCCCCGACGCGTACCCCTGCCCCACTGCACGGAACTTCCATTCGCCCCCGTACCGGTAGACCTCACCGAAGATCATCGCGGTCTCGCTGGAGGCGTCCTCGGAGAGGTCGTAGCGGGCCAGTTCCTGGCCGTCGGCCTGGTTGACCACGCGGATGAAGGCATTGCTGACCTGGCCGAAGCTCTGCCGACGGGCATCCGCCTCGTGGATGGAGACCGGAAAGACGATCTTGTCCACGTTCGCCGGGACCTTGGTGAGGTCGATGATGATCGACTCGTCGTCGCCGTCGCCCTCGCCCGTGAGGTTGTCCCCCGTGTGTTCGACGGAGCCGTCGGGGCTCTTGAGGTTGTTGTAGAAGACGAAGTACTCGTCCCCGAGCACCCGGCCGCCGTTGCAGAGCAGCGCGCTGGCGTCGAGGTCGAAGTCGGCTCCCGTGGTCGAGCGCGCGTCCCATCCGAGACCGATCAGCACCCTGGTGAGGTTCGGTGCGGCCTTGGACAGGGAGACATTGCCCCCCTTGGCGAGTGTGACGCCCATGTTGTGGTCCTCCCCGGACGACGGTGTGGCGATGTGACGGTGCTGCAGTGCTGTTCAGTGCTGCGGCGTCGCGGTGCCGCGGACGAAGCGCGTCCGGCGCCGTACACGCAGTGCACGGCGCCGGACGGACGAGCTGCTCTCGGACTCAGACGTTGACGCCGAAGTCCTGGGCGATGCCGCGCAGGCCCGAGGCGTAGCCCTGGCCGATGGCGCGGAACTTCCACTCGGCGCCGTTGCGGTAGAGCTCGCCGAAGACCATGGCGGTCTCGGTCGAGGCGTCCTCGGAGAGGTCGTAGCGGGCGAGCTCGGTGTTGTCGGCCTGGTTCACCACGCGGATGTAGGCGTTGCGGACCTGTCCGAAGCTCTGCTGGCGGGTCTCGGCCTCGTAGATCGAGACCGGGAAGACGATCTTGGCGACGTCGCCCGGGACGCCGGCGAGGTTGACCTTGATCGCCTCGTCGTCACCCTCACCCTCACCGGTGGTGTTGTCACCGGTGTGCTCGACCGAACCGTCGGGGCTCTTCAGGTTGTTGAAGAAGACGAAGTTCGCGTCGCTGGCGACCTTCCCCTGGTCGTTGGTCAGGATCGCGCTGGCGTCGAGGTCGAAGTCGACACCGGTGGTGGTGCGAGCGTCCCAGCCCAGACCGACGATGACCGCCGTCAGGTTAGGCGCGGCCTTGGTCAGCGAGACGTTGCCGCCCTTGCTGAGGCTGACTCCCACGGGTCCTCCATTGGGTTCTGTGTGGGGCGGTGCCCCGTCGTGCGGTTGCTACCGGATCAACGTTTTGATCCTAGTGACGGGTTCCCGCCTGCTAGCGGTTTTCGCGGGGGAACTGCGCGTAACGGCCCGCGCAGTCGCGCTCAGAGGCTGTCGAGCGCCTTGATGTACTCGTTCAGGTCACGCGCGTCGGGCAGTCCGTTGACGACAGTCCAGCGCACCACGCCGTCCTTGTCGATGATGAAGGTGCCGCGGACCGCGCAGCCCTTGTCCTCGTCGAAGACGCCGTACGTGCGGGAGGTCTCACCGTGCGGCCAGAAGTCCGACAGCAGCGGGTACTCCAGGCCCTCCTGCTCGCCGAAGACCCGCAGGGTCGGCACGGAGTCGTTGGAGACGGCGAGGAGCTGGACGTCGTCGTTCTGGAAGCGCGGGAGCTGGTCGCGCAGCTCGCACAGCTCACCGGTGCAGACACCGGTGAAGGCGAACGGGTAGAAGAGCAGCACCACGGCCTTCTCCCCCCGGAAGTCGGAGAGCCGCACGGTGGCGCCGTGGTTGTCCTTGAGCTCGAAGTCCGGGGCCTTGTCGCCGACCTCGATCGCCATCTCTCGCATCCCTTCGTTCCCGCATCCCCGCGTTGGGCTGTTCGGGTGAGTCACAGCCTAGATCCTGACCCGGCGCACCGGGATCCGCGAAACACGCGAATCACGGGAAACGCACACACCCCGCCGACCGGGATCACCTGGTCGGCGGGGTGTGGAAGCGTGTCCGCTCGGCAGCGGGCGCGGCTCAGCGCTTGGACTTGGCGGCGGTCTTGGGGGTCACCAGCTTGGTGGCGGCCCACTCCTTGCCGACGCTGACGCTCCTGGTCTGCGAGAGACCGGCGGTCTCGGCGGCCTCGCTGATGTCGCTGGCCTCGACGTAGCCGTCACGGCCCGTCTTGGGGGTCAGCAGCAGGATCAGTGCGCCGTCCTCGACCAGCTCGGTGGCATCGACCAGCGCGTCCGTCAGATCGCCGTCGTCCTCGCGGAACCACAGCAGCACCGCGTCGGCGACGTCGTCGTACTCCTCGTCGACGAGTTCGCCGACGAGCTCCTCGACGAGGTCACGGAATTCCTGATCGACGTCGTCGTCGTAGCCGATCTCCTGGACCACCTGTTCGGACTGGAAACCCAGCCGGGCGGCCAGGCTCTCCGCGTGGTCCGCGGTCGCGCTCACGGGGTGCCTCCTGCTCATGTTCGGTGAATGTCTTCGGCGGCGCGCGTACGCGCAGCATTGGGCGTAGTCCACACGGGCGCGGCGGATCGCGCAAGTACCCGGCCGCCGAGACCGTCGAAACGGTGACGATTACGGCCGTCTCGCCGCAACTTTCAGCGTGCCCGTGTGCACCTCTGGTGATTCATCCCACACCATTCCAGCTCATTCGCGCCGCATGAGGACTTTCCTACCTGTTCGAGGGACGAAGGGCCTCCCGGAGCCGGCGACCGCCTTGGGCGTAAGGTTGCGATTTGGTCGCACCCGCCACCCGCCACCCCGCACCACGGAACCGGACCCGTCCGTCACCTCGCCGGGTCTCCCGCCACCGGGTCGGGCATCCCCGTCGATCGCAGGGATTACCCAGTGGTACGGATGACGATTACGGCCGAGCGTAAGACCATGGGAGGCGGCGCCCCCCAGTTGGGCCTCGGCACGACTCCCCCGACAGCGAAGGAACAGCGTGGCTTCCGCATCCGATCGCAATCCGATCATCATTGGCGGCCTCCCGAGTCAGGTCCCGGACTTCGATCCGGAGGAGACCCAGGAGTGGCTCGACTCCCTGGACGCAGCGGTCGACGAGCGGGGCCGTGAACGCGCCCGCTACCTCATGCTGCGGCTGATCGAGCGGGCGCGCGAGAAGCGCGTGGCCGTGCCCGAGATGCGCAGCACGGACTACGTGAACACGATCGCCACCAAGGACGAGCCGTTCTTCCCCGGGAACGAGGAGATCGAGCGCAAGGTCCTGAACGCCACCCGGTGGAACGCGGCCGTCATGGTCTCGCGCGCCCAGCGTCCCGGGATCGGCGTCGGCGGCCACATCGCGACCTTCGCCTCCTCCGCCTCCCTCTACGACGTGGGCTTCAACCACTTCTTCCGGGGCAAGGACGAGGGCGACGGCGGCGACCAGATCTTCTTCCAGGGCCACGCCTCCCCCGGCATCTACGCCCGCGCCTACCTCCTGGACCGGCTCACCGAGCAGCAGCTCGACGCGTTCCGCCAGGAGAAGTCGAAGGCCCCGTACGGCCTCTCCAGCTACCCGCACCCGCGGCTGATGCCGGACTTCTGGGAGTTCCCGACCGTCTCGATGGGCCTCGGCCCGCTCGGGGCGATCTACCAGGCCCGGATGAACCGGTACATGGAGGCGCGCGGGATCGCGGACACCTCCAGGTCCCACGTCTGGGCGTATCTCGGCGACGGCGAGATGGACGAGCCCGAGTCGCTCGGCCAGCTGTCGATCGCCGCCCGCGAGGGCCTGGACAACCTGACCTTCGTGGTGAACTGCAACCTGCAGCGCCTCGACGGCCCGGTGCGCGGCAACGGCAAGATCATCCAGGAGCTGGAGTCGCAGTTCCGGGGCGCCGGCTGGAACGTCATCAAGCTGATCTGGGACCGCTCCTGGGACCCGCTGCTGGCCCAGGACCGCGACGGCATCCTGGTCAACAAGATGAACTCCACGCCTGACGGGCAGTTCCAGACGTACGCCACCGAGTCGGGCGCGTACATCCGCGAGCACTTCTTCGGCGGTGACCAGCGGCTGCGGGCCATGGTCGAGAACATGACCGACTACCAGATCCAGCACCTGGGCCGCGGCGGTCACGACCACAAGAAGGTCTACGCGGCGTACGCGGCGGCCAAGGCGCACAAGGGCCAGCCGACGGTGATCCTGGCCCAGACGGTCAAGGGCTGGACGCTCGGTCCGAACTTCGAGGGCCGCAACGCCACGCACCAGATGAAGAAACTGACGGTCGACGACCTCAAGCGCTTCCGCGACCGCCTGCACATCCCGATCACGGACGCGCAGCTGGAGAGCGGCGCCCCGCCGTACTACCACCCGGGCCGCAATTCGCCCGAGATCCAGTACATGCACGACCAGCGCAGCGCGCACGGCGGCTACGTACCGACCCGCGTGGTGCGTGCCAAGCCGCTCCCGCTGCCGGACGAGAAGACCTACGCGGCCGCCAAGAAGGGCTCGGGCCAGCAGTCGATCGCCACCACGATGGCGTTCGTCCGCATCCTGAAGGACCTGATGCGGGACAAGGAGATCGGCAAGCGCTTCGTGCTGATCGCGCCCGACGAGTACCGGACCTTCGGTATGGACGCCTTCTTCCCGAGCGCCAAGATCTACAACCCGCTGGGCCAGCAGTACGAGGCGGTCGACCGCGACCTGCTGCTCGCGTACAAGGAGTCCCCGACGGGCCAGATGCTGCACGACGGCATCTCGGAGGCGGGCTGCACGGCCTCGCTGATCGCCGCGGGTTCGGCGTACGCGACGCACGGCGAGCCGCTGATCCCGGTCTACGTCTTCTACTCGATGTTCGGTTTCCAGCGCACGGGTGACCAGTTCTGGCAGATGGCCGACCAGCTGGCGCGCGGTTTCGTCCTGGGTGCGACCGCCGGACGGACCACCCTCACGGGTGAGGGTCTGCAGCACGCGGACGGTCACTCCCAGCTGCTGGCCTCGACGAATCCGGGCTGTGTGGCCTACGACCCGGCCTACGGGTACGAGATCGCGCACATCGTCCAGGACGGTCTGCGCCGGATGTACGGCCCGGAGGCGGAGGACGTCTTCTACTACCTGACCGTCTACAACGAGCCGATCCAGCACCCGGCGGAGCCGGCGGGCGTGGACGTGGACGGCATCCTCAAGGGCATCCACCGCGTCTCGCAGGGCACCGCGGGCACGATCGGGGCGCAGATCATGGCGTCCGGAGTGGCGGTGCCGTGGGCGCTGGAGGCGCAGCGGATCCTCGCCGAGGAGTGGAACGTGCGGGCGGACGTCTGGTCGGCGACCTCCTGGAACGAGCTGCGGCGCGAGGCCGTCGAGGTGGAGGAGTACAACCTGCTCCACCCGGAGGAGGAGCAGCGCGTCCCGTACGTGACGCGGAAGCTGTCGGGTGCCGAGGGGCCGTTCGTGGCGGTCTCGGACTGGATGCGGTCCGTTCCGGACCAGATCTCGCGGTGGGTGCCCGGCGCGTACACCTCGCTGGGCGCGGACGGCTTCGGCTTCGCGGACACGCGCGGTGCGGCGCGGCGCTTCTTCCACATCGACGCCCAGTCGGTGGTGCTGGCGACGCTGACCGAGCTGGCCAAGGCGGGGAAGGTGGACCGCTCGGTGCTGAAGCAGGCCGTCGACAAGTACCAGCTGCTCGACGTGGCGGCGGCGGACCCGGGCGCGGCCGGCGGCGACGCGTAGTCGCCGCGCGGCGGTGCGCAGTCGCCGCACGGCGGTGCGCAGTCGCCGCACGGCGGTGCGCAGTCGCCGCACGGCGGTGCGCAGTCGCCGCACGGCGGTGCGGGTGCGGGTCCCGGTTTCGGCCGGGGCCCGCGCCGCTTCGTGCGTTGCCTACGATGCTCCGCATGAAGGAACCATCCCGTCGGCTGCTCTGGGAGCGTCGGAGCCAGACCCCGCTGCTCGTCCTCGCCGTGGCCTTCGCCGTGGCGTACGCCGTGCCCATCGTCGCTCCGGACGCGAACGCGCGGGTGCACGGCGCCTGCACCTGGGTGGAGTGGGTGGTGTGGGGCGCCTTCGCCGTCGACTACCTGGTGCGGCTGGCCCTCTCCGAGGAGCGCGGCCGGTTCGTGCGCACGCACTGGCTGGACCTGGCGGCCGTGGTGCTGCCGCTCGTGCAGCCGCTGCGGCTGCTGCGGCTCGTGGCCACGTTGTTGCTGGTGGGCCGGCGGGCCCGGATGGCCCAGCAGATCCAGCTGACGACGTACGTGGCCGGATCGGTCGTCGGGCTGCTGATGTTCGGCTCGCTGGCCGTGCTGAGCGTGGAACGGGACGCGCCCGGCGGGAACATCAAGAACCTGGGCGACGCCGTGTGGTGGTCCTTCACCACGATGACGACGGTCGGGTACGGCGACCACTCGCCCACCACCGGCCTCGGCCGCGTCCTGGCGGTCGGGCTGATGCTGTCCGGTATCGCCCTGCTCGGTGTGGTGACCGCCAACATCGCGGCCTGGTTCATCGCCCGTTTCGAGCGCGACGACCAGGCGGAGCGGCTCCATCTGGCGGCGGTCCTGGAGCTCCGGGCGGAGGTACGGGCGCTGCGCGACGAGGTCGCCCGGCTGGGCGGGACGGCGGACCCGGCCGCCGACCCGCCGGCCACCGCCGCGCCGGGCGCCCCGGCACAGCGCGGGGCCAGCTAGCGCTCCCACACCTTGAAGGCGCGCACCTGGTACGGGGACTGGGGCAGCCAGACCCCGTCGCCCGGATAGGTCTGGAACTCGCCGGTCTCCGCGCACTCCGCCGACTGGTACGTGGTGACCGGCCGCCCGGTCCGGTTGACCAGCGACTGGGCGCTGGTGCCGGCGGGCAGGGCGGTGCAGCTGTTGATGTCCAGGGTGCTCAGCTCGTGGGTCTGCCGGGTGCCCTTGAAGTCCGGTTTCGCCCACAGGCACAGCTGTCCGCTCGCGCAGGCTCCGAGGCCCGGCGGGCCCGCGGCGTGCGCCGTGCCGGCCGCGGTCGGGATGAGGGCGGTGAGGGCCAGGACCGCCGCAGCGAGGGCGGTGGTGAAGCGGCTGGTGGTGAAGCGGGCGGCGGTGAAGCGGGTGATTTCACACGTACGCATGACGGGTCGGCTCCTTGTGGACGGCGGGCGCCCGGACCGTTTCCGGGTGCTCCGCCAACACCACGCTGACCTGCGGTGACGGTCGTGCGGAAGAGGGGCCGGCCGGGTCCACCCTGATAGGCGACAGCCCCGGCGGAACCGTCCGGCGGGCCGTCCGCGGGTACGGAGTTGACCCCTCCGGGAGCCCTCGCGGCGGGCCCGCGCCCGCCCCGGCACGGCTGCGGAGGCCGTTCACGGCCGACCCGAACGTGTCATCCGCGATCCGCCGATCGCGCGACCGGACGGGTCGCCGCGCCTTCGCGAAACGGCTCGGCGGATCGGCCGCCGCGCCGTCGGTCACGGGTACTCTGACCGCCCTCGGCGTCAGAAAGGAGCCCGGCGGTGACGATCGAGGAGCGGACGGCGCCGGCGGCCGCGGTGACCGGAAAGACCGGGGTGACCGGACTGCGCGAACGCAAGAAACTGCGCACCCGGAGCGCGCTGCTGCGCGCCGCACTCGTGCTCTTCGTCTCCCAGGGGTACGAGCGCACCACCGTCGACGAGATCACCGCCGCGGTGGCCGTGTCCCAGCGCACCTTCTTCCGCTACTTCGCCAACAAGGAAGAGGTCGTCTTCGCGGTCCAGGAGCTGGTGGAGTCGCACTTCGTCGCCGAGCTGCACGCCCGGCCGCCGTCCGAGGGGCCGCTGGAGGCGCTGCGGGGCGCCGTGCTCGCCGCGTGGGACACGGTCGACGGCGCTCTCGGCGGGATCGTCCCGGTCGACCTCTACATGCGCGGCTACCGGCTGATCGAGTCCACGCCGGCCCTGCTCGCCGTGCACCTGCGGCGCTCCACGGAGCTGGAGGAGCGGATCTCCCGGCTGATCGCCGCCCGCGAGGGCCTGGACGTGGACGCCGACCCTCGGCCACGGGTGGCCGTCGCCGCGTTCTTCGGAGTGATGAGGGTCACGGGGCGGCTCTGGGGGCAGGGCGACGACAGCAGCGTGGAGGCGATCCGCAGGCTGACGGACGCTTACCTCGACGGCATCACCCCAGCTCTGGCGGGGCGCTGGCACTGAGTCACCACCAAAAAGCGGCATTACGGATCTTTCGCCAGAAGTTCGGCGGGGCGCGCTCCGGCCCGTACGGGGTCCCACGGTCGGGCGTGACCCCCGTCACCCGGCGCGCCACGGCCGGAATCGGTCTCCTACGCTGGTCCCAGTGAACCTGCCCGGCTCCGCCCACCCCACCGTGCCCGGCGCCGACCCGCGCCCGGCCGCCCTGCGCACCCTGCTCGCGCTGGCGGTCGTCTTCGTCCTGCTGGCGACCACCGGCTGGACGGCCGTGCACCGGCCGGAGGGGGGCACCCCGCTGCGGGCGGCCGCCCTCGACGCCTGGTCCACGGCCCGGTTGGACGGCCGTCCGGTGCCGCCGGCGGACGCCCCTGTGCGGACGGTGGCCCGCTTCTTCGCAGGCCTCGACGGTGCGCAGCGGGCCCGTCTGGCCGACGGCCACCCGCTCGTCGTGGGCAACCTGGAGGGGGCGCCGGTCACCACGCGCTACCGGGCCAACCGACGCGGCCTGGAGCAGGCCCGCCTGGTGGAGGAGGCCCGCAGCCACGATGTCGCGCTGACCCCGGCCGACCGGGCCGAGGCCACCCGGCGTTCCCACCGTTTCGCCTCGCTCGCCGAGCCCGGCCGGCAGATCCTCGCCTTCGACCCCACCGGCGGCGGCCGGGTGGCCGAGGTCTTCGGCGACCTCGACGACGCCGAGCGGGTCTCGGTGATCGTGCCGGGCGTGGACACCGACCTCCTCACCTTCGAGCGCACCCAGCGCCGGCTGACCTCCCCGGTCGGCATGGCCGAGGCCCTGTACGGGGCCGAGCGCGCGGCCTCGCCGAAAAGCCGGACCGCGGTCGTCGCCTGGGCCGACTACACCGCTCCCACCGGGGTCGGCGTGGACGCCGCCACGGGCCGGATGGCCTTCGACGGCGCCGTCCGGCTGAAGGACCTGACGGTGTCCCTGCCGGGGAATTCCAGCGTGGCGCTGTTCTGCCACAGCTACGGGTCGGTGGTGTGCGGGGTCGCCGCGCGCGAGCTGCCCAAGCGGGTGACGGACGTGGTGGTGGCGGGCAGTCCCGGTATGCGGGCGGAGAACGTCGCGGATCTGCGCACCTCGGCCCGGGTCTGGGCGACCCGCGACGAGGGCGACTGGATCGCGGACGTGCCGCACCTGGAGTTCGGCGGTGTGGGCCACGGCGCCGATCCGGTGTCCCCCGAGTTCGGTGCGCGGCTGCTGTCCTCGGCCCGGGCCAAGAGCCACACCGGCTATTTCGCGCCAGGTACGGACTCGGTCGCCAACTTCGCCAAGATCGGAACCGGCACCTTCGCTTCCGTTGTGTGCGCTACCGGCGACGACGTGTGCCGACGCGGAATTTCCGGGACGGAGCAGGACTGACGCGCGTAGAGGCGTGGAAACCGGCCATCGCGCCGAGGGGGACGCACGGGGGTGGCTCCCTTTACCATGTGGCGCATGGGTGACGTACTGGCCGGAAACCATGCCGTCTGGGAGTTCGACTCGGACTCGGTGCTCATCCGCTTCGCACGGGGGATGCGAGCGCCGAGGCTGTGGCAAGCACTGGGTTCGCGCCGGATCCCCCTGGAAGCGGTGTCCACCGTGACCGTGACCGCCGGAAGGCGGGACACGGTGGTTCTGCGTGCCGTCCCGCGCCCGGGCGCCGATCCGCTGATGGAGGCCGCCGCGGGTCAGCTCAAGGAGGCGAGCGACCCGTACCGGATGGTAGTGCCGGGAGAGCGCGCGACATCGGCCGCCGCGTTCGCCGCCGCCCTGCGCTCCCGGCTCGGGCCGGACGCCGCCGAGCCCGCCCCGCGCTTCCTGGTCGACGTACCGGAGCCGCCGCTCCAGCTGAAGGCATACGACGCACGGGTGGGCTTCGACGGCTCCTCGGTCACCTTCCACTGGTCGCGCACCGGCGCCACCGGCACGAAGTGGAAGGCCGGCGACCAGCAGTACCCGCTGTCCGAACTCGCCGGCGTCGAATGGCGCTCCCCGGGCGGCACCGGCGGTCACCTGCGGCTGCAGCTGCGCGAGCCCCGGCAGACCCCGGCCGACCCCCGACCCGACCACGACCTCTCGACGGCCGTCTTCGGCGTGGGCTACGGGACGGTGCACGAGTCGCTGCCCTTCGCCGCGGCCGTCCTGGCCGCCACGCGCAGCCGCACCCCGGTCGCCGCCGCCCGCGGCCGCTCCGGCGACGAGCGGCTGCGGCACCTGAGCGAGCTCTACTCCGCCGGACTCCTGACCGACGTCGAGTACGCCACCCTCCGGGACCGCTTCACCGCCACCTCGCCCTGACCCAGTCGGCCACTCCGGGCCTGGCGTGCCTCGAAGGTCATGGTGGCCGCCGCCGTCGCCTCGCCGTGCTGCGTACCCGGCACCCCTGAGGCCGACCGCGGCTACCCCTCGCGGGCGGCCGAGGTGAAGGTCATGTCAAGGTAGCGGTCCCCGGCGACCTGCGCCGCGATCGGCTCCAGCAGCGCCAGCTGCGCCGGCGTGAGCGCGATCCGGGCCGCCGCGACGTTCTCGCGCAGTCGCTCCGTCCGGCGGGTGCCGGGGATCGGGACCACGGTCAGGCCGTGCACCGCCGCCCGCCGGTGCACCCAGGCGAGGGCGATCTGCGCGGGGCTCGCGCCCAGCTCCGCCGCGATCTCCCGGAGCGGGGCCAGCAGCGCCGCGTTGGCCTTCGCGTTCTCACCGGTGAACCGCGGCTGGTGGCGCCGGAAGTCCTCCCGCGACAGCTCGGCCGACGCGTCCGCGAAGGCCCCGGTCAGGAAGCCCCGGCCGAGCGGGGAGTACGGCACGAAGGCCACGCCCAGCTCCGCCGCCGTGGGCACCGCGCTGCGCTCCACGTCCCGGCTGAACAGCGACCACTCCGACTGCAGCGCCGCGATCGGGTGCACGGAGTGCGCCTCGCGCAGCTCCGCACCGGTGACCTCGCTCAGCCCCAGGTGACGCACCTTGCCCTCCTGCACCAGCTCCGCCATGGCGCCCACCGACTCGGCGAGCGGCACTGCCGGGTCGCGCCGGTGCATGTAGTAGAGGTCGATGACGTCCACACCGAGCCGGCGCAGGCTGCCCTCGACGGCGGCGCGGACGTACGCGCGGTCGTTGCGGACGCCCCGGAAGGCGGGGTCGTCGGTGCGCTCTATGGCGAACTTCGTCGCCAGGGTGATGTCGTCGCGGTGCGCGGCCACGAACGGGGCCAGGAACTCCTCGTTGCGGCCCCGGCCGTAGACGTCCGCCGTGTCGAAGAGGGTGACCCCCGCGTCCAGCGCCGCCTCCAGGGTCTCCCGCGCGGCCGCCTCGTCGGTGTCCCCGTAGAACTCGCTGATGCCCATGCAGCCCAGGCCCTGGATGCCGACCACCGGGCCGCCCTTGCCGAGTTCGGCCCGCTCCAGGGTGTGTGCGTACTCCGTCATTGCCGTTCCTTCCCCGAGACCGTCTTCATCGCGTACATGTCGATCTTGTAATCCAGCACGGCCAGCGCGTCCGTCAGCTCCGCCATCCGCGCCCGCACCTCGCCACGCGTCCGTTCCAGCAGGTCACGGCGTTCCTCGACGGTGTGCTCGCCCTCGCGGACCAGTTCGGCGTAGCGGACCATGTCCGCCACCGACATCCCCGTGGCACGCAGCTTGCCCACGAAGCGCAGCCAGTCGAGGTCCTTGTCGGTGAAACGGCGCCGGCCCGAGTGCGAGCGGTCCACGTGCGGCATCAGGCCGATCCGCTCGTACCAGCGCAGGGTGTGCTGGCTCAGACCGGTCCGGGCCTCCACCTCGCTGATCGTGTACCACGTCTGCGTCAGGCTCTCGCTCTGGCTCATGGCCCCACGCTAGAACCCTTGAGTGCACTCCAAGCAAGTAGGCTCGGCCGCATGGACAGCAAGGAGGCCGTGAGCGGCATGGACAGCCTGCGGATCATCGAGACCTGGCCCGTGGACACCGCCGCGGCGGCCGTCGTACGCGCCGACGGGAGCCTCGCCGGGTCGCACGGGCCCGTCGACCACCGCTTCGCACTGGCGTCGGTCACCAAGCCGCTCGCCTCGTACGCCGCCCTCGTGGCGTACGAGGAAGGGGCGATCGAGCTGGACGAACCGGCCGGGCCCGAGGGGTCGACGGTCCGTCACCTGCTCGCGCACACCAGCGGCCTGGCCTTCGACGAGCACCGCGCGATGGCCGCACCCGGCACCCGCCGGCTGTACTCGAACGCCGGCTTCGAGGAGCTCGGCGACCACATCGCCAAGGCCACCGGCATCCCCTTCGCGGAGTACGTGCACCAGGCCGTCTTCGAGCCGCTGGGCATGGCGTCGACCACCCTGGACGGGTCGCCCGCCAAGGACGGCGTCTCCACCGTCTCCGACCTGCTGCGCTTCGCCGCCGAACTGCAGGCGCCCCGGCTGCTCGACGTCCGGACGGTCGCCGAGGCCACCTCCGTCGTGCACCCCGGACTCAAGGGCGTCCTGCCGGGGTACGGGAGCCAGTCCCCCAACGACTGGGGCCTCGGCATGGAGATCCGCGACGGCAAGTCCCCGCACTGGACGGGCCTGACCTCCTCCCCGCGCGCCTTCGGCCACTTCGGCCAGGCCGGCACCTTCCTGTGGGTGGACCCTGACGCGCGCGCCGCGTGCGTGGCGCTGACGGACCGGCCCTTCGGCCCGTGGGCGGTCGAGGCCTGGACCCCGTTCACCGACGCGGTCCTGACCGAACTGCGCTCCGCTTAGGCGGGCAGTTCCCAGATCAGCAGTTCCCCCGGGGACCCGGCGACGATCTCCAGTCCCTTCTCGGCGGTGATCCGCGCCGAGTCCCCGGGACCCAGCTCCGCCCCGTCCAGGCGCAGGTCCCCGCGTACGACGTGCAGGTACACCCGCTCGGCGGCCGGTACGGCGACCCGCTCACCGGCGCCCGGGCGCCGCACGTGCAGGGCGGCCCCGGCCGCGCCGAGCTCGTAGGGCGTGCCGTCGGGGAGGCCGCGCAGCACCTCGTAGGAGGGGTCGCCGCCCGCGGCGAGCGGCGAGAGCCACATCTGCACGAAGCGCAGCGGCCGGTCGCCGTCGTTGCGCTCGACGTGGCGTGCCCCGGATCCGGCGCTGAGCCGCTGTACGTCCCCCGGCCGGACGAGGCTCTTCGCCCCGGTGCTGTCCTGGTGGGTGAGCTCGCCGTCGATCACCCAGGTGACGATCTCGGTGTGGCTGTGCGGGTGCTCGTCGAAGCCCGCGCCGGCCGCGAGGGTCTCCTCGTTGCAGGCCAGGACGGGACCGAAGCGCAGGTTGTCCGGGTCGTAGAAGGACCCGAAGGAGAAGGCGTGCCGGGTGGTGATCCCGGCGGCCGGGTCCCCTCCCTCGTACCGGTCGGCGCCGCGGCGTACATCAATCATGAGGGCCACGGTAGCCCCAGCCGCGGGACGGGGCCGGGCCCGGACACGGGACCGGACTCGGCGCAGCCCTCCCGATAAGGCAGTCTTGTCCCGTGCCTCAACCCGAACGTGAGCATTCCCCCGCCACACACTCCGCGCATCCCGCTCCCGCGCACCCGCACTCCGCGACGCTGCGCCGTCTGGAGAAGTCCTCCGGCCGGCTCGCCGCCAACGCGATCGCGCGCATGGACGAGACCCTGCCGTGGTACCGGGCGATGCCACCCGAGAACCGCTCGTGGATCGGCCTGGTCGCGCAGGCCGGTATCGCCGCGTTCACCGAGTGGTTCCGGCATCCGGAGACCCCTCAGGCGATCTCCACCGATGTCTTCGGTACGGCTCCGCGCGAGCTGACCCGGGCGATCACCCTGCGCCAGACCGTCGAGATGGTGCGCACCACGATCGAGGTCATGGAGACCGCGATCGAGGAGGTCGCGGCCCCCGGTGACGAGTCGATCCTGCGTGAGGCGCTCCTGGTGTACGCGCGGGAGATCGCCTTCGCGACCGCCCAGGTGTACGCGCAGGCCGCCGAGGCGCGCGGGGCGTGGGACGCCCGGCTGGAGTCCCTGGTCGTCAACGCGGTGCTGTCGGGCGAGGCCGACGAGGGCGCGCTGTCGCGGGCGGCGGCGCTGGGCTGGAACTCCCCGGAGCACGTGTGCGTGGTGCTGGGCACCGCGCCCGAGGGCGACAGCGAGCTGACGGTCGAGGCGATCCGGCGCGCGGCCCGCCACCACAAGCTGCAGGTCCTCACCGGGGTGCTCGGGGACCGTCTGGTCGTGATCGCGGGCGGCAGCGACAACCCGCTGCAGGTGGCGAAGTCCCTGATCGGGCCGTTCGCGGCGGGTCCGGTGGTGGCCGGCCCGGTGGTGGCCGACCTGCTGAACGCGACGAAGTCGGCGCAGGCCGCCGCGGCCGGACTGAAGGCCTGTACGGCGTGGCAGGACGCTCCGCGGCCGGTCCTGGCGGATGATCTCCTGCCGGAACGCGCGATCGCCTCCGATCCGGCAGCCAGGGAACAGCTGGTGGAGGAGATCTACAGACCGCTGGAGGAGGCGGGGTCGGCACTACTGGAGACGTTGAGCGTCTACCTGGAGCAGGCGAGCAGTCTCGAAGGGGCTGCTCGGATGCTGTTCGTACACCCCAATACGGTGCGCTACCGGCTGCGACGTGTGACCGACGTCACCGGATGGTCGCCGTCCGATGTCCGATCGGCGTTCACCCTGCGGATCGCCCTGATTCTGGGGCGTCTGGCCGACGGTGACACCCAGTCCTGACATTTTGTGGGACATCAACAATTACCCCGACGGTTCTTGGTCCCTGTCCCCACGGGCGGCAGGGACCATCCACAAGAGAGAGTGTGAGGGTGCTCGTACTCGTCGCTCCCGGCCAAGGCGCTCAGACGCCCGGCTTCTTGACCCCCTGGCTCGACCTCCCCGGTGCCGCCGACCGCGTCGCCGAGTGGTCGGACGCCATCAAGCTGGACCTCGCCCGCTACGGCACGACGGCCGACGCAGAGGAGATCCGCGACACCGCGGTGGCCCAGCCCCTGCTGGTGGCCGCCGGTCTGCTGTCCGCCTCCGCGCTGGGCTCCACCTCGGCCTTCGGGGCCGTCGCGGGCCACAGCGTCGGTGAGATCACCGCCGCTGCCATCGCCGGCGTACTGCCCGAGAAGGACGCCCTGTCGTTCGTCCGGACCCGCGGGCTGGGCATGGCGGAGGCCGCCGCCGTCACCGAGACGGGCATGGCCGCGGTGCTCGGCGGGGAACCCGCCGTCGTGGTCGCACACCTCGAGAAGCTCGGCCTGACCCCGGCCAACATCAACGGCGCGGGCCAGATCGTGGCCGCCGGCACGATGGAGCAGATCGAAGCCCTGCAGGCCGACAAGCCCGAGGGTTCCATGAAGGTCGTTCCCCTCAAGGTCGCGGGCGCCTTCCACACCCACCACATGGCCCCCGCGGTCGCCGAGCTGGAGAAGGCCGCCGAGGCCCTCTCCCCGGCCGACCCGGCCCTGAAGTACGTCTCGAACAAGGACGGCCTCGTCGTCGCCACGGGCGCCGACGTCGTCGCCCGCCTGGTCGGCCAGGTCGCGAACCCGGTCCGCTGGGACCTGTGCATGGAGACGTTCGCCGAGCTGGGCGTCACGGGGATCATCGAGCTGTCCCCCGGTGGCACCCTGACGGGTCTGGCCAAGCGCGCGCTGAAGGGCGTACCGAGCGTGGCGCTGAAGACCCCGGACGATCTCGAGAAGGCCGCGGCGCTGGTCGCCGAACTGACGGCCTGAGAGAAGGAGCCCACACAGCATGTCCAAGATCAAGCCGGCCAAGGGCTCCCCCTACGCCCGCATCCTCGGTGTCGGCGGCTACCGCCCGACCCGCGTGGTGCCCAACGAGGTCATCCTCGAGACCATCGACTCGTCCGACGAGTGGATCCGTTCCCGCTCCGGCATCGCGACCCGGCACTGGGCCTCGCCCCAGGAGACCGTCGCCGCGATGTCGGTGGAGGCCTCGGGCAAGGCGCTGGCCGACGCCGGTGTCGCCCCCGAGCGGATCGGTGCGGTGATCGTCTCGACGGTCTCGCACTTCAAGCAGACCCCGGCCGTCGCGACCGAGATCGCGCACCGGATCGGCGCGGTCAAGCCCGCCGCCTTCGACATCTCCGCGGGGTGTGCCGGTTTCGGCTACGGCCTGACCCTCGCCAAGGGCATGGTGGTGGAGGGTTCCGCGGAGTACGTCCTCGTCATCGGCGTGGAGCGGCTCTCGGACCTCACCGACCTGGAGGACCGCGCGACGGCCTTCCTGTTCGGCGACGGCGCCGGCGCCGTCGTCGTCGGTCCCTCGGACGAGCCGGCCATCGGCCCCACGGTGTGGGGTTCGGAGGGCGACAAGTCCGACACGATCAAGCAGACCGTGCCGTGGGACGAGTACCTCGGCAAGGACGCCGGAGAGAAGTTCCCGGCCATCACGCAGGAGGGTCAGGCGGTCTTCCGCTGGGCCGTCTTCGAGATGGCCAAGGTGGCCCAGCAGGCGCTCGACGCCGCCGGGATCACCGCGGACGACCTGGACGTCTTCATCCCGCACCAGGCGAACATGCGGATCATCGATTCGATGGTGAAGACTCTGAAGCTGCCGGAGCACGTCACGGTCGCCCGTGACGTGGAGACCACCGGCAACACCTCGGCCGCCTCGATCCCGCTCGCCATGGAGCGGCTCCTGGCGACCGGAGCGGCGAAGAGCGGCGACACCGCGCTCGTCATCGGCTTCGGGGCGGGGCTCGTCTACGCCGCGACGGTCGTTACCCTCCCCTAGGGCCGGGATCCGCATCCCGGTCTGCCTTACCCAGTTACCCAGAGAAGGAGCGCCACATGGCCGCCACGCAGCAGGAGATCGTCGAGGGCCTCGCCGAGATCGTCAACGAGATCGCGGGCATCCCGGTCGAGGACGTCGAGATCGACAAGTCCTTCACCGACGACCTGGACGTCGACTCCCTGTCCATGGTCGAGGTCGTCGTCGCCGCCGAAGAGCGCTTCGACGTCAAGATCCCGGACGAGGACGTCAAGAACCTCAAGACGGTCGGCGACGCCGCGGACTACATCCTGAAGCACCAGGCCTGAGCCTGACGAGCGTTTGTCGCCACCTGGCGGTGGCGCCGTGACAATTCAGCACCCTCTGAGACGTGGAGAAAGAATTCCTGTGAGCCCGACCAATCGCACCGTGGTCGTCACCGGTATCGGCGCAACCACTCCGCTGGGTGGCGACAGCGCTTCGACCTGGGAAGGTCTGCTCGCCGGCCGTTCCGGCGTCAAGCCCCTGGAGGGCGAGCGCTTCGCCGAACTCCCGGTACGGATCGCCGCCCCGGTCGCCGTGGACCCGAGTGAGGTCCTGCCCCGGCCGCTGGCCCGCAAGCTGGACCGCTCGGCGCAGTTCGCCGTCATCGCGGCCCGCGAGGCGTGGGCCGACGCCGGTTACACCGCCCCGGCGGGCGAGGACGAGTCCATCGCGCCCGACCGCCTGGGCACCGTGATCGCCTCCGGTATCGGTGGTGTCACCACTCTGCTCGACCAGTACGACGTACTGAAGGAAAAGGGTGTGCGCCGGGTCTCCCCGCACACCGTCCCCATGCTCATGCCGAACGGCCCGTCGGCCAACGTAGGCCTTGAGGTCAACGCCCAGGCGGGTGTGCACACCCCGGTCAGCGCCTGCGCGTCCGGCGCCGAGGCCATCGGTTACGCCGTCGAGATGATCCGTACCGGCCGCGCCGACGTGGTCGTCGCGGGCGGCACCGAGGCGGCGATCCACCCGCTGCCGATCGCCGCCTTCGCCAACATGATGGCGATGTCGAAGAACAACGAGAGCCCGCAGACGGCCTCCCGTCCGTACGACAAGGCCCGTGACGGCTTCGTCCTGGGCGAGGGCGCGGGCGTCGTCGTCCTGGAGTCCGCCGAGCACGCCGCGGGGCGCGGCGCCCGGGTCTACTGCGAGGTGCTGGGCCAGGGTCTGTCCGCGGACAGCCACCACATCGCGCAGCCCGAGCCGACCGGCCGCGGTGTCGCGGCCGCGGTGCAGAACCTGCTCGACAACACGGGTCTCGACCCGGCCGAGCTGGTCCACGTCAACGCGCACGCCACGTCCACCCCGCAGGGTGACACGGCCGAGATCAAGGCCCTGCGCAAGGTCCTGGGCGACGACCTCGACCACATCGCGATCTCCGCGACCAAGTCGATGACCGGTCACCTGCTGGGCGGCGCGGGCGGCATCGAGACCGTCGCGACCGTGCTGGCGCTGTACCACCGCGTGGCCCCGCCGACGATCAACGTCGACGCGCTCGACGACGACATCGACGCGGACATCGTCGTGGGCGAGCCGCGCAAGCTGCCGGCCGACGGCCCGATCTCCGCGATCAACAACTCCTTCGGCTTCGGCGGCCACAACGTCACCCTGGCGTTCCGCAGCGTCTGAACCGGTTCCATGTGAAGGGGCCCCGCACGGCAGTCGCCGTGCGGGGCCCCTTCACATGTACGGAACGCCTCCCGGCTCAGACGACCTGGTGGAGCCAGCGGACGGGTGCGCCTTCGCCCGCGTAGCGGAAGGGCTCCAGTTCGTCGTCCCAGGGTTTGCCGAGCAGTTTGGAGATCTCCGCCTCCAGGTCGGTCTCGCCGCGCACGGAGCGGGCCAGCGCGGCGCGCAGCCGGTCCTCCGGGATCAGGATGTCGCCGTGCAGACCGGTGACGGCGTGGAAGATGCCCAGCTCCGGCGTGGAGCTGTAGCGCTCCCCCTCGGCGGTCGGGCAGGGCTCCGCGGTCACCTCGAAGCGCAGCAGGTGCCAGCCGCGCAGGGCGGAGGCGAGCTTCGAGGCGGTGCCCGCCTCGGCCTGCCAGGAGAACTCGGCTCTCCAGGTGCCCGGGGAGGCGGGCTGCCTGATCCAGTCGAGGTTCACCCGCACCCCGAGCACGCCCGCTACGGCCCATTCCACGTGCGGGCAGAGCGCGCGCGGTGCGGAATGCACGTACAGAACTCCACGTGTCGTCACCGGGACCTCCAGTGGTGGACGAGGTCGGGAATAAAACTCCAGAAAACAGACAGTTTGTGACGTGATGTAATGTAACGGAAATTATTTGACATTGCGCTACGGGACCTGCGGCCGAAACGCCACGGGAAAAAGTTACCGTGCGCCAGGGGTCCAGGTGTGACGTACGGTCACTCCAGCGCCGGTAAACACGGAGCTTTCACTCAGCAGGACCCCCCGGACGACGCGGGGTCGACAAGGAGGGGTCCTTCCCATGCGCACCACCCCCGCCCGGCGCCGGGCGCGCCGTGCTCTCGCGGGCGCGGGCGCGGTGGTCGCGCTGCTGACCGGGACCCTGACCGGGTGTCAGTCGGGCGGGCAGGCCGGCCCGGGCGAGCGCGGGTCACAGTCGGCGCCGCGCTGGAACACGGCGCCCACCTCGATCGCGGCCGCCGGTGACTCCATCACCCGCGGTTTCGACGCCTGTTCGGTCCTCGCGGACTGCCCCGAGGTCTCCTGGGCCACGGGCAACGACCCCTCCGTCCGCTCCCTCGCCGCCCGGCTGCTCGGGGACGCCGCGGTGCCCGAGCGCAGCTGGAACTACGCGGTGACGGGCTCGCGGATGGCGGACCTGCCGGGCCAGCTGACGGCGGCCGCCGCGCACAAGCCCGACCTGGTCACGGTGATGGTGGGCTCGAACGACGCCTGCCGGCCCACCGCTTCGTCGATGACCCCGGTGGCGGAGTTCCGGTCCGGTTTCGAGCAGGCCCTGGCCCGGCTGCGGGCCGCCTCCCCGACCTCCCAGGTGTACGTCTCCAGCGTGCCCGACCTGCAGCGGCTGTGGGAGCAGGGCAAGGACCTGCCGATGGTGCGGCAGGTCTGGAAGCTGGGCATCTGCCAGTCGATGCTCGCCGATCCGCTGTCGCTGGCCACGGGGGCCACCGCCCGGCGCGAACAGGTGCGGGCGCGGGTGGTCGAGTACAACGAGGTGCTGCGCGAGGTCTGCGGGAAGGACGCGCTGTGCCGCTACGACGGCGGCGCGGTCTTCCGGTACCCCTTCGCGGCGGAGCAGTTGAGCCGCTGGGACTGGTTCCACCCGGGCAAGGACGGGCAGGCGCGGCTGGCGGAACTGGCGCACCGCCAGGTGACGGCCGCCGAACCGCCGCGTTGACGCCGCAGCGCGCGGAGGGCCCGGAGGCGGAAGGCCCGGAGGCGAAGGGCCCGGAGGCGGAAGGTCCGGGGGCGGGTGTCAGGTCCCGCCCCCGGACCGGCTTTCAGGGGTGGTTTCCGGCCATACGGTGTGTCACGCGATGTCGAGCGTGGCGGTCAGCCGGGTGTCGCCGTGCGCGTGGCTCGCGCGGACCTCGTAGGAGCCGCCGATCCGCCGCCGGGCACCGGCCTCCTCGTCCCAGATCTCGAAGGCCCGGGCGGGCAGCGGGATCTCGGTCTCGACGCTCTCGCCGGGACCCGCGGTGACGCTCGCGAAGGCCGCCAGCCAGCTCGCCGGCCGCTCCACGGTGTCCTCCAGGGGCGCCAGGTAGACCTGGACGACCTCGCTGCCCGGCCGGGTGCCGGTGTTGGTGAGGCGGACCCGCACGGCGTCGGCCGTGGCCTCCAGGGACTCGTACGTCCAGTCGGTGTAGCCGAGGCCGTGCCCGAAGGGGTAGGCGGGGACGACACCGTGCTTCTCGTAGGCCCGGTAGCCGATGAAGAGGCCCTCGCCGTACTCCAGGCGCCCGTCGGTGGGCACGACCCCGGTGACGGGCGCGTCCGCGAACCGCGCGGGCCAGGTGGTGGGCAGCCGCCCGCCCGGCTCCTCCTCCCCGAGGAGTACGTCGGCCAGCGCGGCCCCGCCCTCCTGCCCGGGGAACCAGGTCAGCAGCACGGCGGCGACGTCCTCGCGCCACGGGAGCTCCACCGGGGATCCGGCGTTGACGACGACCACGGTGTTCGGGTTGACGGCGGCCACCGCACGCACCAGGTCGTCCTGGCGGCCCGGAAGGGCGAGGTCGCTCCGGTCGAAGCCCTCGGACTCCACGCGCTCGGTGGTGGCGACGACCACGACGGCGGTGTCGGCGGCGCGGGCGGCCGCGACCGCCTCGGCGATCAGCTCGTCGGGGTCGCGCCGCGGACCGAGGTGGAGCAGCGAGAACATGACGGCCCGCATCGGGAGCCCGCTCGTGTCGGGGACCCGGTAGGTCAGCGACACCTCGACGGGCTCGCCCGCGGTGAGGGTGACGCCGCCCCGGACGCTGGGCGCCCCGAAGAAGGCCTCGAAGGGGTCGGCCTCGTCGCCCATCTCCTGGACGCCGCTCCACAGCGGACGTCCGTCGACGGAGAGGGAGAAGGCGCCGAGTCCGCGGGTGCCGAAGGCGTGCTCGCCGCTCTCGCGCGGTACGAACGTACCGCGGACCTCGATGCTCGCCATGGTCTCGTAGGTGGCGCCCGCGGGCAGGTCGTCGCCGATCCACTGCACCTGGCCGGTGGGCAGGGCGCCCTGGCCGAGGACCGCGCCGGAGGCGTCGCGGCACACGGCGACGAGCTCGAAGCCCTTGTCCGCGGGGGTGGGCTCCTCGGAGGGATCGGCGCCGACGGCGTAGGTGAGGGTCCCGTCCGCAAGGGCCGCGGCCAGGCCGTCGAGCGGGGAGACGATCCGTTCGGGGAAGACGGTGGCGCTGCCGCCGCCGAGCACCCGGGCGTCGCGCGCGGCGGCCCCGAGGAGGGCGACGGTGCGGCCGGCGGAGGCGTCCAGCGGCAGGGCGCCGTCCTCGTTGCGCACGAGGACGAAGCCGCGGGCGGCGAGCTCACGGGCCAGCGCCTGGCCGTCGACCGGGGCGGGCGGGGTCTCCACAACCGCGGGGGCGCCGTCGAGGGCCCCGACGCGGGCGGCGAGGCGCAGGACGTTGCGCACGGCGTCGTCGACGGCGGACTCGGGGACCTCCCCGGCGCGGACGGCCTCGGCGAGGGCGGGTCCGTAGACGGTGGTCGGGCCGGGCATGGCCACGTCCAGTCCGCCCAGGATGTCGCCGGCGGTGGAGCGGGCGGCCGTCCAGTCGGAGACGTTGCAGCCGTCGAAGCCCCACTCGCCGCGCAGGACCTCGTTCACCAGGTGGTGGTGTTCGGTCATCGTCGTGCCGTTGACCTGGTTGTAGGCGGTCATGATGCCCCACGGGTGGGCGTTCTCGACGATGGCTTCGAAGGGGGCCAGGTACAGCTCGCGCAGCGGGCGCGGGGCGATGACGCTGTCGACGGTGAACCGGTCGGTCTCGGCGTCGTTGCCGACGAAGTGCTTGACCGTGGTCCCGACGCCGCCGTCCTGGACGCCGCTCACGTAGCCGCTGCCGATGGCGCCGGTGAGGTACGGGTCCTCGGAGTAGCACTCGAAGTGCCGGCCGCCGAGCGGCGAGCGGTGCAGGTTGACGGTCGGCGCGAGCAGGACGTGGACGCCCTTGCGGCGGGCCTCCTGGGCGAGGAGCCGGCCGGCGCGGCGGGCCAGATCCGGGTCCCAGGTGGCTGCGAGGGACGTCGGGGAGGGCAGGGCGACGGACGGGTCGTCGGCGGTCCAGCGCACGCCGCGCACCCCGACGGGGCCGTCGGACATGACCAGGGAGCGCAGCCCGATGGCGGGGAGCGCGGGCAGGGACCACATGTCCTGGCCGGCCAGGAGCAGGGCCTTGGTGTCGAGGTCGAGCTTGTCGAGCGCCGCCTCCACGGCGTCTTCCCGGATCTGATCGCGGACCTGATCGGCATCGGTCACGGCCGAGCCTCCTCGTCGAGAGCGGTGCGGTTGCGCGGTGCGGCGCGGTGCGGGTGCCCCCATCGTGAACCCGTTGCCTGTTGAACGGTAGGGTTTGTTATTCTTTCGTGATATTCGAATGCCGTACCGTCCTTCTACGGTCCTGCGGGCGGGAGTGGACGGAAGGAGTGCCATGGCGATGGCCAGGGCGAGGAGCGAGGAGCGCCGCGGGGAGATCGTCCGCGCGGCCGTCGAGGTGATCGCGGAACGCGGCTACCGGGGGGCGTCCCTGGGCACGGTCGCGGAGCGCGTGGGCCTGACCCAGCAGGGGCTGCTGCACTACTTCCCCACCAAGGAGGCGCTGCTCGTCGCGGTGCTGGAGGAGCGCGACCGGTGGGACACCGGCGGCGGCTCGCGCGCGGCGGCGGACACCTGGCGACTGGACCTGCTGGCCTCGCTGGTGGACTACAACGCGATGCGTCCGGGCATCGTGCAGACCTTCTCGGCACTGCTGGGCGAGAGCGTCACGGACGGGCACCCGGCCCGGGAGTTCTTCACCGAGCGCTACACCCAGGTCCGCGCGGAGATGGCGGCGGTGCTGCGCGCCGAGTTCGGCGACCGCCTGCCCTCGGGCCTCACCCCGGAACAGGCGGCGCCGCTGCTGACGGCGGTCATGGACGGCCTCCAGTACCAGTGGCTGCTGGACCCGGAGACCGTGGACATGCCCGCCGCCTTCCGCGCCTTCCTGGCCCTGCTGCGGGGCCCGGAGGCATAGCCGGCGCGGGCGCCGCAGGCGTCGTTCTAGTCGACCTGGAGCTCGCCCATCCGGCTCCAGCCGGTCGCACCCTCGATGGTGGTGCTGACAATCTCGGGCGTACGGGTCACCATCGGCCGCATGGTCTCCAGCGCGGCTCGGAAGTGCTCGGAGGTGACGTGCGCTTCGGCGGCGTCGTCCTGGAAGGCCTCGACCAGCACGTAGGTGTCCGGCTCCTCCAGGCTGCGCGACCACTCGAACCAGAGGTTCCCCGGTTCGGCGCGGGTGGCTCGGGTGAACGGCGCGACCTTGTCGGGCCATGCGTCGACGTATTCGGGCTTGACGGGGAATTTCACCACAATGAAGATCACACAGGCATTTTATGCAGGGCCCTGCTGACCCTGCTGCAGGAGGCCGCGGACGGGTTGGCATCCTGAGCCGGTGAAGATCGCCGCCGCACAGATGACGTGCGTCCCCGCCGATGTCCGCGCGAACGCCGCCCGGGCCGCCGCCCTCGCCCTGACGGCCCGTGAGCAGGGCGCGGCGCTGGTGGTGTTCCCCGAGCTGACGCTCACCGGCTACGAAATCGACGCGCTCGCCGCAGACCCCGGGCTGTGGACCGGAGCGGACGACCCCCGGCTGGACCCGCTGCGCGCCGCCGGAATCGCCACCGCGGTCAACGTGGCCCTGCCCGGCGACGGGCCACGGCCCGCCATCGCGACAGTGGTCCACGGCGCGGACGGCACGCACCTGACGACGTACCGCAAGCAGCACCTGTTCCGGCACGAGCAGGACCTCTTCGAGCCCGGCACGGGCGACGGGTGCTTCGAGCTCCTCGGGGTCCGCTTCTCACTGGGCGTCTGCTACGACAACCACTTCCCCGAACTGCCCGGCCGGGGCGCGGCCGCCGGCTGCCGGGTCCACCTGGCCGGCTCCCTGTACGGAACCGGCGACGGGATCCACGAGCGCGCCACCGTGTACCCGGGCATCGCGGAAAGGCACGGCCTGTACGTCGTCCTCGCCAACCACGTCGGCCCGGCGGGCCCGTGGACCGGCTGCGGCCGCTCGGCCGTGTGGGCCCCGGGCGGCGCGCTGCTCGCCGAGGCCGACGACCGCACCCCGTCGGTGGTGACCGCCGAGATCGGCCCCGCCCTCTGACGGGGCCTCGGACGGGACGGGCGGAGCCGGACGGGTGCGTCAGACGGGCTCGGGGACCCGCGAGTGGCTGCCCGTACGGGAGCTGCCCGGGGCCGGGAGCCGCCCGGCCTCGTCCCTGCGGTCCGGGAGCAGGGCGGGCAGCACGACGGCGCAGGCCGCCACCGCGTACAGGCAGCTCCAGAAGACCCACCCGCCGGGCGGGGCCCAGTGCGCGGAGGTCGCCACCCACGATCCCCCGGTGCCGACGGCGAACCGGCGCAGCGTCCAGTAGAAGGCCGCCGCGTCGGCCAGGACGAGGGCGACGACGGAGAAGCCGACCAGCCGCCGCCAGGGCAGGCCGCGCTCGGGGGCCCGCGTGGCGCAGACGGCCACGGCCATCAGCGGCAGGCCGACGGCGAAGGGCAGCAGGTAGCGGCCCTGCCACACCATGCCGATCCGCTCCGCCTGCGAGGCCTGCGCGACCACCGGCACCATCACGACGGCCACCAGCATGCCCAGCAGGGCCACGACGTCGCGGGCCCGGCCGTGGACGAGCGCCAGCACGACGACGGTGGCGAGCACGGCCATCCACACCAGGTACATGAAGGCCGGGGCGGGGGTGTCGAGCCAGCCGAAGAAGCCGAGCATCTGCTTGATGTAGACCTCGGTGTTGCCGAGGGTCCGCTTCGCGGCCACGCCCGTGGTCAGCGAGTCAGGGATGTCGATCTTCGAGTTGTCGGGGTGCTTCGCCGCCCAGAGCAGCGCACCGGCCGTCGCCAGGCCCAGCAGGGCCGTCCAGAGCCACAGGGCCTTGCGGCGCAGCACCTGTCCCAGCAGCCCGCGCCGCTGGGTCAGCAGCAGGCAGAAGACGACCGCCCCGCCGAACCAGATCAGTCCGAGCGGCCGGATGTTGATCAGCACCAGGCCGCCGATGCCGAGCCGGGCCAGTCTGCGGTTGAGCAGCACGGGGTCGGGCGACAGGACGACCGACAGCAGGGCCGTCCACACCAGGATTCCGGCGGCGATCTCGCCGCCGCTGGGGTTGACCATGCCGGACATGTAGAGCGTCATCGGAGTGGCCGCGGCGAACACCCCGAGCATCGCCAGTGAGCGCCGCCGCCATTCGGCGGCCGTGACCACCGCGCTCGCCAGCAGGGCCGAGCAGAGCAGCGCCGACATGAAGCGCATGAGGTACAGCCCCTTGGGGCCGTCGACCAGCAGGCTCGGCCAGCCGGTCACCAGGTAGTAGCCCGGGTGGTAGCGGCCGGCCGCCGTGGTGGCCTGCGCGGTCTTCTCGGAGTTGCCGAGCGAGGGCGCGCAGGACGCGGGCTGCTGCTCCTTCCACGAGTAGCACTCATGGACCGTGGGCAGGTTCCGGTACCACTCGGGGAGTTGCACGCCGGTCTCGGCGAAGTGCCCCTCGATGCCCGCGACCGTGTGCGGGACCATCACCTCGGTGCCGCCGATCTGGCCACGGGCGACGGCGGCGGCACGGATGAAGTGGGCGTGCTCGTCGGGGGAGCTTCCGAGCGGGCTGGCGGCCGCCCACGAACCCGTGAGCGTGAAGAACAGCGCGAACGAGATCAGCCAGAGCCGTTTGGGGGTCCTGGCCGACCAGTCGGCGAGTCGCGTCAGTGCGGAAGTCATCGGTCCCCCGGGGTCATCGGATGAAGCCCAGCCAGCTCTGGTCGCCGTCCTTGGAGCAGGTGCCGCCGGGCGCGTACTTCGGGCAGCTCCCGTCCCGCTCCGTGATGGTGTGCGACACCCAGGGCAGGATCCGGTACGTGTTCTCCTTGGCCGGCATGTAGCGGTCGGCCATCGAGGAGGAGACCGTGCCGAGGAGGAGCAGCAGGGCGCACAGGGCTCCGATCACCGCGCCCTCGCGGCCGGGGAAGCCGGTGCCCGGCGTGGTCCCGGCCGGTCCGGAGTCCGCCGCGGGCTGCGTCCGGCGCTCGGCCATCCGCAGCGAGACCAGGTGGACGACCAGCGCGCACAGCAGCAGCCCGCAGTAGAGCAGCTGGTTGTTCGTGCGGGTGTAGAGCTGGACGGTCTGCGTCTCGTACATGTGCGAGGCGATGTACATGCGCATCACCCACGCGCTGATGAACATGGCGGCGATGGTGACCACCATCGGCTTGCGGATGCCCAGCCAGATCGCGGCGCCGAGGCCGACGAAGGTGACCAGGGCGAACAGCCCGACCCCGCCGTACTCGCCGGGCAGCGGCCACTCGCCGACCTTGCCGGGCATGTCGGTGCGCCACATGAGGTAGTACGCCGGGTCGGTGAAGTTGTCGAACCGGAAGTTGTAGTCCTTGGTGGTCTGGCCCTCGGTCAGCATGACCATCAGGTAGCGCCCGGCGACCACGAGGAACGCCGCCAGGGAGGCGCCGAGGAAGGCCGCGCCCTTGATCCGGCCGAGCCGGCCGTCCCGCCACGGGAAGTACAGCAGCGCGGCGAACAGCACGCCCGCGGCGCTCCACAGGAACCAGCCCGAGTAGGTGAGGAACATGAGGCCGAGCAGCCCGCCGAACCCCGCGCCCTTGAGCAGCAGCGGCCGCCAGTTCTGCGTGCCGCTGCGGCTCAGCGACACCACCATCGCCACCAGGACCGGGACCAGCACGACGAGGACGGTCTGGCTGTACGGCTTGTACGCGTCGATCAGCGCGAAGGCGGGGGCGACGCCGAAGGCGAGGGCGCGGACCGGGCCGAGGAGCATGCGCCAGCACAGGTAGACCAGCGGTCCGAAGGCCGCGGCGCCGAGGATCTGGAGGTCCTTGAAGGCGTAGGCGGTGTTGCCGCCGCGGAACCACTCGGCGTAATAGCCAAGGGTGTGGAGGGGGGCCGGGGGGTAGACCGGCGAGCCCGAGGGGCGGCCGTTGGCCACGGCCTGGGCCCATTCGACGATGCGGCCGCTGTCGCCGTTGAGGCCGAACATCGGCCAGGGCGTCCCGTGGAGCGCGACGACCGCTCCGGCGGCGACGAAGCCGCTGGCCAGGCCGGCCAGGGCGGCGGAGGCGAGCCGGGTGGTGAGGTCGAAGTGCCGGCCCCCGCGCAGCCGTACGGCCAGCGCCACCGCGCCGATGAAGACAAGGCCTATGAGCGCGAACCGCAGCTGGATCGCGGCGAGGCCGCTGACCTGCGCGATCCGGTCCAGGGGGTTCAGCTTGAAGCCGCGGGCCAGCAGCGGGAGCACGAGCGCCGCGGCGAAGGCGACGACGGCTTCGAGGAGCAGGAGCGTGCCGCGTGAGCCGATCGCGCGGCGGGTGGCCGGTATCGGGCGGGCGGGCGCGGCCGGTCCGCCCGGGGGCAGCACGGTCGCCGTGCCCTCGGTACTGACTGTCACTGCTGTGTCCCTACTGCTGGTCGGTCCCTCGGCCCGGTGGCCGCTCTGGCTCGGCAAGCCGCCGCGCGACTCCGGCCCCCCGCCGAAGCTCCGGGCCAGGGCGGACTCAAGGGCAGTGAGAGACAGCCTTGGCATTTGCTGCCATGCATACTACGGGCCCGCCGGGGGCTGCCGGGGGCGGGCAACCGGTCTCCGGCCGGCTAGGCCGGATCCGGGAGGAGGTGCTTCGCACCCCACTCCCCCAACGGCTCCAGGGCCGCGTTCAGGTCCTGGCCCAGCGCGGTCAGGGAGTACTCGACGCGCGGCGGGACCTCGTCGTACACCTCGCGGTGGACGATGCCGTCGGTCTCGAGCTCGCGCAGCTGGGCGGCGAGCACCTTCTCGGAGACGCCGGGCACGAGCCGGCGCAGCTCGCCGAACCGGCGCGGGCGCTGCTCCAGCGTCCACAGGAGCGACACCTTCCATTTGCCGTCGATCACGGACATCGCCGCGGCGATCCCGCACTCGTCCGCACCGGGCCTCCGTGTCACCGCCACCGCGCATCCTCCCCACCTGCTCGCTCACCTCGGGGTAACCACCCACTCCGAAGTGCGTACTTGAGCACCGCACTGCCTGCAACCAGGCTAAACGCCATGACCGACACCACATCCCGGAAATCGCTCACCCTCCTCGGACTCGGCGACATGGGCACCGCCCTCGCCCGCACCTGGCTCGCCGCCGGGCACTCCCTGACCGTCTGGAACCGCACCGCCTCCAAAGCCGCACCACTCGCCGCCGAGGGCGCCGTCGTCGCCCCGGGCGCCGCGGCGGCCGTCGCGGCGAACGAGCTGGTCGTGACCTGCCTGCTGGACGACGCCAGCGTGCGTTCCGCCCTGGACGGCATCGACCTGACCGGCAAGGACCTCGTCGACCTCACCACCGGCACCCCGGCCGAGGCCCGGGCCCGGGCTGCCTGGGCCGAGGCCCGCGGCGCCCGGTACACGGACGGCGGGATCATGGCCACGCCCACGATGATCGGCGTCCCGGAGGCCGGCGGGTACGTCTTCTACAGCGGCTCGCGCGCCCTCTTCGACACCCACCGCGCGACGCTGGAGGTCCCGGCCGGTGCCCGCTTCGTCGGGGAGGACCCGGGTCACGCCGCCCTGCACGACGTGGCCCTGCTCAGCGCGATGTACGGGCTGTTCGCCGGCATCTCGCACGCCTACGCGCTGACCGAGGGCGAGGACATCGCCCCGAAGGACCTGTCTCCGCTGCTGTCCGAGTGGCTCGGCGCGATGGGCTTCTTCGTCGGCAACGCCGCCGAGCGGCTCACCTCGCGGGACTTCACCGGCGGAGTGGTCTCCCACCTCGCCATGCAGGTCGCGGCGACCGGCACCCTGCTGCGCACCGCCGAGGAGCAGCAGGTCAGCGCGGAGCTGATCTCCCCGTACCTGGATCTGATGCGCCGCCGGCTGGCCGAGGACCCGGCCGCCCACGGCGGGGAGGACACGGCGGGGGCCATCCTGCTGCTGAAGAAGCGGCAGGACACCCCTTGAGTCCTTGAGTCCTGGGGGGAGCGGCCTACGAGAACGCGGGCGGCGGCGGTCCGAAGCCGGCGGGAGCGGCCTCGGTGGCCGGGGTTTCGTCGGTGCGCATCAGGTCGCGCGCCATCAGCGTGGCCCCCGCCACCGCGCCGGGCATCAGGAACACCGCGACGAGCGGCACCAGGAACGCCAGTACCAGCGGCACTCCGAAGCCCAGCACCAGCAGCCGCCGTGACCGCAGCAGCACCAGCCGTTCGGGCAGCTCCACCTTGCGGCGCTGGAGGGCCACGGAGGTGAGCTCCTGGGTCAGGAAGTAGCCGGAGACGCAGAAACCCAGCACCGGGACGACCGTCTGGCCGATCACCGGGACGAAGCCGAGCACGAAGAGCCCGCTGCCGTACAGCACCACCCGTCCGAGCACCTTGACGCTGTCCCGGGCGGAGATCCACAGCTCCCGCCACAGCGGGAGACCGGACTGCGGGACCTCGCCGCCCTCGCTGCGGTCGACCTGCTCCGAGAGGGACTCGTAGAAGGGCTGACCGATCAGCAGGGTCACGGCGGTGAAGGTGATCACCGCGAGGAAGAGCCCGAGGCCGAAGAACAGGGCGGTGAGGAAGCCGCGGAAGAGGCCGAGCCAGGGGGCGGACCAGTCGTCGGCGAACGGGGTCACCCAGGCGGTCAGGTCGTCGGCGCCGTAGCCGAGCCCGATGAGGGCGCCGGCGTAGAGGGCGAGCGAGACGAGCCCGGGCAACAGGCCGAAGCCCAGCCACCGACCGTGTCGCAACACCCATCGCTGTCCGGCCAGCAGGTACCGGAAGCCCCCCGCAAGATCGTGCATGGCGTCAGTCTACGGCGAAGGCCGCACCCCGATCGGGGTGCGGCCTTCGCTGTGCGGCTGCCAGATCAGACGGCGAGCTCGACGGTGATGTTGCCACGGGTGGCCTTGGAGTACGGGCAGACCTCGTGGGCCTTCTCGATGAGCTCCTTGGCGGTGGCGGCGTCCACGTTCGGGATCACGGCGGAGATCTTGACGATCAGGCCGAAGCCGTCGTCGTTCTTGCCGATGCCGACCTCGGCGGTGACCGTGGAGCCGGAGATGTCGGCGTTCACGTTCTTGGCGACGACGCCCAGGGCGCCCTGGAAGCAGGCGCTGTAGCCGGCGGCGAAGAGCTGCTCCGGGTTGGTGCCGGCGCCGGAGCCACCGAGCTCCTTGGGCGGGTTCACAACGACGTCGAGCCGGCCGTCGTTGGTGGCGACGCGGCCGTCGCGGCCGTTCTCGGCGGTGGCCACGGCGGTGTACGCGACGTCGGACTGCTGGATGGACATGAAGAATGTTCCTCCTGGTGATCGCCGCGACTCGCGCCCACGGGTCACGACGGCTGTGGGGTGAGCCTAACCGGTGAAGGAAACGATCATCTTTCCGGTGTTCTCTCCGCGGAGCATGCCGAGGAAGGCGGAGGTGGCGTTCTCCACGCCCTCGACGACCGTCTCGTCGTAGCGCAGCTCACCGGAGCGCAGCCACCCGGCGACGTCCTGGACGAACTGCTGCTGGAGACCGGCGTGGTCGTTGACGAGGATGCCCTGCAGGCGCAGCCGCTTGCCGATGACCTGCATCAGGTTGCGCGGGCCGGGGGCGGCCTCGGTGTCGTTGTAGTGGGCGATCGCTCCGCAGAGGGTGGCGCGGCCGTTCACGTTCATGGAGGAGATGGCGGCCTCCAGGTGGTCGCCGCCGACGTTGTCGAAGTAGACGTCGATGCCCTCGGGGGCGGCGGCGGGCAGCTGCTCGGCGACGGGGCCGTTCTTGTAGTTGAAGGCGGCGTCGAAGCCGTACTTCTGCGTGAGGAGCGTCACCTTCTCGTCCGACCCGGCGGAGCCGATGACCCGGGACGCGCCCTTGATCTTCGCGAACTGGCCGACGAGGCCGCCGACCGCACCCGCGGCGCCGGAGACGAAGACGGAGTCGCCCTCCTTGAAGGAGGCGACCTCGAAGAGGCCGGCATAGGCGGTCAGGCCCGGCATACCGAGGACACCGAGGTAGGTGGAGAGCGGGGCGAGGGAGGCGTCGACCCTGGTGGCGTGCTGGGCGTCGAGCTCCGCGTACTCGCGCCAGCCCAGGCCGTGCAGGACGTGGTCGCCGACGGCGAAGCCCTCGGCGTTGGAGGCGACGACCTCGCCGACCGCGCCGCCCTCCATCGGCCGGTCGAGCTGGAAGGGCGGGATGTAGGACCGCGCGTCGTTCATGCGGCCGCGCATGTACGGGTCCACGGACATGTGCAGGTTGCGCACGAGGATCCGGCCGGCGGCGGGCTCGGCGTCGACGGGCACCTCGCGCAGGGCGAAGTCCTCGGCGACGGGCCAGCCCTGCGGGCGACGGACGAGGTGCCACTCGCGGCTCACGGCGGGGATCTCAGACATTGCGGCGCTCCTGGTCAGAACGAAATTGGTTCACTAGGTGAAACAACCATGCGCCTGGATATTTCATGTTGTCAAGTAAGTGGGTACGCTGGATCCATGTCCAGTCATCGCGCAGACCCAGTGACCGTCGAGGTCGTCGAACTCATCGGTGACGTCGTGAGCCGGTACCACATGGAGTACGAGCACGCGGCGGCCAGCCATCAGCTGACCGGCGCCCAGGCCAAGGTGCTGAACCTGCTCTCCCTGGAGCCGACGCCCATGCGCCGCATCGCGCAGAAGCTCCGGTGCGAGCCCTCGAACGTGACGGGCATCATCGACCGGCTGGAGGGCCGCGGCCTGGTGGAGCGCCGTCCGGACCCCGCCGACCGGCGGGTCAAGCTGGCCGCCCCCACCGAGGAGGGGCTGCGGACGGCGGAGCGGCTACGCGAGTCGCTGGACTTCGCGCGCGAGCCCCTGGCCGGGCTGTCCCCGGCGGAGCGGGCAGTGCTGCGGGACCTGCTCAAGCGGATGCTGGGCTGACACCCGGCGAGCGGCCCCCGCGACCGCTCAGAACCAGCCGCAGAAGATCCAGCAGTCCTCGGTCGGCTCCGGCGTCGGCGTCCGGGTCGGGGTCGGCGTCCGGGTCGGGGTCGGCGTCCGGGTCGGGGTGGGAGTGGGAGTGGGGGTGGGGCTGCCGCCGGGTGACGGCGAACCCGTACCGCCGCCCTGTACGGACGTCCCCGGACCGGGGGTGCGGGAGACCCGAGCCGACGAGGCGGGGACGGGGGAGGACGCGGCGCCGGTCGGACCGGGCTGCGCGGTGCTCTCGGAGGGCGCCGGGGAGCCGGCCTTCTTCGTGGCCGCGCCCGGGGCCTTCACGGTGGCCTGCCCCGGCCCCGTGGACGCACCGGCCGTCGGTGCGTCCGGCAGCGGAGCGGGATCCCGGGGCGCGTCCTCCGTCAGGACCACCTCGGAGGCCCGGTCGGTGCGCTCCCCGTCGGCGGCCATGCCCGCGACCGTCACGGAGCCCGCGGCGGCGAGCAGCACCCCGAGCGAGAGTGACACCACGGTACGGCGGCGGCGCCGGTTCGCGGCCCGGCGGCGGGCGCCGGACCTGTGCCCCTCCGGGGCCGAGAGCACCACGAGGGAGTCGGCGAAGACGTCGGCCAGGGCGGCCGGCGGAGCGGCGGCGGCCCCCTCGACCGCGGGCGGCGCGGGCGGCCCGGCGGTGGGGGCGGCGGGGATCAGGTACTCGGCGGGCGTTCCGCATCCGGCGCACGCCAGTGCGCCGTTGAGGTGCCTCCGGCAGGCGTGGCAGTAGTTCATGGCGCCCGCAGGCTACGCGCTGGGGGACAACCAGCGGATCCCGAGAACGTAAGGATCCTGTGTGGAATCGTTTCCTCCATGACTTCTTTCGGGCCTGCGGCGTTCCAGTTGGTGCTGTTGCGGCGGATGGCGGACTTCCAGCCCGACCTCGTCGACGAGGCCCGACGGCGGCTGGGAGCCTCGCTCGCGGACCAGCGGGAGGCGAACAAGCGCTGGCAGGCGATGGTCCGTTCCCCGAACTCCGTCCGGGGGGACCCCCGGTCGCGTTCGCGCGGGGCGGCGCTGGCCCGGTACCGCTCGGTGCTCGGACCGCCCGAGTCCACCGGGCACCGCGCGATCGGCGACCTGGAGTGCGAGGCCCTGCTGTGGCCGCTGCCGCTCTGGCCGGACCTGCGCTTCGAGGTGCTGGCCGCGCCGGACGGGGCGGTGTGGAACGAGTGGCTCGTCCGGGCCCCGGGCGCGCGGGGGCCCGTACTGGACTCGCCGGACGACCTGCTGCCCTGGTCAGCGACGGTGGACGAGGTGGCGCGGGCCTTCGCGCCGGTCCGGCCGATGGAGGGCACCGCGCCGACCCGCTGGCGCCTCGCCTTCACCGCGCGGGGACGGCCCTGCGTGGCGGAGTTCACCTACGGCCTGCTCCAGCGCGTCACCATGGCCGGTCCTCAGGCGTGACGGCAGGCGCCGCGGGCCGTACGGGTGATCCTGCGGACTCTCGACAGGGCGTACCCGGCCGTCACGTATCCCGCGCCGACCGACAGGGGGCCGAGCACGGCCAGGAGCGGCAGGGCCGAGAAGAACAGCGGTTCGTGGGGGCGCTCCCGGCCGGGGGAGGTGCAGGAGGGCGGCTCGCCGGCCCTCGGCCCCGGGCAGTCGGCCGGCGCCAGGACGGCCCTCTTCTCGGCGCCCAGGCCCAGAACCGGCTCGCTGCCCCTGCTCACGGCCTGCTCGGCCAGCAGGAGGGCCACGGCCAGGAAGGCCGTCCCGGCCAGCATGAACACCCCGCCGTACAGGCAGGTGAGGCGCAGACGGGTGACGGGACGCCGCGGCGGCGCGGGCCGTTCGTCGGTGGCGCGGGCGCGGACCCGGTCCGGCATCGGCATTTCCCCCCTCAGGACGCGGCGGCCTCCCCCACTGTCGCCCGCGCCCCCTAAGCAGCGCGTCAGCACCGTCCGCCACCCGGCACCCACGACACCCCCAGGCCCTGTCGGCCTAGGACGCGAGGAAGGCGCGCACTCCGGCCGAGGTCCCGTCGTCGGCGAGCAGGTCGTTGTGCTTCAGGCAGCCGACCGGGGTGTTGGTGGCGCCCGGGAGCGGGACGCTGTCGTCGGGGTTGATCACCTCGTCGCAGTGCGACCAGAAGGTCGCGTACTTCACCGCGCCCGGGGTGGCGTCCCCGCTGCCCAGGTTTTTCACCACGTACGACCCGGGGGTCATGTCCCGGCACGCCTGGTCCCACAGGGCGCAGGCCCACGCGGTGGAGGTGCCGCGGTTGGGGCCGGCCAGCGACACCCAGTGGTCCACGGTGGCGGTGCCCCCGCCGAACTTGACGTACCAGCGGCTCACCAGCGAGCCGAAGGAGTGGGCCACGACGTCGACCCTGGCCGCGCCGGTCTCCCGGCGGACCTGCTCGACGTAGGCGCCCAGCCTTCCGGCGAGGACCTCGTTGACCGACCGGTGGGTGTCGTAGCCGAAGGAGAACAGCTCCGCGTCGGTGTACCCGTCGGCGCGCAGGTCGGCGCGGAGGGCTCCCCAGACGCCGGGGTCGGCGTTGTACCCGTGCACGAAGACCACCGGGCTGCGCGGTGATGCCGGGTCAGCGGCGAGGACCGGCCCCCGGCCGGCGGCATGGGCCGCGGCGGACATGGTGAGCGCCGGGCAGAGCGTCAGGAGCGCGAGCACCCCCTGTCGTACCGTCAGCATCTGTGCCCCCATACCTTGTTACGCGCGAGTAGCGCGTGCGGTGCGGGCATGGTGGTGCCTGTCGGTACAGAAATCCACCCCCATGCAGCCGCGACACACCCACGGCCGGAGCATTCCAACGGGCGGATAGTCCCGAATGCCCGGGATGATAGGACAAGCGGCCGGCACTTCCGCCGGTCCTCTTGCGTCAGCGCTCTCGGGAGGTACTGCCGTGACCGTCAGTCTTGAGCAGTTGCGCCGCTGCCACGTCGCCGTCGACCTGGGGGCGGCCAGGACCCGCGTGTACGTCAAGGGCGCCGGCCTCGTGGTCGACGAACCCAGCGTCGCCGCGGTCAACACGCGCACCGGCGCACTCATCGCCGTCGGCACCTTCGCCGAGCGGATGACCGGCCGCACGCCCGACTACATCAGGGTCGTGCGCCCCGTCTCCGGCGGCACCGTCGTCGACATCGAGATGGCCCAGCGGATGCTGCGCCACCTCCTCGGCGAGAAGCTGCGGCGCGCACTGCGGCGCAAGCCCAGGCTGCGGGCGGCCGCCTGCACCCCGCACGACGCGGACCCGCTCGCCCAGCGCGCGGCGGTGGAGACCCTGGTCGGGCTCGGAGCGCGGCGCGTCGAACTGGTCGACACCCTGATCGCGGCGGCCGTCGGCTGCGGACTGCCCGTGGAGCAGCCGACCGCGACGATGATCATGGTGTGCGGGGCCGCGGCCACCCAGGTCGCCGTCCTCTCCCTCGGCTCGATCGTCACCGCCCAGCGGATCCCCGTCGGCGGCGAGGCCATCGACCACGCCGTCGTCCAGCACCTGCGCCACGCGCACGAACTGATGCTGCCCAGCCAGGCCGTCCGGCCGCTCCAACTGGCCCTGCACGGCAACGGCCTCACCTCCGAGGGGCCCGCGTCCACCCTCATCCACGGCCGTGACGTGGCCACCGGCCTGGCACGTTCCGTCCACGTGGACACCGCGGCCGTACGCGACGCCATCCACACCCCGCTGACCGCCGTCCTCGACGGGATCGGCAAGGTACTGCGCGACTGCCCGCCCGACCTGGTGGCCGACCTGACGGACCGGGGAATCATGATGGTGGGCGGCAGCGCCCTGCTGCCGGGCCTGGACCAGATGCTGCGGGACGCCACCGGAATGCCCGTCGCCATCGCCGAACGACCGGACGTGTGCGCCGTCATGGGTCTCGGCGCGATGCTCGAAGGGAAGATCGCACCCATGGTCCTCAACCCGCTGGCCGGATGACGGACGCAGAGCAGGAGAGGCCCGCCGACCGGCCCGACGAGGCCCCGGCGGGCCTCCCCGTGCTGCTGGAGGCCGTACTGAGCGTCGGCTCCGAACTGGAACTGCGCGCCACACTCCAGCACGTCGTGGACTCCGCCGCCGAGCTGTGCTCGGCCCGGTACGGCGCGCTCGGGATCCTCGACCCCGAGCGCGTCCTGGTGACCGCGCTGTTCACGTCGGGCCTGACCGAGGAGCAGCGGGCGGCCGTCCCCCACCTGCCCGACGGCCGCTCCGGCCTGCTCGGGGTCCTCGCCCGGGACCCCCGGCCGCTGCTCCTGGACGACCTCACCCAGGACCCCCGGGCGGCCGGCCTCCCACCCGGCCACCCGCCCATGCACAGCTTCCTCGGCGTCCCGATCCGGGTCCACACCGAGGTCTTCGGCAACCTCTACCTCACCGAGAAGCACGGCGGCGGCCCCTTCACCGAGGAGGACCTCGCCCTGGTGCGCGTCCTGGCCGCGCAGGCCGGCATAGCGATCGGCAACGCCAGGCTGTACGAGACCGCGCGCCGCCGGGAGCGCTGGATCGACGGGGCCGCCGCCGTGACCACGACCCTGCTGGCGGGACGTCCCGCGGCGGACGCGCTGATGTGCGTGGCCGAACGGGCCCGGCTGCTCGCCGGCGCCGCGGCCGGGGTGGTGCTCCAGCCGACGCCCGAGGGCGGCATGGAGATCGTGGCCGCCTCCACCCCGGGGGACCCCGGGGACCTCGTGGGGACGGCCATCGCCCCCGGATCGCCGGTACTGGAACAACTCCTCGGCGGCGAGCCCGTCTTCGTCGACGACTCGGCCACCGACCCGCGGATGACCACGCACGTCCGGATGCGGTTCGGGCCGAGCATGATGCTTCCGCTCCAGAGCGGCGGCCGGCTGATCGGCACCCTGGCCCTGCCGCGCGCCCGGGGCGGCCCGGCGTACGACGCGGTGGACCGGCTGCTCGCCTCGCAGTTCGCCTCGCAGGCCGCGCTGGCCCTCGTCCTGGCCGGCGCCCAGCACGACCGGGAGCAGCTCGCGGTGTACGAGGACCGCGACCGGATCGCGCGGGACCTGCACGACCTGGTGGTCCAGCGGCTCTTCGCCACCGAGATGATGCTGGAGAGCACACGGCGGCGCGCCGAGAACGCCCCCTGCGGGGACACCGTCGGCGACGAACTCGCCCGCGCCGTCGACGAGCTGGACTCCACCATCCAGGAGGTCCGCACGGCCATCTTCGCCCTCCAGCAACCGCCGACCGACGCCCCGACCACCTTCCGGGGGCGGGTCCTGCGCGAGACGAACGGCGCGGCGGTCCTGCTCGGCTTCCAGCCGTCGGTGCACTTCGCGGGTGCGGTGGACGCCCTGCTCCCGCCGACCGTGGCGGGCGACCTGCTCGCGGCCCTGCGCGGCGCCCTGGCCGCAGCGCACCGGCGCGACCGGGTCACCTCGATCGAGGTGGTGGTGGACGCGTCCTCCCCCGGCCGGGTCCGCCTGACCGTGACCGACGACGGGCGTACGGAAGCGGGGGCACCGGGCACGTCGTTCGCCTGGGAGTCGGCGCTCTGACAGCGGCGCGGCCTAACCGGGGCGGTGCGTCAGGGACGGCCGGGGCGGTCGGCAGCGCGCAGGGCGATCCGGGTGTTGGACTGGGCCACCCCGGCCTCCCGCTTCAGGCGGCGCAGCAGGCCGTCCAGGGCTGCGGGGTCGGCGGCCCGGGCGCGTACGAGGTAGTCGTGCGCACCGGTCACATGGACGACCTCGGTGATCCCTGGCAGCCCCGCGACCCGACGCTCGAACTCCTCATTGGTGGTGTCCTGGCGGAGGGTGACGTCGATGAAGACGACGAGACCGCCGGCGGTGTCGGCGGCCGGATCGACCACCACGGTGAACCCGCGGATCACCCCCTCCCGGCGCATCCGCCGCACCCGGTCCGCGGTGGCGTTGGCGCTGAGGCCGACGCGGACGCCGAGATCACGGTACGAGATCCGCGCATCCTGCTGCAGGATGCCGAGGATTTCCCTGTCGAGGCGGTCCATGCCGCGATTCTCGCAGTCGCACCCGATATCCGCGTCCATACCGCGGGCACGAGGCCCGACCCTCGCCCGTATGAGCGAACTGATGACACCGGCGCTGGCGGGCGCCGCCGCCGGTCTGGGCGTGGCGATGCCGATGGGTGCGATGAGCGTGCTGCTGCTCCAGGAGGCGATGCGGCACCGCCGGACGGCTGTTGCCGCGGCCACGGGCATCGCCGTGGTCGACCTCGGCTACGCGGCCCTCGCCACCGCCCTGGGCCCCTGGGTTGCCTCACACGTCGCCCCCGTCGAGGCGTGGGTGCGGCTGGCCTCGGCCGTGATCCTGCTGGCCATCGCGGCCCGCGGCCTCTCCGGGGCCCGCTCGGAGGCGGCGGTCGCGCCGACGCCGGATCCCGGACAGGACGCCGGCACCGGGGGAACCACGCGAACGGCCACCGACGTGCGGCCGGCCAAGGCCTTCGCCCGCTATGTCGCCCTGACCGCGATCAACCCCACCACCGCCCTCTACTTCGCCGCCCTCACCACCGCCCAGGGCGCCACCCTCGGCTCCGGCCCGTCGGGAGCCGCCTTCCTCGTCGGCGTCGGCGCCGCCTCCCTCCTCTGGCAGCAGGCCCTCGTCGCGCTGGGCTCCCTCGCGGGCGCCCGCATCTCCGCCACCGCCCGCGTCTGGACCTTCCGCCTGGGCTACGGCCTGGTGGCCGCCTACGCGGTGAAGATCGCCCTGCCGCTGCCCTGACCGCGTGCCGGTGCCGGTGTGTTGCTTGCCGACATGGCCGTTCCTTTCGGCTACTACGCCGCCACCGACGACGGCGGACCGTCCGGCACCCGCGGAGGTGCCACCGGCCCACCTCCTCCCCGACGTCACGGCCGTCGCCGGGACCGTGCCCGGCGTCGTCCTCGGCGCGGTGATCCGCGGGCCCGCCGTCCCCGGCCGCGCGTCCGCCTCCTCGTCGCGGTGCTGCCACTGCCCCTCGGGCTGTGGCTGCCGCCGCGCCCGCCCTCGCCCCGCGCCACGACGGCACTGGCCCTGACCGTCGGCGTGGCCGGGGGCGTCCACGGGATCGGCGGCGGCTCGCGGCTCGGCCCCGTTCCGGCCGGCCACGGGGCGCCGGTCGCCGTCGCGCCCGCCGCCCCGGCTGCCGCCTTCGCCACCTCGGCCGTCGGCGCCGCCACGTACGCCCAGCTCTCCCTGGCCGCCACCGGCGACGTCACCCCGGACCGGTCCCCCATGCCGGTCCCCCGTGCTGGTTCCTTGGACTGGCTCCCCGGGCTGGCTCCCCGGGCCGTGCAGCGGGGCCGGCCTGATCGACGGACACCTCGGCGCCCGCCCGGCCTCCAGCCCCCGCCTCGCCGAGACCCCGCTCCGGCTGCTGCTCGCCGGCCTGGCCACGGCCGTCGGGGCGCCGTACGCCGACCGGTTCGCGGGCTGCCCGCCTCCGGCCGGCCGAAGTACTGTCGCCCGGAGACGACTTCGACCGATCCGACCTGGGGTGCACCCGTGACGACGACCCGCCTCTCGGCCCGCGCGGCCATCGCCTCCGTGACCGACCCCGGCACCTTCGCCGAACTGCCCGCTCCCCACCGCGAGTCCCCCGCCGACGGCCCGCTGGCCTGGTCCGGGTACGACGCCTCCCGCGCCCGCGCCGCCGGGCGCACCGGCGAGCAGGAGTCCGTCGTCACCGGCACCGCCCGCGTCGGCGGTCGCGAAGCCGTCCTGATCTCCTTCGAGTTCGGCTTCCTCGGCGGTTCCCTGGGGCAGCGCACCGGCGACCGGCTCGAAGCCGCGTACGCACACGCCCGCGAGCACCGCCTGCCCCTGGTCTCGCTCATCGCCACGGGCGGCTCCCGGATGCAGGAGGGCATGCTCGCGCTGACGCAACTGCAGCGCGTGGCCCGCCAGAGCGTCCTGACCCGGGCCGCCGGACTCCCCCAGCTCGCCGTCCTGCGCGATCCGACCACCGGGGGCGGCTGGGCCACCCTCGGGGCCGGCGCCGACGTGGTCCTCGCGCTGCCCGGCGCCCAGGTGGGCTTCGCCGGGTCCCGGGTGCGGCCGGCGGACGCGGACCCGGCGGCGTACAGCGCCGAGGGCCAGTACGCCGCCGGGCACGTGGACGCCGTGGTCCCCGCCGCCCACCTGCCGGGGACCCTCGCGAACTGGCTCCGCGTCCTGGCCGCGCCCCGCTCCGGCGAGCCGGTCGAGCCCCCGGCCGCGCTGGCCGACGTACGGCCGCCCGCCACCGGCTGGGACGCGGTACGGCAGGCCCGCGACCCCGGCCGGCCGCGCGCCGAGGCGTACCTGGACGCGTACTTCGAGCTGCGCCTGCACCTCTCCGGGGACCGTGCGGGCGGTACGGACCCGGGGATGCTGTGCGGGTTCGGACTGCGGGAGGGCCGGGCCGTGGCCTACGCCGCCCAGTGCGGGACGGCCACCCGCCCGGCCGGATACCGTACGGCCGCCCGCGTGGTCCGCCTCGCGGACCGGCTCGGGGTCGCCGTGCTCACCCTGGTGGACACCCCCGGCGCGGCGAACGACGCCGCCGCGGAGCACGCGGGCGCGGGCGCCGCCATCGCCGACACCTTCGCCGCGCTGGCGGCGGCCACCGTCCCCGTCACCACCCTCCTGATCGGCGAGGGCGGTTCGGGCGGCGCCCTCGCGCTGGCCGCGCCGGGCAACACCTGGGTGACCCCGGACAGCTACTTCTCGGTCATCGCCCCGGAACTGGCCGCGGCCATCCTCAAGCGCCCCCCGTCGGCCGCCGCGGCCACGGCCGACCAGCTCCGCATCCGCCCCCAGGACCTGGTCTCCCTGGGCGTCGCCCGCGGCATCGTCGCCCCGCCGGACACCCCCTAGTCGCGCCGACGGGCCGGCAGCCGGGCGTCCATCCGGTAGAGCCTCGTCACCTGCTGGGCCAGCTCGTTGTCATCGCTGACCAGCAGCAGCCGCATCCGGCCGCATCCGGCCGCGCCCGTCCTCCCCGATGACGACCATGCCCTCGACGTTGTCGACCAGCGGGTGGTTCTGCGGAAGCTTCGACGGCGCACCCGGCGTCGGGCAGCCGTCGAGGTCCCCGAGCGCCGTCTTGCGGGCGACCCGCAGCCCGGGGCCCGCGGCCAGCGCCTCGACCTTCGAGGTGTCCGTCGCGCCCAGCGGGTCGGCGACGTACAGCCGCACGGTGATGGCGAACTCCCGGGTGAAGCCGCGCTCCAGGACAATCAGCCGGCCGTCCCGGGTGGGGGCGAGTTCCACGAGGCCGTGCCCGGCGTCCACCGGGTAGGCGTACTGTCGTCCCAGCCGGAATTCGCGCTCGCGGCCCCGCTCCCAGGTCAGGATCCGCTGGAGCGTGCGCCCCTGGGCGTCCTCGCTGTCACCGGCCAGCGGCCCCTCGACGCCCGCCCCGATCGGGCGAACCGGGCCGGACTGGTCCCGACGTGCCGGGCGAAGTGCCGCGTGAGGTGCGCCTGGTCGTAAAAGCCGGCCTCCGCGGCCGCCGCCGCGGGCCCCGCCCCCGCGAGCAGCAGTTCCCGCGCCAGCGCCACCCTGCGCCCCGTCAGGTACGCGTGCGGCGGCAGCCCGTAGGCCTTCCGGAAGCTCCTGATCAGGTGGGTGGGATGGGCGTGGCCGAGCCGCGCCGACGCCTCCTCCAACGCGATCCCCTCCACCACGCGCGCGTCCAGCAGCTCGCGCAGCCGTACGGCAAGCCCCGCCGGGGCCGGCGCCCCGTACCCCGCCGGCGCGCGCCCAGTGAGCCACCGGTGCAGCCGCTCCCCTACGAAGGCCAGCCGCGACTGGGCCTCCAGGGGGTCCCGGTCCCGTTCCCCGAGTGCCAGGTGCAGCGCGTGCACGCGCTCGCGCAGCGCGGGGTCGGCCAGCAGCGGCGCGTCCACGGCCGCTCCGGTCAGCCGTTCCGGCAGCACCGAGGTGTCCAGGTACAGGACGCGCTTGCGGAAGCCCGCCTCGGTCACGGTCCGCCCGTCGTGGACCACGCCGGGCGGGAGCAGGACCACCGCGTCCGAGACCCCGACGCCGTGCCGCTCCCGGTCGAGGGCGAAGTCCACCCGTCCGCCGTCCACGATCATCAGCGCCCAGGTGTCGTGCACGTGGGCCGGGTACGCGTGCTCGGTGAAGCGGGCGTGGAAGACCTCGGCGATGCCCGGCACCGGCGGCCGCCAGGCACTGACGGTGCTGCGCGGACGTATCGCGGCCATGCCAGGAACGTACAAGACCCTCCGCAAACGCGCCGCCAGGCTGTCCGCATGACGACACAAAAGATCGACATCGCCGGCAAGCTGGCCGGTTTCACCGAGCACTGGGCGCCGCGCCGCATCGCCCGCGTCAACGACTACGAGGTCAAAGTCGCCAAGGTCCGGGGCGAGTTCGTGTGGCACGCGCACGAGGACACCGACGAGCTCTTCCTCGTCGTGGCCGGAACCCTGACGATCCGCCTGCGGGACGGGGACGTGGTCCTGGGCCCCGGCGAGATGTACGTCGTCCCGCGCGGCACGGAACACTGCCCGGCCGCGGACGAGGAGGCCCACATCCTGCTCTTCGAACCGTCCGGCACCACCAACACCGGCACCGCGGGCGGCACCCGCACCCGGGAGCCGGTGGACGCGTAGCCCGCCCGGCCCCGCGGTCGCAGCGGTCAGGCCTGCGGGGAGTGGGCGTCGTAGCGGGCGAAGTTGCGCCAGCGCAGCGCCAGCAGGCCCACCACCAGGACGCAGGCCAGCCCGCCGCCCGTGACCGCGACGGCCGGGGAGGTCAGGTCGGCGGCGGTCCCGGCGAGGAAGTCCCCGAGCCGGGGCCCGCCCGCGACGACCACGATGAAGACGCCCTGGAGGCGCCCCCGCATGTCGTCGGGGGTGGCGGCCTGCAGCATGGTGGTGCGGAACACCATCGAGACGGTGTCCGCGTACCCGGCCAGAGCCAGGAAGAACAACCCCAGCCACAGGTTCCGCGTGAGGCCGAACACCGCGATGGCCAGCCCCCATCCGGCGACGGCGAGCAGGATCGCCAGCCCGTGCCGCCGGATCCGTGCCTGCCAGCCGGAGAACAGCCCGCCGAGCAGCGCCCCGGCGGCGATCGCGGCCACCATGAGGCCGACCGTCCTCGCGTCGTCCCCGTACCAGAGCACGGCGATGGCGGGAAACAGCGCCTTCGGCTGGGCCAGCACCATGGCGGCCATGTCGGTGAAGAACGTCATCCGGATGTTGGGCCGGGTACCGAGGAAGCGCAGTCCGTCGACGACGGAGGCCCGCCCCCGCGCGCCCTCCGCCCGGTCCGGCTTCATCGACGGCAGCCGCCACATCGCGTAGAGCGCGGCGGTGAAGGTGACGGCGTCGACCAGGTACGCCCACTCGTACCCCCCGAGGGCGACGATCAGACCGCCCAGCGCGGGGCCGACCATCGTCCCGAAGGTCATGGTCACGGAGTTGAGGGCGTTGGCCGCGGGCAGCTGTTCCGCGGGCAGCAGCCTGGGGATCATGGCGGACCGCGCCGGGCCGGTGAGTGCCCCGCAGACGGCCTGGAGCGCGACGACGGCGTACAGGAACCAGACGTGGTGCTGTCCGAGCAGCGCGGCCACGGCGAGCGCGACCGACAGCCCCGCGGCGCCGAGTGAGCTGTAGAGGCCGAGCCCCCGCCGGTCCACGGTGTCGGCGATGGCCCCGCCGTAGAGGCCGAAGACGATCAGGGGGACGAGGGAGAAGAGCCCCACGAGCCCGACGGCGAAACTTGAGCGGGTGATGTCGTAGACCTGGAGCGAGATCGCGAGGGCGGTCATCGCCTGGCCGACCCAGGAGATCGTCCCGCCGAACCACAGTCTCCGGTAGTCCGGGGACGTGCGCAGCGGGGTGAGGTCGGCGAATATCCGCCGTCGGGGGCGGGTTGGCGCACTAGTACGAGTCACATCGGATGATAAGCATCGGCCCGTCGGTGCCCCCAGGGTGCCGCCTGCCCGCTTCGCACACCGGCAACAGTCGCCCCATGCTGCTCCGGCCTCCCGGCGCGGGCGAGCCGTTGCCGGTAACCCGCCACTATCACCGCACATTTGACTGATTCGCCGCGCGCTCCTCACCTCGTGTTCAGCTCATGATGAAAAGACTCGTATGTCCAGGGAGGCGTAGTGATCGATCCTGGCAACAGCACCACGAGCACCGGCACGACGCAGAACACGGTGCGCCCCACCGTACCCCTCACCGTCGGCGTCGAGGAGGAGTTCCTGCTCGTCGACGCCCGCACCCTCCGGGTGGTCCCCGCCGCCCCGCTGGTCCTGGCGACGGCCGACGGACTGCCGGGCGAAATGCATCCCGAGGGCACCCGCTACCAGGTGGAGATATCCACCCCGGTCGCCGACTCGGCGTCCTCGCTGCGCGCCGAGCTCGCCGCGCTGCGGCGCACCCTCGGCCGGGCGGCCCGCGCCCACGGCTGCCGGCTCCTGGCCGCACCCTCGCCGGTCGTCGCGGTCGACGGGCCGCTGCACCTGACGGATGACGAGCCGCGCCAGCGCGAGCAGCACCGCCGCTTCGGCGCGCTCACCGACACCCTGGTCAGCTGCGGCCGGCACGTCCACATCGGCACACTCGACGTGGACACGGCGGTGGCGGTGTCCAACCGGATCAGACCATGGCTGCCCACGCTGATCGCGCTGGCCGCCAACTCGCCGTTCTGGGGCGGCCGTGACACCGGTCACTGCAGCTGGCGTGCGATGGCCTGGTCCGGGTGGCCCTCGGCGGGCCTGCCCCCGCACTTCACGTCCACGGCCCACTTCCGGCGCTCCGTGCAGACCCTGCTCGGCTCCGGGGCGGCCCTGGACACCAAGATGGTCTACTGGGACCTCCGGCCCTCCGGGCACTGGCCGACGCTGGAGTTCCGCGCACCGGACATGTCCCCGGACGTCGACTCGGCGGTCCTCCAGGCCGAACTGTCCCGCGCCCTGGTCGCCACCGCGCTCCGCGAGATCGCCGAGCAGCGCCCCGAGCCGGCCGTACGGGACGACGTGCTGCGCCTGGCGCGCTGGCGGGCGGCCCACGACGGCCTGGAGGGCTTCGGCCTCGACCCGTACACGGGAACGGAACTCCCGGCGGCCGACCTCGCGGAGGCCCTGCTGGACCTGATCGCCCCGGAACTGGCCGCCGCCGGCGACCTCGACCACGCCGCCAAGACCCTGGCCGGCCTCCTGCGCGACGGCTCGGGCGCCCACCGCCAGCGCGCCGCGTACGCCCGCCGCCAGGACCTGGCGGACGTCCTGCGCCACCTCGTGGACGAAACGGAGGACTTCTAGCCGGTCCCCGGCCCTGGCCCCGGCCCGCGGTCCCGCCCCGGCGGAACAGGTCGGTCCGTTCGGATCGGGCCACGAACAGCGATCGGCCCTGACCGGCGGGATGCCGGTCAGGGCCGATCGGAGGCGTGGGTCAGGGAACCGGCCCACCGGGTCCGCGCCCGGTCGACCGCCGCAACCGCTGCTGCTACGGATACGGATACGGCTACCGGCCGAAGACCAGGGCACACAACGCGCAGACGGCCGCCGTCAGCAGCATGGCGTCCGCGACGACGTCGGCAACCACCTTGCGGTGCACCGGACCGTCCGCCCCGGGGGCGCGTCGGCCCCGGCTGCGGTACTTCTTGAGCTCGGCGGCCGCCTTGTCGGAGGTCTTGAAGAAGCGGTCGAGCAGAGAGCCCGCGAACCCGACCACGAGGTACCCCTCGCCCTCGGTGTCCGCGACCCGCTCCTTCGGGAGCACGGTCAGGCTCCCGGACCCGCTGACCTCGATCCTGTGGATCGAGCCGTAGGGCACCTCATAGCTGAAGAGCGGGTTGACCACGGTGAGAGAGCTCTCACCGGCATGGACCCGGGAGCGGGTGATGCGGTAGGCGAACGATCCGGCGGCCAGCAGCAGCGCCGCCGCGAACCAGCCGTCCCGTTCGTCCCTCCACAGCCCGTCGTAGAGCCCCAGCACGGACCCACCGCAGAACAGCGCGAGGACGAGCAGGGCGAGCACCCGGAAGGAGCGTCGGCGCAGTACCCGTCCGCCCGTCACACGGCCGTATTCCATTCGGCTTCCCGTCCTTCGTGTGCGGTGGAGCCCGCCGAGGGGGCCGGGGAGCGGCCCCCTCGGCGGCCTGTCATGGTGTCCTTCGGTTCAGCAGGAGCCCACCAGCAATCCGGGACTCGCAGGGCCGGCACCACAGAATCCCAGGGCGAAGTTGGCGTTGCTCACCGAGTTTCCGCGAGTGACAGCCCAGTTGATCGGTCCTGGCTGTCTGATCGCCCCGCTGGTCGTGGTCGCCGGTTTGACGACGACGGAGGTCCGTGAGATCGCGCTGCCCCAGGCGGCCTGCTTGAGGGTGGCGCCACCCCACTGAGCGTACTTGATGGCGGCACCCGTCCCGACGGCGGTCCATGCCAGGCTCTTCCCGGCGGTCTTGAAGTCCCAATCGCCGGTCGTGACCCGATCACCGACCAGGACCACGCCCGCGCTCACGACGCCGGCGAAACCGCAGACGCCCGCCGAGGCGATCACACACGTCGCGAAGCCCGCCGCCGGAAGCACCCGGTTCTTCCAGCCGTCCCAGGTGCCGAAGGTCTCCTTCGTGCCGTCCCAGAACTTCTGCCAGCCGGACCGGTTGTCCTTGGTGTTCTTCTTGACGTCGTTCTCCCGGGCGCGCTGCTCGTCCGCCTTGCGCTGGGCCTCGCGGGCCGCCGCGTCCGCCCGCGCCTGCGCCTGGGCGCGTGCGTTGTCGGAGACGAACGGGCCATGCACCCTCGGGGTGGTCGCCGGCCGGTAGGGGCCGAGGACGGGACTGCGGCCGCCGAAGTAAGAGGACCGGCTGAACACGGTCCGCCGCCACGCCATGACGACCCGGACGACCAGACGCACGAGGTTGATGATCGTGCGGATGAAGCTCCCGAAGAACTTGCCGTCGGGGTCCGCGTACACCAGCGGGTTGTTGTTGCCGTAGGTGTAGCCGTGCATCTGCTGCGGATCCCCGGTGTCCATGACGGGGTCCACGGAGATGAAGCGGCCGAGCGTCGGATCGTACTCGCGCGCGCCCAGGTGCGTCAGGCCGGTGGCATCCGCTGTACCCCCCACGAAGCCCTTGCTGCCCGGCCAGTGGGACGGCTGCGCGACGCGCTGGCCGCCGAAGACGTGCTGCTTGCGGCGGGTGACCGCCTGGCCCATGCCCATGAGGACGGCGACGGTGGCCGTGCCGTGGTGGTCGGCCAGCATGACGCTGGTCTGACCGCTCACCTTGGTGGCGACGGTCTTGCCGTCCTGGACGTAGTGGCGGGTGCCCGTCTTCTTGCCTGCCGTGTCGAGCTTCAGCTCGTTGCCGGCCGGCAGGTAGAGGGTGGTCCCGGTCGCGTCCTTGGCCAGGACGCGGTTGCCGTCGGGGTCGTAGCCGTACTCGGTGGTGCGGCCGCCCTCGACGACCTTGGCCAGACGCCCCTCGGCGTCCCAGATCAGGTCCTGGGCGCTCGCTCCGACCTTGCGGGAGGTGGTGTTGCCCGTCTTGTCGTAGCCGTAGGTGTCCTTCTTCGCGTCGGCCTCTCCCTCGGCCTGGCTGGTCACGGAGGTCAGGGCGCGCTTGCCGGCGCCGTTCTCGCCGTAGCCGTAGGTACGGGTGATGTCCTTGGTCGCCACCACGTCGCCGGCGACCTTGTGCTGGACCTCCGTCTTGCGGTTGCCGATCGGGTCGTAGGTGAAGGAGTGCCAGTAGGCGTCGGGGCCGCCGACCTTCGGTGTGGTGCCGCCGGCGGTGCCGTCGGCGTTGGGCTTGGCGGCGCAGCTGTCCGTCGCGGTCCAGGCGTTGGTGATCCGGCGCAGCGCGTCGGTGGTGAAGCACTGGGTGTCCACCGACTTCTGCTGGTCCTGGCCCGAGGCCGTGGCCAGGCGGGTGATGTTGCCCGCCAGGTCATAGGCGTACGTGGTGTCGTCGATGCGTGCCGGGCCCGTCTCGCGGTCGGTGACCGTACGGGTCAGGTTGCCGGTGTGCTCGTCGTACTCCTTGGTCTCCCACACACGCAGACCGGTCTGGCCGAACTCGGTGCGCAGCGGACGCTTGAAGGCGTCGTACGTCACGTTGTTGACCAGCGGGCCCGCCAGGCTGCTCGTGCCGACGACCTGGTCGTACGGCAGCGAGGTGGAGTAGCGGTGGCTGACCCGCTCGGCGGCCTGGCCGCCGAGGGCGGGGTGGCGGGTCCACTCCAGCTGCCCGGTGCGCTCTCCGTAGCCGTACGTCCACTCGTAGGTGCCGGCCAGCGCACCCTCACGGCCGGGAATGGTGATCCTGGTTCCGGTGGGCTGGTAGCGCTGGTTGAGCCCGGTGGTCTCGAAGACGTACTCCTGTCCGTCCAGGTAGCGGACGGACTTGGCGACCTGTCCCTTGGCCACGGTGTCGTAGATCCAGCGGGAGAGCGTGGTACCGCCCTGCTTGATCTCTGTCTTGCGGCCCAGCGCGTCATAGGCCGTGGTGACGGTGGCGCCGTTGGCGTCCTTGGCCGACACCGGCCGGTCGGCCTGGTCGTAGGCCGTCTCGATCGGGCCCTTGTCCGGGTCCTCGGCCCGCGTGACGCGCCCCCGGTGGTCGTAGTGGTAGCGCCAGACGGAACCGACCGGGTCGGTCGCGGTCTCCTTCAGTCCGGCCGGGGTGTAGGTGTACTTCGTGGACTGCCAGGTGGTGCGGGCGTCGTTGGTGTACTGGATCAGCTCGACCGTGCGGTCGTCGACGTCCTTGACCGTGGTGGTCGCGGTCTCGCCCTTGGGCGGGATGATCGTCGTCCGGTCACCGTCGTAGCGCGTCGAGGTGCGGCGCTGCTCGACGGTGTTCTTCTCCGCGATCTGCACGGTGGGCCGGCCGGCCCCGTCGTACTCCGTGCGGACCAGGTCCGCCACCTTGGTGTCGTCGCCGGTCACCAGGGTCGGGGACGGGTTACCCGTGGCGTAGTAGCCGTTGTAGGTCTTCCACTCCAGGCCGCGGGAGTCGTACTTCTTCTCGGAGATGATCCGGCCGATGCCGGTGCCGGAGGGCACCTGCGTCTCGCGCTCACGCAGCAGACCGTCGTAGAAGGTGTACTCGCTCCGGTAGTCACCGGTGTGCCGCAGGGTCTTCGTGGTCACCACGGTGGGCGCCGTACGGGAGACCGCGTACGTGTACTCCCTGCTCGGTTCCTTCGGGTGCTCGGACTTGGTCCAGCCGGGCTCCCATGCCTTGACGACGCGGCCCAGACCGTCCCGTTCGGCGTCGGTACGCCGTCCGTTGACATCGGTCTTGGCGATCTCCTCGCCGCGGCCCGGGTCGGACTCGACGCTGGAGGAGTGGCCCAGCGCGTTCGCGGTGACCGTCCTGGTGGGCACGTACTGGGTGGTGGGGGTGAAGGCCGTGGTGGTCTTCTCACCCGCCGCGTTCACCGTCTCGACGGTCCGGCCGTGCTGGTCGGTCCTGTTGGTCTCGACGGTGACGAAGCCGGTGCCGGCCGCGTCCTGCTCGTCCACGCGGGTCACGTCGCCCTTGGTGGGGGCGGCGCCCAGGGTGGTGGAGCCGTCGAAGTAGGTGCGCTTCTCGGAGATCAGGTCGCGCGGCAGGGTGAGGGCGGAGCCGCAGAGCGCGGCCGTCTTCTTCACCGACGCGGTGGTCGCCAGCAGGTTCGCCCCGGTGTTGCGGGCGTACGTGGTGGCCGTGCAGCTCTCGTCACCGCTCTTGCCGGTGTCGCCGTGGTCGGACTCGGTCGCGAGCATGCCGTACGCGTCGTAGGCGCGCTCCACCTTGGTGCGGCGCCAACCGCCGGCGACCTGGGTACGGGTGGTCTCCGTCTGCTCGGCGGCGGACATCCGCGCGGTCAGGGCGGGCAGCCCCGGCCGGGCCCGGCTGGCGGTCACGGCGGACTGCCAGGGGGTGAAGGTGCCGGCCTCGATCAGCTTGCCGTCGAGGAAGGTGCCCTCCTCGCGGGTCATACCGGAGAACACCGGCTGGTCGGTGACCTTGTTGCCCTCGGAGTCGGCGACGTCGGCACCCGCGATACCGCGGAAGTAGCGGTTCTCGGTGTGCAGCCTCGGGCCGTCGGTACCGCTGCCGACCGTGGTGCGCACGTGGCCGTAGCCGCGGAAGTCCGCGTACGTGAGGTGCTCCGGCTTGGCGAACTCGGTCTCGGCCTTCGCCCACGCCGCGCCGCCGAGGTAGGTGTAGTCGGTCTGCTTGGGCGGCGCACCGCCCCACCGGTCCTCTTCCCGCACCTGGGTGACGACGTAGGTGTGGAACCAGTCCTTCACCGGCTTGTACTCGGCGGCCGGTGAGTCGGGCGAGGACCAGAACACCGGATAGCAGCGCTTGGTGTTGGAGGATTCCGAGGGCAGCGATCCGGGGGTGCACTCGGGTGCCGAGTAGGTGACGGCGATGGTGCCGCCGGACTCGGTGTTGACGGCGTTCACCCGGTAGCGGATCAGCGGCGGAATGCCGTCACCCGTGGTGTCCACCCGGTTCTGGAGCTGGGTTCCCATGAAGGTCACCGGCGGGAGGGACGCGGGCGTGCCCCCGGTGTGGCCGGTGCGGGTGACCGAGGCCAGCCACAGGGCGGGGCTGGAGCCGTCACCGGTCGACGGGAACTGGTGCGTCAGCTTCCAGGAGTCGACCTTCTGGTAGCCGGTGCCCACCCGGACCTCGGTGGTGATGTCCGTGATCCGCTTGCGGGACCAGAAGGACGGGCTGTAGCGGCTCTTGCACTCGGTGCCCGGTGCGCAGTACTGGTCGAACGGCACGTCGGGCCAGTGCTTGGCGTTGTCCTTGGTGAACTTGGACTCGGCGCAGTCGAACGAGGAGCCGGGCAGGCAGCGCTCGGCCTCCTTGAAGGTGATCTTCGCGGCCGGGGTGCCGGTGTAGAGGTTGCCGGCGCGCAGGCCGTACTCGATGCGCTTGAGGTGGCCGCCGCGGATGTAGGGGGTGGCGGTGGAGGCACCGGTGGACGTGTTGACGTTGCGCCCGTAGTGGTTGGTCTCCTTGCCCCAGTAGTACGCCATCGCGTCCCCGTGCGGGCTGACGACGTAGTCCAGGTTCCAGCGCCAGCCCTGCTGGCACCAGGAGTCGGCGAAGGCGCTCTTGTGGCAGGGCTCCGCGGACTGGTTGCCGTAGACGGGGACGGTCCACGTGGAGTCCGTCACCGCCTTGCCGGAGGACCAGCCGGGCAGCCGGTTGTAGCCGAAGTAGTACTGCACGCCGTTGGTGTCGGTGACGCGCCAGTACTCGCCGTTGTCGTCGCCGTTGCCGCGTCCGGTGTCGGTGAGGCGCTCGACCTTCGTGCCGTCGTCGCCTGCCGGCTTCCAGACGCCGGTCTTGTCGTCCTTGACGAGTTCGCTGGTCTTGCCGCCCAGGGAGAGCACGGCGTTGTCGCTGCCCCAGCAGAGGTCGCCGGTCTTGGCCTTGTTGTTGCCGCCGGTCATGTCGGTGTTGCAGGGCCGGTAGCGGCGCTCGACGAAGCCGGGCTCCAGGCCCCAGCCGTCACCGATGTTGTTGGCCTGGTTGTTCGTGGCGGCCGTACGGCCGTCCAGCGAGGAGGAGTTGTAGCTCAGCGCGAGCTTCGGGCCGAGACCGCCGGGCACCGCGGGGGTCTGGAGGTCGTACGACCAGGTGAAGGCGCCGGAAGGGCCGCCGGACTCCCAGCTCGCGGAGGGCGCGAGCGGGGTGGCCGTGAAGTCGCCTTCCGAGCCGGCGGGGGCGGAGCCGACCGCCAGCAGGGTCGAGGAGCCGGCGGACGCGGCCGCGGGGGCGGCGGCGTAGGAGGCGAAGGAAGCCGTGCCGGTCGCCGAACCGGCGCCCGTGACGGCCTGCCCGCCGTCTCCGGCCGTGTGCCCGGCCGGGTCCGTCCGCGGAGTCGCCGTGGCCGTGCCGAAGGTGGCCTCGGCCATGACCGTGCCGTCCTCGGGCCGGTTGCGCACGTTGCCGAGGGGCTTGGGCTTGCACTCGGCCCGGTCCGGTGTGGTGAGGGCGCAACCGGGCAGTTCGGCGAGGGTGAGCCGGGAGGCCCAGCCGCCACCGTAGGCGTTCTGGAAGGCGGAGTAGTCCACCTTGACGTCGGCGGCCCCGCGCGCGCCCTCGACCGCGAGGAGCACCCCGTCCACGCCGGCCTTCTCGGTCTGCGCCCGGTCCAGCACGCGTACCCGTACGTCGCCGGACGCCGGCGCGGCCCCGGCGGCGGCCTTGGGCGCCAATTCCACGGGCAATCCACCCGGCTTGGCCCGTGCGACGGCCCCGCGACCGGCGAGCTTCAGCCGTTCGGACCCCGCGGACGGCCAGTCGGCGTCCTTGGGGTTGAAGGTGGATGAAGCCACCGTGTCCTTGCCGGACTTCACTTCTGTGACGGGTACCGGCTTCGTCTGCTGCAACGCGGGCAGGGACAGCGGGGTCAGCGCCAGCGCCTCGGCCGAGACGAGGCCCGCGAGCAGTGCGGTGGAGGTGATGACGGTCACTGATCGGGCAAGTCCACGGCGTCTGCCTGATCTGGTCTTTGGTATGTGCTCCGCCGACGGGTCACCGTCGGCGGGAATCGTCGGCGCATGCCTGAAGCGCACACTTCCCCCTTGAGTCGAACGATCCACTATCGGCCACGCATTATGCAAGTCCATTACCTGGGTGGGACCGTCCGCCATCGCCGCACCCTCGCCAGGAATCACGCTCCGGCCCCGAACGCACTGCTCCGAGGCCGTTCATTCCCCCGCGAACGACGGCCCGAAGCGCCCGCCCCCTGGCCGGATTTATCCGTGCTATACCTTCGCTTTGCCGATCTGACGTCCCATGAAGAATGCGGGGGAGCACGACATGCCACATCCGAATCCACCGACGAGATCCCGAGGAAAGTTCCGAATAGCCACCGCTTCGGCGGTAATTGCCGCTCTGAGCATGCCCTTTGTGGCAGCTGCCTCAGCTTCCGCTTCCGCTCCCTCCGGCAGCACCTCACCGACCTCCGGGAGCGCCGCGGGCACACCTGAGGAGACCGCTGCGGCCCAGCGGGCCGCCGGCTCCGGCAAGCCCGTCGAAGTGCTGTCCCAGCGGACCGAATACGACACCGTGTTCGCGAACCCGAACGGGACCTTCACGATGGAGTCCGCTGTCGCCCCGGTCCGGGTGCGCCAGGGCGGCAAGCTGGTACCCACCGACGCGACGCTCCAGCCCACCGGCAACGGCACGGTCAGGCCCAAGGCGATCGCCGTCGGGCTGGAGTTCTCCGCCGGCGGCGACGCTCCGCTGGCGACCATCACGCGTGACGGCCGGTCGATGACCGTCGACTGGCCGGGCAAGCTCCCCGCACCGGTCGTGGAGGGCGACACCGCCACCTATCCCGAGGTCCTGCCCGGGGTCGACCTCAAGATGCGCGCTTCCGTCGGGGGCTTCCAGCAGCTGCTCGTCGTCAAGAACGCCGAGGCCGCGAAGAACCCCGCCCTGAAGACCGTCACGTTCGACGTGGCCGCCTCGGGCGTCGCCCTCTCCACCGACGAGGCGGGCAACCTCAAGGCGGTCAACCCGGCCGGCCAGGAGGTGTTCACCGCGCCCACACCGACCATGTGGGACTCGGCGGGCATCGCCACCGGTGAGGCGGCACCGGCCGCGCCTGCCGCGTCGCCGCGCTTCCTGAAGGGCGGCCCGCGCTCGCTGGTGGCCGCACCGGACACCCTGACGGCCGCGCCCGACACCACCACCGCCGCCCGCGAACTCGGTGGCCGCCCGGCCACCCCGGCCGAGGACGTGTTCGAACCCCGGCACGGCGCCGTCGAGAAGCGCATGCCGATCGCGGTCAAGGGCGGCGAAATGGCGCTGAAGCCGGACGCGTCCGTCCTCACGTCCAAGGACACCGTCTACCCGGTCTACATCGACCCGACGGTCAGCGGCGCCCGGCTCAACTGGACCTCGGTCGCCAAGAAGTACAGCACCACCTCGTACTGGAACCACTCGTCCGGCGTGGCCCGGGTGGGCTACGAGTCCGACACCGGCGGCACCTGGCGGTCCATGTTCACCATGGACACCAAGAAGCTGCACGGCAAGCAGATCATCGACTCGGTCTTCCGTATCAAGAACACCCACTCCTGGTCCTGCACCAAGAAGCCCGTGGAGCTGTGGCGGATCAACCCGATCTCCTCCGCCACCACCTGGGCCAAGCAGCCGTCGTGGGTGGCCAGGGTCCAGACGCTGACCGAGGCCAAGGGCTGGGGCTCCGGCTGCCCGGCCGGCAACCTGGAGTTCAAGACCAAATCGGTCGCCGATCTCGCCGCCGCGAACAAGTGGCCGACCGCCACCCTCGGCCTGCGCGCCTCGGAGTCGGACACCTACGGCTGGAAGAAGTTCGACGCGAAGTCGGCCGTGTTCTCCACCACCTACAACACCACCCCGTCCACTCCGTCCGGCCTGGCGACCAGCCCCGCCACCGCCTGCACCGCCTCGCCCGGCACCACCGTCGGCAACACCGACGTCCAGCTCTCGGCCAAGGTCGCCGACGGTGACGGCGGGACGGTGACCGCCCGCTTCAAGGTCTGGCAGACCGGCACGAGCACAGTGCTGTACGAGAAGACCCAGGCGGTGACCTCCGGCAACATCGCCCGGGTCACGGTGCCCAAGGGCTCCTTCGTCGACGGCAAGCAGCACTCCTGGCAGGTCCGGGCCGAGGACGGCCGGGCCAGCTCCGCGTGGAGCGGTGTGTGCCGCTTCCACGTCGACCAGAACGTACCCAACCACCCGCCCGGCATCAGCTCCAAGCAGTTCCCCGACGGTGACGACGGCTGGCCGACCCAGACCGGCACCGCGCGCTCCGAGGGTGTCTTCACCCTCTCCCGCGGCCTGGCCACCGGTGTCGCCTCGTACGAGTACTGGACTGAGTGGTCCCCCACCGTCCGAACCGCCACGCCGGCCGCCGTGGACGCGTCCGTCGACGTGAAGCTGACGCCCCCCGTCGCCGGTCCGCTGCGGGTCTACGCCCGCTCACTGAGCAAGGGCGGCAACCGCACGGCCATCCAGACCTACCTCTTCTACGCCAACAGCCCCGCGATGAAGGACAAGCCGGGCGACCTCAACGGCGACGGCACGTCGGACATGTACGCCCTGCGCACCACGGGTGAGCTGTGGATGTACGCGGGCAACGGCAACGGCACCGTCGGCCGGTACCAGGAGGCGGGCGCCACCAACCTCGCCGGCGCGTCCATCACGCACCGCGGCGACTGGACCGGTGACGGCTACGAGGACCTGGTCGCCGCCACCGGGCCGAAGGGCTCCCGCCAGATCCAGGTCTTCCCGAACAACGGCTACGGGCACGCCTGCACCGCCTTCGGCGAGACCGCCGAAGGCGGGGACTGCGCGGACGAGCGCCGTGACCTCCAGGTGTACGAGGAGCCCAACAACCACTTCAAGAACGCCGACCAGATCCTGGCGGTCGGCGACGTCGACGGTCCCACCGACCTCGACGGCGACGGCACCATCGGCGAATGGGACCTGCCGTCCTACCCCGACCTGCTGGTCAAGGAGGGCGACCACCTGTGGCTCTACTTCGGCCATGCCTCCGGCTACCTGGACGAGTACGCCGAGCCGGTCCTGGTGGGCAACGGCTCCTGGTCCAACTACGACATCGCCGCCCCCGGCGACCGCACCGGCGACGGCCGGGTCGACATGCTCGCCCGTAGCCGCATCAACGGTGACCTGCGCCTCTACACGGGCACCGACGCAGCCGGCGGCGGCCTCGGCAGCGGTCCGGCCGCGATCGTCATCGGCACCGGCTGGACGGTCTCGCACCGCCCGCTGATCACTGCGCTGCCGGACGGCAACGGCGACGGCAAGACCGACATCTGGTCCTCCGGCGGCGATGCCAAGCTGTACTTCTACAGCGACATCAAGGGCAGCGGAACCGAGGTCGGCACCGGCGGCTGGCAGAACTTCTCCGCGCTGAGCTGACCGGCACCGGCCGCGCACGCGACAGAACGCCCATGAGGGGGCGGGGCCCAGGGCCCCGCCCCCTCCGGCCGTCCCCCGGCCGGACGGGCCGCAGGGCAGGCCGTTTCGGACGGGGACGGCGCCGCGCTCTGCGGCACGGGCGGACCTCGCCGGCGCCGCCGGAGTCGGCGCGGCGATCGCGCCGAAGCGCCTCGGGCCCTCCACCGTGCCCCCCTGCTGTTCCTCGGAGAGGTCCGACCAGGACCGCGCGCTGTACGGGGGACCTGCTATGGCCTGGGCGAACTCGTCGAGGCCCGCTGCCTCCACGGCGGGCGATGCGGTGAGCAGTTCGACGGCCAGGTGCTTGTGCTGTGCGGCGATGACGTGCACGGCGCCGAGAGCGGCCCTGCGCACAATGCTGTCCCCGTGGGTAGCGATTTCCCGCAGCAAGTCCTCCTCGCCGTCAAGCAGATCGCCGCGACCGCGCAGGCTGCCAAACGCCTGCGCCACTTCCCGGGTGAGTTCGGTGTTCTCCGAATCCATGAGCGTCCGGCCCCAGTGGACCGCGCGGTCACCGGCGGCGTGCCCCATCGCAGCGAGAGCGACCGACACCAGCGACGCCATCGAACCCTCGGGCGACGCCATGGCCTGCTCACAGATGGCCTCGCCGACGGACGGGCGGTCGGAGCGGCCGACCGCGATCGCCTCGCCCAGGTCTTCCATCCCTCTGCGGCAGCCGTCACGTAACACAGTGCGACATCAAGGCGTGCGTGCGGCAATCCTCTTTCCACAGCGCCCGCCGAAGGCGGCCCCGGCCGTACTGTGCCCCGCCGTTCGCGCTGACGGGCCACCCGTTGGCCACCTGAGTTGATCGAGTGTTGTTCGAACTCAATGAAGAATCAGGCCCGTACGTCTCGCTGCTGCACTTCCTTGAGGACCCCCGCCACTGTGGCGAAGCCGTTGTCCACGTGGAGCACCGTGTGGCCGTGATGGACCGCTGTCGCGCACACCAGGAGATCGACGGCTCCGGCGGCACGGTGTTGCCCGCGCTGGGTGAGCTTGTACTGCGCCGTGTCGACCCAGCGCCACGCGTTCTTGGGGACCGGCGAGAAACGGCAGAGAGCATCCAGCTCTTCGGCCAACTCGTCGCGGTGGGCCGGGCTCGTGGCCGAGTAGAGGAACTCCACTCTCGTGGGCTCGCAGACATGGAACACGCCGGCGGCGATGTGCCCTTCCCAGGGCCGCAACGCCCCCGGCGTACGGAAGAGGTGCCACAGGGCGGACGTGTCGAGAAGGTACGTGATCACTCGAAGGCTGCCCGCCGGGCGTGCTTGGCGGCGGCATGCGCCGCAGCCGCGGCCTCGAACTCGCCCCGCTCACCCCGCGCGGCCAGCTTCTCGGCAGCCTCCAGCCGCTTGACGCGCGCGACGTAGTCCCGCAGCGCCATGTTGACGGTCTCCTTCTTGGTCGAGGCGCCCATCAGTCTCATCGCCTCGGCCAGCGCCTCGTCATCGAGATCGATCTGGGTCACGGACATACCGGCACCTCTCACCGCGAGTATGTGATGTACATAACCAATCTACATCACCAACATTCTCCTGGGTGGACCCATCGCGCGCGGGGCAAGCACGGCCCGACCGCCGAACCGCAGGCCTCTCGGCGGTCGCGGGACCCGCACTTGACGCTCCCATAGCTGCGGGCACACAAAAGCCCAGGTCACAGCCGCACAGGACGCACCTTCGATGCGCGAAGACTCACCGTCGCCACACCCTCGCGAGGCGACCGCCACACGCGAAACGACCCCGTAAACGCGTTTCCCCAGGTCAGAACGATTCTGCCTGGGGACGCTCAGTGGGGCGGGTGGGACTCGAACCCACGGCCGACGGATTATGAGTCCGCTGCTCTAACCGGCTGAGCTACCGCCCCTTCACGGCGTGGCGCGTACATCTGTGCGCGCCGTCTGCCGCAGCATAGCCGCTCATACGATCTCCTGCTTCGGATGCCTCGCATGATCGGCTTCTCCTGCTCAGTGAGACCGCGCCGAGGGCTGCCCGGTTCCCTGGACGGGCGACAAAAAGGAGAGGGCCCCGTAGGACCCTCTCCTCTTCCTTGCTCCCCCGGCTGGACTCGAACCAGCAACCCTCCGGTTAACAGCCGAATGCTCTGCCAATTGAGCTACAGGGGACTGCGCTCCCCCGACTGGACTCGAACCAGTAACCTGCCGGTTAACAGCCGGCTGCTCTGCCAATTGAGCTACAGGGGATTGCTGCGGTGCATCGAACGGCCCACCTCCGGCCTTGCCGGGGGGCGAGCGCCCGTTGCGAGACATAGATTAGCGCAAGCAGGGGGGTGCTCCGCCAATCGGTATCGACAGCAGGCCGGGCACCACACGACGAAGGGTGACAGGCATGCGGTACAAGGTCACGTTCGTGGTCGGACTGGCCCTCGGGTACGTGCTCGGAACCCGGGCCGGGCGCGAGCGCTACGAGCAGCTCAAGAAGTCCGCCCGGCAGATCGCGCAGAACCCGGCGGTGCGCAACGCCGCCGAGACCGCCGGCCACACCGGCCGGGAGTACGCCGGGAAGGCCTTCGCCGCGGTCAGCGAGAAGGCCGGCGGCGCCGTGCCGGAATCGCTCGCCCGGCGGGTGCCCGGACTGCGCGGCCGGACGGGTGGCGGGGCCGGCGACGACGACTGGGGCACCAGCAACACCTGACATGTCACCGGCCCTGCCCGGAGCCCCTGGGACCCATGTGGTTTCAGGGGCTCCGGGACGGTCAGGACCGGCCCCGCGTGCGGCAGAATTCTCCGCATGGGGATAGTCGCCGGGCTGGACAGCTCTTCCGCCTTCACACGCATCGTCGTCTGTGACACCGAGACCGGCGCCGTGCTGCGCCAGGGGTACGCACCCCATCCGCAGCCCGTGGGCGAACCCGACGGCGCCAGCCCCCACGAGACCGACCCGCAGGCCTGGCTGCTCTCACTCGGCGAGGCCGCCGGCGGCGGGATCCTGGAGGGCGTCCAGGCCATAGGCGTGTCCGCGCAGCAGCACGCCCTGCTGCCGCTGGACCCGCAGGGCGCGCTGGTACGCCCCGCCCTCGTCGGCAACGACAAGCGCGGCCAGGTCGCAGCCGCCGACCTCACCGAGGCCCTCGGCGGGCGGCACGCCTGGGCCGAGGCGGTGGGCTCGGTACCGCATTCCGCGCAGCCCGTCGCGAAGCTGGCCTGGCTGGCCCGCACCGAGCCCGAGGCGGCCCGCCGGGTGGCCGTACTGATGTCGCCCCACGACTGGCTGGTCTGGCAGCTGCTGGGCCGCCCGGCCCGGCGGACCACCGACCGCGGCGGCGCCTCGGGAACCGGCTACTGGTCGGCGGCCGCCGGAGCCTGGCGGCCCGATCTGGTGGAGCTGGCGCTGGGGCACCGGGCCCTGCTGCCGGAGGTGCTCGGCCCGGCCGACGCGGCCGGGACCACGCCCGAGGGGCTGCTGATATCCGCCGGTACCGGCGAGACGATGGCCGCGGCCCTCGGTCTGGGGCTGGGCCCCGGCGACGCGGTCGTCTCCCTCGGTGCCTCCGGTTCGGTGATGGCGGTGCACCACGAGGCGCTGTCGGAGCCGGGCGGGCTGATCACCTCCCTGGCCGACGCCACCGGTATGCACCTGCCCGTGGTGAACACCTCCAATGCCGTACGGGCCCTGCGCGGCACCGCCGAGCTGCTCGGCACCGACCTGGAGGGGCTGTCCGAGCTCGCGCTGAAGTCCACGCCGGGCGCGCACGGCCTGGTGCTCCTGCCGTACCTGGAGGGTGAGCGGACGCCGAACCTGCCGCTCGCCGCCGGGACCCTCACCGGGCTGCGCCGGGACTCCATGAAGCCCGAGCACCTGGCCCGGGCGGCCTTCGAGGGCATGCTGTGCGGGCTGGTGGATGCCCTCGACGTGCTGCGTTCGCGCGGGGTCGAGATCCGCCGGGTGTTCCTGCTGGGCGCGGCCGCCGAGCTGCCCGCCGTACAGGCCGCGGCCCCCGGGCTGTTCGGGACCCAGATCGTCGTGCCCGCGCCCGCGGACTACGCGGCGCTGGGCGCGGCCCGCCAGGCGGCCTGGGCCCTCGGTGTGGCGCAGGGCACCCTGGCACCGCATGTCCCGCCGGTCTGGCCGGCCCCTGCGGCGCAGGTCTTCGAGCCGGACGAGGACTTCCCGGCCTGGCAGGGCGTGCGCCAGCAGTACATCGCGACGCGGGAGCAGATCCACCCCGGGGCGTTCTGACCGCCGCCGGATCCGGGCGGGCGCGGGGGTCGTAGGACCCGCGCCCGCGCGGGTGGTCCTTTTGACCGGCCTTTGCGAAATCCGGTGGGGATCGGTGGGCCGATTGGCCGAAGATGGGTTGAACCCCTCGATCGTGCCGACCGGAGCCTGCGCGTGCTCATACGACTTCTGCGGACCCACCTGGGTCCGTACCGGAAACCCATAGCGGCGCTGGTCCTGCTGCAACTCCTGCAGACCAGCGCCAGCCTGTACCTGCCCACTCTGAACGCCGACATCATCGACAACGGTGTCGTCAACGGCGACACCGGCTACATCCTGCGCTTCGGCGCGCTGATGCTGGGTGTCTCGCTCGTCCAGCTCGTCTGCAACGTCGGAGCCGTCTACCACGGCGCTCGCACGGCCGCGGCCGTCGGGCGCGACATCCGTGCCGGCGTCTTCGACCGGGTGCAGAGCTTCTCCGCCCGGGAGCTGGGCCATTTCGGTGCCCCGTCCCTGATCACCCGTACGACGAACGACGTCCAGCAGGTCCAGATGCTGGTGCTGATGACCTTCACCCTGATGGTCTCGGCGCCGATCATGTGCGTCGGCGGCATCGCCATGGCGCTCTCGCTGGACGTGCAGCTGTCGGGCGTCCTGCTGGCCGTGGTCCCCGTGCTCGGGGTATCGGTCGGCGCCATCGTCCACCGGACACGGCCGCTGTTCCGCCGGATGCAGGACCGCCTGGACACCGTGAACCGGGTGCTGCGCGAGCAGATCACCGGCAACCGGGTGATCCGCGCCTTCGTCCGCGACGACTACGAGAAGGACCGCTTCCGCGAGGCCAACGCCGACCTCACCGGCGTCTCGCTCGCCTCGGGCAAGCTGCTGGCCCTGATGTTCCCGACCGTGATCCTGGTCGTGAACATCTCCAGCGTCGCCGTCATCTGGTTCGGCGCGATGCGCGTCGACAGCGGCGGCATGGAGATCGGCCAGCTGACGGCCTTCCTCGCCTACCTGATGCAGATCGTCATGGCCGTGATGATGGCCACCTTCATGTTCATGATGGTGCCGCGGGCCGAGGTCTGCGCCGAGCGCATCCAGGAGGTGCTGGACACCGAGTCCAGCGTCGTCCCGCCCACCGACCCGGTGCGCGAACTCACCCGCCGCGGCGTCCTGGAGCTGCGCGGCGCCGATTTCCGCTACCCGGGCGCCGAGGCCCCGGTCCTGCGCGGCGTGGACCTGGTGGCCCGCCCCGGCGAGACCACGGCGGTGATCGGCTCCACCGGAAGCGGCAAGTCCACGCTCCTGGGGCTGGTCCCCCGGCTGTTCGACGCGACCGGCGGCGAGGTACTCGTCGACGGCGAGGACGTACGCCGGCTCGACCCCGAACTGCTGGCCAAGACGGTCGGCATGGTGCCGCAGAAGCCCTACCTGTTCTCCGGCACCATCGCCTCCAACCTGCGCTACGGGCGCCCGGACGCCGGCGACGAGGAGCTGTGGCAGGCCCTGGAGGTGGCCCAGGCCAAGGAGTTCGTCTCGGCGCTGGAGGGCGGCCTGGAGGCCCCGGTCACCCAGGGCGGCACCAATGTCTCCGGCGGCCAGCGCCAGCGTCTGGCCATCGCCCGCACGTTGGTCCAGCGCCCGGAGATCTACCTCTTCGACGACTCCTTCTCGGCCCTGGACTACGCGACGGACGCGGCGCTGCGCGCGGCGCTCGCCCGCGAGACCGAGGACGCGACCGTGGTCATCGTCGCCCAGCGGGTCGCGACGATCCGCGACGCCGACCGGATCATCGTCCTGGACGAGGGGCAGGTCGTGGGCGAGGGACGCCACCACGAGCTGATGGCCGGTAACGAGACCTACCGGGAGATCGTGCTCTCCCAGCTGACGGAGGCGGAGGCGGCATGAGCGGGCCCGGAGGACGGATGATGATGGGGCCCGCCCAGCGGTCCCTGGACTTCAAGGGGTCGGGCAAGCGGCTGCTGGCCCAGCTCGCGCAGGACCGGGCCAAGCTGTGGGGCATGGTCCTGGCCGTCGTCGGCAGCGTCGCCTGCGCGGTCGTCGGACCGAAGATCCTCGGCGCGGCGACCGACCTGGTCTTCGCGGGGATCGTCGGCCGGCAGATGCCGGCCGGTGTGACCAAGCAGCAGGCGCTGGACGGGATGCGCGCCCGCGGCGAGGACGGCATGGCGGACATGCTGTCCGGCACCGACTTCACCCCGGGCCAGGGCATCGACTTCGGTGCCGTCGGGGTCGTGGCGATCTGGGCGCTGGTGGTCTTCACCCTGGCGGGCCTGCTGATGCTGGTCGCGACCCGGCTGTCGAACCACGTCATGAACGGCACCCTGTACCGGATGCGCGAGGAGCTGCAGGCGAAGCTGTCGCGGCTGCCGCTGTCGTACTTCGACCAGCAGAAGCGCGGCGAGGTGCTGAGCCGGGCCACCAACGACGTGGACAACATCGGCCAGACCCTCCAGCAGACGATGGGTCAGCTGCTGAACTCGCTGCTGACCATCGTCGGCGTGCTGGCGATGATGTTCTGGATCTCGCCGCTGCTGGCGCTGGTCGCGGTCGGTACCGTCCCGGTCTCGGTCTACGTCGCCGCGAAGATCGGCAAGAAGTCGCAGCCGCAGTTCGTGGAGCAGTGGAAGACGACCGGAACGCTCAACGCCCACATCGAGGAGATGTACTCGGGGCACAACCTGGTCAAGGTCTTCGGCCGGCAGAAGGAGTCCGCGGCGCTCTTCGCCGAGCAGAACGAGGCGCTGTACCGGGCCTCGTTCAAGGCGCAGCTGGTCAGCGGCATCATGCAGCCGGTGATGTTCTTCATCTCGAACATCAACTACGTGCTGATCGCGGTGGTCGGCGGGCTCCGGGTCGCCTCCGGCACCCTGTCGATCGGGGATGTGCAGGCCTTCATCCAGTACTCGCGGCAGTTCTCGATGCCGCTGACCCAGGTCGCCTCGATGGCGAACCTCGTCCAGTCCGGTGTCGCCTCGGCGGAGCGGGTCTACGAGCTGCTGGACGCCCCGGAGCAGGAGCGCGACGCGGACGTGCCGGAGCGCCCGCAGGAGCTGCGCGGCCAGGTCACCTTCGACAAGGTGGCCTTCCGCTACGAGCCGGACCGGCCGCTGATCGAGAACCTCTCGCTCTCGGTGGAGCCCGGCCACACGGTCGCGATCGTCGGCCCGACGGGCGCCGGCAAGACCACCCTGGTCAACCTGCTGATGCGGTTCTACGAGGTCACGGGCGGGGAGATCGCCCTGGACGGCGTGGACATCGCCAAGATGACCCGCGAGGAACTGCGCGGCGGCATCGGCATGGTGCTCCAGGACACCTGGCTGTTCGGCGGGACCATCGCCGAGAACATCGCCTACGGTGCTTCGCGCGAGGTCACGCGCGCCGAGATCGAGGAGGCGGCGCGGGCGGCGCACGCGGACCGGTTCATCCGCACCCTGCCGGACGGCTACGACACGGTGCTGGACGACGAGGGTGCGGGGGTCAGCGCGGGCGAGAAGCAGCTGATCACCATCGCCCGGGCGTTCCTGTCGGACCCGGTGATCCTGGTCCTGGACGAGGCGACGAGCTCCGTGGACACCCGTACCGAGGTGCTGATCCAGAAGGCGATGGCGCGGCTCGCGCACGGCCGTACGTCCTTCGTGATCGCGCACCGGCTTTCCACGATCCGCGACGCAGACCTGATCCTGGTGATGGAGAGCGGCTCGATCGTGGAGCAGGGCACGCACGAGGAGCTGCTCGCGTCGGGCGGGGCCTACGCCCGGCTGTACGCGGCGCAGTTCGCCCAGGCGGTCGCCGAGGTCGACTGAGACCGGACCGGACCGGACCGCCGGGAGCGGGTGCGGGGGCGGGTGCGGGGGCGTCCTTCGGGGCGCCCCTTGCCCGTTCCGGCGGTGCCCGCTTCAGTCGAGGTATCCGCGCAGCTGGTCGGCGAAGGCGTGGTCGCGCAGCTTGTTGAGGGTCTTGGACTCGATCTGACGGATCCGCTCCCGCGTCACGCCGAAGATGCGGCCGATCTCCTCCAGGGTGCGCGGCCGTCCGTCCGCGAGCCCGTACCGCAACTGCACGACCTTGCGCTCGCGTTCGCCGAGGGTCGACAGGACCGCTTCCAGGTGCTCGCGCAGCAGGAAGAAGGCGGCCGACTCCACGGGGGAGGCGGCGTCCCCGTCCTCGATGAGGTCGCCGAGCGCGACGTCCTCCTCCTCGCCGACGGGCGCGTGCAGTGACACCGGCTCCTGGGCGAGGCGCAGTACTTCCAGGACCCGCTCGGGGGTCAGCTCCAGGTGGACGGCGACCTCTTCGGCGGTGGGCTCGTAGCCGCGTTCCTGGAGCATGCGGCGCTGCACACGGACGACCCGGTTGATCAGCTCGACGACGTGGACAGGCACACGGATGGTCCGTGCCTGGTCGGCGAGGGCACGGGACATGGCCTGCCGGATCCACCAGGTGGCGTACGTGGAGAACTTGTACCCGCGGGCGTAGTCGAACTTCTCGACCGCCCGGATCAGCCCGAGGTTGCCCTCCTGGACCAGGTCGAGCATGGTGAGCCCGCGGCCCACGTACCGTTTGGCGACGGAGACGACCAGCCGCAGGTTCGACTCGATGAGCCGGCGTTTGGCCATGCGCCCCAGGACGACGAGCCGGTCGAGGTCGAGGGCGAGCTGGGAGTCGAGGTCGGGGGTGTTGCCGAGCTTCTCCTCGGCGAACAGTCCGGCTTCGACGCGCCGCGCGAGATCCACTTCCTCGGCGGCGGTGAGCAGCGGGATCCTGCCTATCTCGCGCAGGTACTGCCGGAACAGGTCGGCGGAGGGGCCCGCTCCACCCCCGCTCCCGTCGCTGTCCCGCCTGCGCTGCACAGGTACCGGCTCGATCAGCTCCAGTACCTCGGGCTCTTCGTCCACGGCTTCGGCCTCCGAGGACTCGCTCGCGTTCACGGTCAGGGTCCGGGTCTGCACGGGGGCGACCTCCAGGGCTCCGAGGACGGGGGCACCGCATTCAGTGTGGGGTAAGACACATGGCTGCCACGAGGGGCGTGCGAGCACTTTCTGAGTCCGGTGCGTGACCGATGGTTACCCCCGGCCGGGAACCCCGATGCGGATCGGACGCATGTCCGAGATGATCGGCTCCATGCGCGAGGACGAAACCCACGTGACGGTGCGCTGCGCGGACGCGGCGGAGTCGGCGCGGCTCGACACCTGGGCCGCCGCACGGAAGTTGGAGGTGACGCACGTCGAGCCGGAGCGGGGGCGGGCGGTGTCGCGGCCGGTGCTGACCCTGCCGGACCGCACGGGCCACGAGCGGCTGGTGCCGCAGCTGCGGGCGGACGGCTTCGATCCGGTGCGGGTCGAGGTGAAGACCGTCCCCTGGACCACGGACCTCCCGGGGCCGGGCGGCGGCTGCTTCGAGCACCACCTCCCGGTGCTGCTGCCCGCGGACTTCGACCGCCCGGCGCTGGAGGCCCTGGCGGCCCCGCACGGGGCGCACCTGTCGGGGAACGTGCGCCGGGTCGGGGGCGGGGCCTGGCAGGTGCGGTGCGTGAGGCAGCGGTGGAGCGGCGCGGCGGGGGCGGCCGGTGCGGGTGCGGCCTTCGACGCACTGATCCGGGAGCTCGACTCGGCCGGGTACGAACTGGACACGGGGAAAAGGCAGTTCGTGCTGTACGACCGCGACCTGTCGGTGGACGACGGCCGGCTCGGGCAGGGTGCCTAGGCGGGTTCGACGCGGACCGCGCAGACCTTGAACTCCGGCATACGGGAGGTGGGGTCGAGGGCCGGGTTGGTCAGGGTGTTGGCGCGGCCCTCGCCCGGCCAGTGGAAGGGCATGAAGACCGTGTCCGCGCGGATGGCGTCCGTGATGCGGGCCGGGGCCACCGCGCGGCCGCGGCGGGAGGTGACGGCGAGGAGGCTGCCGTCGACCGCGCCGAGCCGGGCCGCGAGGCGGGGGTGGAGCTCCACGAAGGGACCGGGGGCTGCCTCGTTGAGCTCGTCCACCCGGCGGGTCTGGGCGCCGGACTGGTACTGGGCGACCACGCGGCCGGTCGTGAGCAGGAGCGGGTAGTCCACGTCGGGGACTTCGGCGGCGTCACGGTGGGCGACGGGGACGAAACGGGCCCGGCCGTCGTCGGTGGCGAACCGGTCCAGGAAGAGGCATTCGGTGCCCGTGGAGCCCTCGGGGCAGGGCCAGAAGACGCCCTGTTCGGCCTCGATGCGGTCGTAGGTGATGCCGGAGTAGTCCGCCGGGCCACCGGCGGAGGCGCGGCGCAGTTCGTCGAATACCTCTTCGGGGGAGGTGGGGAAGCCCTTCTCGACTCCGAGGCGGGCGGCGAGCCCGTGCAGGACGTCCAAGTCGCTGCGGACGCCCGGGGGCGGGGTCAGTGCGCGGCGCCGCAGCAGGACGCGGCCCTCCAGGTTGGTGGTGGTGCCGGTCTCCTCCGCCCACTGGGTGACGGGGAGGACGACGTCCGCGAGGACGGCCGTCTCGGAGAGCACGACGTCGGCGACGGCGAGGAAGTCCAGTGAGCGGATCCGGTCCTCGACGTGTGCGGCGCGGGGGGCCGAGACGACCGGGTTGGAGCCCATCAGGAGGAGGGACTTCACGTCGGTGCCGAGGGCGTCGAGAAGCTCGTAGGCGCTGCGGCCGGGTCCGGGGAGGCTGTCGGGGTCGACGCCCCAGACCCCGGCGACGTGCGCCCGTGCGGCCGGGTCGGTGAGCTTGCGGTAGCCGGGGAGCTGGTCGGCCTTCTGGCCGTGCTCGCGGCCGCCCTGGCCGTTGCCCTGGCCGGTGAGGCAGCCGTAGCCGGAGAGCGGGCGGCCGGCCCGGCCGGTGGCCAGGCACAGGTTGATCCAGGCGCCGACGGTGTCGGTGCCCTTGGACTGCTGCTCGGGGCCGCGGGCGGTCAGCACCATCGCGGAGTCCGGTGCGCAGAAGAGGCCGACCGCCTCGCGCAGGGCCGGGACCGGGACGCCGGTGATGCGTTCCACCAGCTCGGGCCAGTGGGCCATGGCGGCGGCCCGGGCCTCTTCCCAGCCGGTGGTGCGGGCGGCGATGAACTCGTCGTCGGTGCGGCCGTCGGCGACGACGAGGTGCAGGAGACCGAGGGCGAGGGCGAGGTCGGTGCCGGGGCGCGGGGCCAGGTGCAGGTCGGCCTGTTCGGCCGTGCGCGTGCGGCGCGGGTCGATGACGACGAGGGTGCCGCCGTTGGCCTTGAGCTCGGTGAGGTAGCGCAGGGCGGGCGGCATGGTTTCGGCCAGGTTCGAGCCGACGAGGACCACGCAGCCGGTGCGGGGGATGTCCTCCAGCGGGAAGGGCAGGCCGCGGTCGATCCCGAAGGCCTTTTGGTGTGCGGCGGCGGCCGAGGACATGCAGAAACGGCCGTTGTAGTCGATCTGCGAGGTGCGCAGGGCGACGCGGGCGAACTTGCCGAGCGCGTACGCCTTCTCGTTGGTGAGCCCGCCGCCCCCGAAGACGCCGACCGCGTCCGGTCCGTGTGCGCGGGCCGTACGGGAGAGGCCCGCGGCCACGGCGTCGAGGGCCTCCTCCCAGGTGGCGGGTTCGAGCCGCCCTGCGTGGGTGCGGACGAGCGGCTCGGTGAGACGCACCCGGGAGGAGAGCACAGCGGGGGCGGTGCGGCCCTTGCCGCACAGTGCGCCCCGGTTGACCGGGAAGTCGGCGCGCTCCTCCACCGTCACCCCCGTGCCGCCGGGCTCGGGGCGCAGGTTCATCCCGCACTGCAGGGCGCAGTAGGGGCAGTGCGTGGCGGTGGTGGATCCCGGCGTGTGCATACGGTTCAGCATGCGTCGGCGGTGTTACACCGGCCGCCACCCCGCGTTACGGCTCGGGGTGCTCCACCTCAGCGCGGCCCGCCGCCCCCGGTGAGGGCGACGCGCAGCACCGGCCGCAGCTCGGGCCGGTCCAGGACCTCCACGAACATGATCCGGCCGTGGACGACGTCGAGGATCAGGCACCCGCGGGCCGGGAGCAGCGCCACGTTGCGGTGGCCCGGCCCATAGGGCGTCCCCGGCGGGTGGGGCGCGGTGTGGAAACTCTGGCAGAAGTCGTCGCCGCAGCCGCAGTCGGCGAGGATACGGAGGTCGTGTGCGCAGAGGGCGAGATCGCGTTCGCCCTCCTCCTCCAGCAGCCGCACGAGTTCGGCGCTCAGCTGCGGGAGGACGTCGCGCAGCAAGGGTGCCGTGGTGTCTTCATCCTTTTCCACAGGGCGGACCGTAGCCCGCACCCCCGTCGGCGGCACGCGATTAACGCGGCCGCGGCGCGACGGACGGGCAGGCGGGCGCGGACGGGGAGCGTACGACGGGACCCGGGCGCCGCCGCGGCTCCCAGTCCCCGGGCCCCGCCGGTGATGACGACGGCCTTGCCCCGCAGATCCGCTCCAGCCACGGTTCCACCTCTGACGCCCGTATCCGACCGACCCCGTATATGACGAATCGTCATATACGGCGGTGCTCACTCTGCCGGAGCCGCCAGGGCCCGCGACACCCCGTGCTCCTTCGGTCCCAGGAAGTGGGGGGCCGGCTTGAAGGCCGCGTCCACGGCCGCCTTGCCGGCCGCGAGGAACTCGCGCGCCTGCCCGTAGCGCCAGGTGGCGTCGTGCACGTCGGCGACCCCGACGCCGTACGAGTCCACGCCCGCCGCCTGGCACAGGGCGACGGCCCGGCGTATGTGGAAGCCCTGGGTGACCAGCACGGCCCGGTCGACGCCGAAGATCTCCTTGGCCCGCACACAGGAGTCCCAGGTGTCGAAGCCCGCGTAGTCGCTGACGATCCGCTCGCCCGGCACCCCCTTCCCGGTCAGGTAGGTGCGCATCGCGTCGGGCTCGTCGTACTCCTTGCGGCTGTTGTCCCCGGTGACCAGCACCACCCGCACCCTGCCCGTGCGGTACAGCTCGGCGGCGGCGTCGAGCCGGTCGGCGAGATAGGGGGTGGGCCGCCCCCGCCACAGGCCGGCTCCGAACACCACCGCCACGTCGGCGGCGGGCGCGTCGGCCGTCGTCCGCAGCCGGTCCGCGGCCGACGCGTGCGTCCAGGCCGACGGCAGCAGCGCCAGCACACAGCCCGCCATGACGGCCTGCACCACCCGCCGTCTGCCCCGGACTCCCCGCAGCCGCCGCGGCCACCCCGCCCGCCGGTCCGCCATCGCTCTCACCGCCGCGCCCGCGCGCGCCCTCGCCCGCGCCCCGACCGTCGCCATCGCCGTTTCCCCTGCCCCTGCCCTTGCCGTCGCCCTTGCCGTCACCCAGCCCTTGATCCTCATGACCGTCCCTCCCGCACAGCGCCCGCACACGCCGCCGTTCGCACACCTCGTTCGCACACATTGACGATCACCACCGGCCCGGGAGTTCCGCCACCACCCCCTTTCACTCGTACGAATGACCGGGTGAGCCCCCCGCAACCACCTGTCATCCCGGTGCAACGCACCGGCAATCTGCAACCCGCAGGATCGGTTCATGACGGAGCCGGTGCACCCTCCCGACAGTCTCGCCCTCCCCTCCCTCCCGTTCGGCAGCGCGGCCGAGCTGCTGACCCGGATCACCGCCCAGCTCGGCACGCAGCTCAGCGGACTGCGACCGCCCCGCACCCGCACCCTCGGAGACCTCCCATGCAGCAGCCCACCCTCGTCGCCGTGGCCCACGGCAGCCGCGACCCGCGCGCCCTGCACACCGCCCTCGCCCTCCTCGAACGGGTCCGCGAGCTCCGCCCGCGGCTCGACGTCCGGCTCGGCCACATCGAGCTGAACGAGCCGCTGCTCGACGACACCCTGCGCGCGGCCTCCGGCGCCGCCGTCCTCGTCCCGCTGCTGCTCGGCCGCGGGTACCACGTCAAGCGTGACCTGCCCGCGGCCGCCGCCCGGGCCACCCACCTGGACACCCGCGTCGCCGCCCCGCTGGGGCCGCACCCGCTGCTCGTCGAGGCCCTGTACGAACGGCTCGTGGAGGCCGGCTGGACCGCCGGCACCGCCGTGGTGCTCGCCGCCGCCGGTTCCCGCGACCCCGAGTCGGCCGCCGACACCCGCCGCACCGCCGCACTGCTCTCCGGCCGCCTCGGCGATGTCCCGGTGGTGCCCGCCTACGCCTCGGCCGCCGCGCCCACCGCCCCCGAGGCCGTCCGGGCGCTCGCCGCCCGCGGCCACCACCGGATCGCGGTGGCCTCGTACTTCGCCGCTCCCGGCCGGTTCGCCACCCAGACCGCCGCGGCCTCGCCCGCCCTCGCGGCCGCCCCGCTGGGCGACCACCCCGCCCTGGCCCGGCTGTTGCTGCACCGCTACGACGAGGCCCTGCGCCGTCCCGCCGCCCTCGTCCGGCCGGAACTCGTCTCCGCCTGATCCCGGTCTGTCGGTCGCTGCGGTTACCGTCTTGTCGTGACTACTCCCCCGGATAGATCCGGGGGCTTCTCGTCAAGCTGGTTGAGCTTGACGACGGGCCAGCCCGGCCCGCAGAACGTTGGAAGCCCCCACGACGTCGGCGTGCGCCTGGTGGCCGCAGGCGACGCAGTGGAACTTCTCCTGTGTGGGCCGGTTCTCCGCGCTG